>JBLIDK010000001.1:0-140261 GCA_047632595.1 Sphingobacteriales bacterium
AAAGACAAAGCCGTTCCTTTTGCTAAGGTTACAAATTCCTTTTTAAACCAAGGGTTTTGTTTTTCTGCTTCTTCTAAGTTTTCAGCACAAACATCAATCATTTCATCAACAATATCAACACCTACTACTCCACCTACATTTCTGTTGAAATAAGCGAATTGAAGTAACTCCATTCCACCACCAATACCAACATATAAAGTACGTGGATTATTAACTAAATCTCGAGGGTGAACAGTGCTTCCGCAGCCATAGTTCATCTCTAACATCTTTTGAGGAATTTTAAGTCCTGGTAATTGCCAAATTGGCGTTGTAGTACAGCAAAGACCAACATCTGGGGTTAAAGCTGCGTCTTTATAGACGTTTTTTGTTGTTTCTAAATAGGTTTCCATCTACTCGTTTACTAGTTTAATTAATTTTGGTTATAACTGTTTTTTAAGATTTAGCTTATAATAAACTTCCTTGACATGAACTACCTGCACCGGCAGTACATCCGTAGCAATGTTGATGTAGCATAATGTTTCTGCCATTCAGTTTTGCTAGATTAAATTCTTTAATGTGTCTTGGAGCGTTTTTCTCCGTTTTCATATCCAACATCTGATTGAAATCGCAGTCAAATAATTCGCCAACCCAACTAACAGACACTGTATTTCTGCACATTACTCCTTTTGCAGCAATAGGGTTAAAAGCATTTGCCAAAGTTGACATATAGTCTTCATACCTTTCGGCTGCAATTAAAAACTCCAAAAACCTGCTTATTGGCAAGTTGGTAATTGTAAATAACTTGTTGAACTGTATTCCGAAATGCTCGTCCAATTCTTTCTTATAGTCTTTCTCTAATTGCATTTGCTCAGGTGGCAAAGACGAGCCACTAGGATTAAATACTAAATCTAATTCTAGACCAGTTCCTTCAATTCCATAACCAATTGCATTTAAAGCTAACAAAGCTTCAATACTTTCGTCAAAAACACCATCACCACGTTGCTTATCTACATTGTCTTTAGTATAACAAGGCATGGATGCAATAACCTGAACTTTATGCTTTTTAAAGAATTCTGGATAGGTTTTGTATTGCTTGTTAGATACTAAAATGGTTAAGTTACTTCTAACAATTACTTGAACATTTCTTTTTGTAAGTTCCTCAACAAACCATATAAAATCAGGGTTCATTTCTGGCGCTCCACCTGTTAAATCAACAGTGTGAACATTGCTAATATCAATGGCATCAAGACACATTTGCATGGTCTCGCGCGTCATAATTTCTTTTCTATCTGGACCAGCATCGACGTGGCAATGATCGCAGGTTAGATTACACATGTATCCTACGTTGATTTGTAGAATTTCCAAATCCAGTGGCTTTAGCGGAAACAAACCCACTTCCTTCATTTTACTAGTAAAAGTTGGGATTTCACGCTCTGTATTGCATACATCGGTAAGTAGCTTTAACTGATTTTTTGGATCTGCTAAGTCATTTCCCCTTGATTGTAGTGATTTAGTTTTAAGCGTCATGTACTCTTAAATGAATTTGGTTTATTACCTAAATTAGATAGCAAAAATATGTTAATTAAATCTGCAATTAGTAAAAGACACGATTCTTTTTGCTGGTTAGATTTACAATTGTAAAACTAAATGGTTTTATTTGGAAACGAATATGACAAAAAAGGAACGTTACGAGGAATTCATCAAGTATTTTTCAATTCATCAACCTATTGCAGAGACTGAATTATTTTACGATAACCCTTATCAACTATTAGTTGCTGTAATTCTTTCTGCACAATGCACCGACAAGCGTGTTAACCTTACTACTCCTGCCCTATTTCATGAATATCCTACTCCTGAAATACTTGCAAATTCCACGCCAGAAGCAGTTTTTCCTTTAATAAGAAGTATTAGTTACCCTAATAATAAATCAAAGCACCTTGTCGGTATGGCAAAAGTATTAGTGAATGATTTTAAAGGAATCATTCCAAAAGATGTGGATGAGTTGCAAAAAATGCCCGGTGTGGGTCGTAAAACTGCGAATGTAATTGCTTCAGTAGTGCACAATGAACCCGCAATGGCAGTGGACACACATGTTTTTAGAGTGAGTGCTAGAATTGGCTTAACTACCAATGCTAAAACTCCGCTTGCGACAGAAAAACAATTGGTTAAGAACATTCCAAATGAATATATACCTGTTGCACATCATTGGTTAATTCTTCATGGAAGGTATGTTTGTGTGGCTCGCTCACCTAAATGCGAGGAGTGTAAGATTTCTTCTTTTTGTAAGTATTTTGAGAAAAGTAGAAAGTAGAAAGTAGAAAGTAGAAAGTTCTTGGTTACAGGTTAAACTTTCTACTCATTCTTAATAAATCAACTTAAAACTTTTATCCAACACGTCAATTCTGCTCATTACGTTTGAAAAGAAATTTTCTGGATCTCGTAAGTAAAAACCTATAAAATTCTCACTTCGTTCTTGAAGTCCTCCACCTGGGAATAATTTTTGCTTAACGGTGCGAATTTGATTTATCTCTGTATCAAAATGCTGCTTTTCTGCACGAATCAATTTTTGCTCAACCGTTTTTAAATGGTTTATTGCCTTAGTTTGTTCTCCACGAACCATTTTTTCTAAAGTTGTATCTACGGCCTTCGCCTTATCTAATACCTTTTGATATAACTTAACTAGGTCACCAATTTCTTCGTTGAGCTTAATTTGATTCTCTGTGTTTTTATTTACGTAGTTCTTAATTAACTCATCTTCTGATTTAAAAACTCGCTCACACTGAATATCTAGCTTTTCAAGGCGTTTTTGACTGATCTTATCAATAATTAAAGCACAATCTCGTAAGAAAACAGCCGGGTAAAAGACCTCAAATGCTTCAAAAGTGCTTTTCAATTCTAACCAATAGGCAACTTCAGCTGGTCCGCCTATATATGCAAGGTTTGGCAAAATGCTTTCTTGGTAAAGCGGGCGCATTACCACATTCGGACTAAATTTCTGAGGATTAGATTCAATTTCTGTCTTTAGCTCGCTTTCTGAAAAACTCAGTTTTGTGTTTAACACATTGTACTTCCCATCTTCAAATACAATACGTTCTCTTAAGTTCGTATCTAAATAGAAAAAGTTAATCTCTCTCGGCGAAACTTGAATTTTGTAGTTTTTACTTAGCTCTTTGGTTGTTTCTTCAATCTTCTCTTGACTTACAGAATTCACTATATCATCAAAAATTATTTTTCCAAAATTGCTTTTTAGATTTTTATCATTCGCATCAACAATAACTAAACCTTCTTCTTTAAACAACTCGTGAACAAAAGCTCGAGTAGCATCTGCTAAGTTGCTTTTAGCATAGGTTGATTTTATTAGTTCAAGAAACAATAGATCTGTTTCTTTCCCACCAAACAACTCTTTTAACTGTGCAATGGCATTCTCAAATCCATCTAGGTTTAACTCACCAACTGCGCCACCAAAAGGACGTTCCCATTCTACTTTATTGCCAAAAATGGAAGTGTGATTTATCTCTTCAAAGTCATGATCTTCTGTTGCCATCCAATAAACAGGAACAAAATTCTTGTCTGGAAACTGCTGCTTTAATGTTTTTGAAAGATTGATTACCGAAGCAATTTTGTAGATAAAATAAAGCGGTCCGGTAAAGATGTTTAGCTGATGACCAGTTGTTATGGTAAACGTATTATCATCCCCTAAAAGGGTAATGTTTTTACTAGTGTTCTCCCCTTCTATTCCTTTGTATTGCTTGTTTAATACTTCAACAAGGGATTTTCTATTTATTGGGTATTTCTCACGAGCATCAATTGCTTTTTCTAAACCTTTTAGATCTGCAGAAAATTCAAAAAACGGGTCTAATTTTGTACTGCCACTAAGGTAGTCGAGTACTAAGTCCGAAAAATAGCCTGTAGAATGAAAGGGAATAGATAAACAACTCATAGATTTAAATAAAGGCTAAATGTAAGAGGAATTATTAAGATTGGATGAATTTTAAACTTAACTGATTTCAGCCTTTATTATTTGGCCTTGCTTTAGAAGTTGTACTATTATAATAATTAAACAACCTCCCCAAACAAATCAAAGGCCGTTGCTTCAGTTATTTTAACCTTCACAAAATCACCTTGACGTAAGTAGTTTTCTGTTCCTTTAATTAATACTTCATTGTCAACATCAGGAGAGTCAAATTCGGTACGTCCGTAGAAATAGTCACCTTCTTTGCGATCTATCAAAACATCAAATTCCTTTCCAACCTTTTCTTGATTCATGTCAAAACTAATCTCTTCTTGAAGTTCCATCAAGTTTTGAACTCGTTTTAACTTAACCTGATCAGGAACATTGTCCTCTAAGTTATAAGCGTGAGTATTTTCTTCGTGAGAATAAGCAAATACGCCTAAACGATCGAATTTATACCTAGAAATGAACTCTTTTACCTCTTTATGATGAACGGATGATTCTCCAGGATAGCCGGCTATTAAAGTAGTTCTGATAGCAATTTTAGGATACTTTGAGCGTAAAACATCCAATAATTCGTAAGTCTTTGCTTTTGTAATTCCACGTCGCATCGACTTTAACATGTCATCACAAATATGTTGTAATGGAATGTCTAAGTAATTGCAAATATTATCTCTTTCGTAAATCACATCCAACACTTCCATCGGAAATCCTGATGGGTAAGCATAATGCAAGCGAATCCACTTTAAACCTTCCACATCACTTATTGCTCGAAGTAAATCTGCTAAAGCACGCTTTTTATAAATATCTAATCCGTAGTAAGTGGAATCTTGTGCGATCAACATAATTTCATTCACCCCATTTGCAACTAAATGCTTCGCTTCCTTCACCAAGTCTTCAATTGGTTTGGAACGATGCTTTCCACGCATTAAAGGAATCGCACAGAAAGAACAAGGTCTATCACATCCTTCTGATATTTTTAAATAAGCATAGTGACTTGGAGTTGATGTTTGTCTCTCCCCTACTAACTCATGTTTGTATTCAGCTCCAACAGAAAGTAAAAGTTCACTTAAATCGTTGGTCCCAAAGTAATGGTCAACATCAGTGATTTCCTTTTCTAAATCGTCTTTATATCGTTCAGACAAACATCCGGTAACTACTAATTTCTTGATTTCTCCATTTCTACGCTTCTCAGCATAGTGAAGAATGGCATCAATAGATTCTTGCTTGGCATTATCAATAAAACCACATGTATTTACAATAACCGTTTCAGACTTGTCTGTAGACTCATGGCTAACTTCCAAGTTGTTATTCTTCAACTGACTGAATAACACCTCAGAATCTACCACATTTTTACTACAACCTAAGGTTATAATATTGATTTTGTCTTTATGTAATGCTTTGGTTTTCATTAGTTACTTGGAAAAAGACTGTCTACAAACTCAAACTTGTTAAATACCTGTAAATCGGTCATTTTTTCACCAATACCAATGTATTTAACAGGGATTTTAAAGGAGTCGGAAATACCGATAACAACACCACCTTTGGCAGTACCGTCAAGCTTAGTTAACGCCAATGCGGTAACTTCTGTTGCTAAGGTGAATTGTTTTGCTTGTTCTATTGCATTTTGACCAGTTGAGGCGTCTAAAACTAGTAATACTTCCTGTGGACTCGTATCATCCACTTTTTGCATTACGCGCTTAATCTTAGTTAGCTCATTCATTAAGTTGATTTTGTTGTGCAATCTTCCTGCAGTGTCAATAATGGCTACATCGCAATTATTATCTACTGCATATTGAACGGTGTCGAAAGAAACAGCTGCAGGATCTGTACCCATGCCATTAGAAACAACGTGGCAATCTACTCGTTCACCCCAAATATGTAATTGTTCAACAGCTGCAGCTCTAAACGTATCAGCAGCACCAAGTACTACCTTTTTACCGGCAGCTTTAAACTGATGTGCCAGTTTACCAATAGTGGTTGTTTTACCAACTCCGTTTACACCAACTACCATTATAACATATGGCTTTACTCCAGAAGGAGTGGTAAACTCGGTGAAATTATCCTTTTCGTTTTCTTGAAGAAGCTCGCATATTTCGTCACGAAGAATTTTATTCAATTCGCCCGTGTTCATATACTTGTTTTTGGCAACTCTAGCTTCAATACGTTTTATAATTCGAACGGTGGTACCTACACCAACATCAGAACTAATAAGAATTTGCTCTAAATTGTCTAAAACTTCAGCATCAACGGTAGACTTACCAACTAAGGTTTTGGTTATTTTACTTACAACCGATTCCTTGGTTTTTTCTAAGCCGTGGTCTAATGCTTCTTTTTTCTTTTTTGAAAAAATATTGAATAATCCCATTGTCTAAAATAAAAAAAGCTTCCATTCACATAAGGAAGGGAAGCTTTATAATGTTTTACTCGGATTCGAGTTATTTCTTACCGTCTAAAAAATCTTTCACGTGATCAGCATGTACGATAGCTTCTTTGAAGATATACGCGCCTGATTTAGGAGACTTTTCAGCCACTATTACTTTATGAAATTCTTTACCGGTTCCGGTTCTAAGTGTTGCTACTGACTTCTTTGCCATAACTATTCTATTTTATTTCCCTGTGAAGGGTAACACGTTTTAAGTACTTGTTAAATTTCTTCATCTCCATTCTATCTGGAGTATTTCTTTTATTTTTAGTGGTAATGTATCTTGACATTCCCGCAACGCCTGTACCTTTATGTTCAGTGCATTCTAAAATTACTTGTATTCTATTTCCTTTTTTAGCCATTACTCTGCTTTCTTTTCTCTAATTAGAGATTATATAGAACCTTTTAAATCGTAACGCTTCATCGCTTCAGTAATTCCTATTTTATTAATAGTTCTTAAAGCTGATGTAGATAATTTAATCCATACCCACTGATCTTCTTCAGGTAAGTAGAATTTTTTAGTGATCAAGTTCGGATTGAACTTTCTCTTCATCTTTGCATTCGACTTAGAAACGTTGTTACCTGATAAAGGTCTTTTTCCTGTTAATTCACAAACTCTTGCCATAATTTTATATCTCCCTTTGCAAAAGGACTGCAAATATCTGAATAATTAAACTAAATATCAACCTATTGCTAGGAAAATTCAGACTTATTTGCGGTTTCACTTTAATTACTAAAAAACCCTGTAACAACCAGCTTTTGTGGATTGAGACAGGGTTCTCAATTTTTTATTCAATTACTACAAGCTATTTACTAGCTTTTGTAATTTAGACTTGTTGTTTGAAGCCTTGTTTTTATGCACGATATTACGTTTCGCTAACTTATCGATTCTAGAACTAATGATTTGATAAAGCTCTTCCGCTTTTTTCTTATCAGTTGTTGCACGTAATTCTTTTATCATGTTACGCGTAGTGGTAAGCTGATATCTGTTACGTAGTCTTCGAACTGCGATTTGTCTAACTCTTTTCTGTGCTGATTTATGATTAGCCATGCTTTACTCTTTACTTTACCCTAAAATCGGGTCGCAAATATACTGTGAATTTATTTGAATACAAAACCAACGACCGCACAAAATTCAATATTTTATTGTTTTTGTAAATGTCACTAAGCATTTTAATGAATTTTTAGCCCTTTAATGGCTTTAAACGAATAAAATCGGTTAAAATTCAGAAGCCAATAAATTTCAACCTTGTAGCTTCAAATCTACTAGTTAAACATTGCTCTAGCTTATTTTTGACCTATATTATCCAATTATCACTAATTAGCTTCTTTTTTGACCTTCAAAAACAACTAATTCGAATTTTTTATACCTTAGTTCTTCTATGAAAAGGGCTTTAACAATACTCATTCTATTTTTAGCATTTATCCCAAATTCTACCGGATGGGGATTTTACGCACACAAGAAAATAAACAGAAACGCCTGTTTCACCCTTCCTTCAGCTCTTTTTCCTTTCTATAAATACAATATTAATGAAATTACTGAACGAGCTGTTAATCCGGATAAACGGCGTGGATTAGACCCAAATGAAGAGCCAAAACATTACATCGACATTGACCATTATGGAGCCCAGCCTTTTGACAGTGTTCCGCAATATTGGTTCGATGCAGTAATCAAATTTTCAGAAGATACTTTAAAAGAATATGGCACTTTACCCTGGAATTTACAGTTAGAACTCTATAATTTAACAGAGGCATTCAAGATTAAAGACCGAGATAAAATCATCAAACACAGTGCAGATATTGGTCATTACATTGGCGATGCCCATGTGCCACTGCATACTACTGAGAATTACAACGGGCATTTAACTAACCAACGAGGTATTCATGGATTTTGGGAAAGCAGATTGCCTGAACTCTATGCAGATAACTACAATCTACTTGTTGGACGAGCAAGCTATTTAGAACAGCCATTACTATCCACTTGGGAAATCATTCAACAATCAAACCTTGCGGTTGATTCTGTTTTAAAATTTGAAGCAGAATTAACAAAGGAGTTTGGATCAAAAAAGTATTCCTTTGAAAAACGTGGCAAAACAAGCAAGAAAGTTTATTCTGAAGCATTCAGCAGCGCATACCATTCAAAACTCTCTAACATGGTTGAGAGGCGACTGAGAGCATCCATTCATATGACAGCTAGCTTTTGGCTTACCGCATGGGTAAATGCCGGACAGCCAGATTTATTGGATTTGATTGACAAGCCGATAAATGACAGCACGGCCAATGAACTTCAAAAATTGGAATTGGAGTATAAAATTTACCACACTCCCAAAAGGGAGCATGAGTAATTATGCCATTACTGGATTGTTAAGCATTACTGGCATAACAAGCATCAACACTTCTTCTTGATCATCATCGCTAGCTGGAATGATAATACCCGCACGACTTGGTGTAGACATTTCCATTTGAACTTGCTTAGAATCTAAGTTAGATAGCATTTCAACCATGAAACGAGCGTTAAAGCCAATTTCTAAATCTTCGCCAGAATAATCACATGCAAGTCTTTCAAAAGCTTCACTGCTAAAATCAACATCTTCTGCTGAAATTTGCAACTCACTACCACTAAACTTTAAACGTACTTGGTGAGTAGTTTTATTAGCAAATATTGAAACCCTTTTTAAAACATTAAGAAACGTAACACGATCAATTGTAAGCTTATTCGGATTGTTCTTTGGAATCACCGCTTCATAATCAGGATACTTTTCATCAATCAGTCGGCAAATAATTTGAATGTTTTTAACCGAGAAAAACGCATGGGTTTGGTTGAAACTCACCGTTACATTTACGTCTTCATCTGGCAAACCTTGCTTTAATAAGTTTAATGCTTTTTTAGGCAAGATGATCGAAGCACTTTCAGCCGCTTTAGTATCCTTTCTAGTGTACTTAACAAGCTTGTGTGCGTCTGTAGCTACAAAGGTTATTCCATCTGGACTTAGTTGAGTATACACCCCAGTCATTGCTAAACGTAAATCATCATTACTTACAGCAAATAGAGATTTGTTTATTGCATCTGTTAAAACCGAGCAGTTAATATCTACATGATGTACATTTTCTTGCTCAGGTAATTTTGGATAATCTTCTGGATCTTCTCCTTGAAGTTTGTACTTACCACTGTCATTGCTAATTTCAACACTAAATTTTTCTGTATTAACATCAAAAACAATTGGTTGCTCAGGGAAAGTCTTAATTGTATCCAAAAGTATTCTTGAAGGAACTGCAATCATACCATCTTCTTTTGACTCAACGTCTAAAGTGGTAGTCATGGAACAATGCAAATCAGTTGCAATAATTTTTAGTTTACCCGATTTAATATCAAACAAAAAATTGTCTAAAATAGGTAAAGTGTTGTTGCTTGATAAAGCACCGCTAACGGCTTGTAAATGCTTTGATAATGCAGAGGTTGATACAATAAATTTCATAATTGCTTAATTTCTAATTTTTTACTTTTCTCATGTTAATTCAAAAAGGTGTTCCATCCTTGTTTCACGCAATAGAATCAAAAGGCAAATTTAATTTTACTAGGCGACTTTAAAAGGATTGTGAATAACTTGAGAATAAGTTTTTTTCTTGTTCATCCTTTTCTTCACCAGATTTTCTACTTTTTACTCTCGTCACCTACAAAAAATTCGCTGTACTTGACCAAAAGCTTGTCAAACACAAAGCTCTGAACAACAGCTGTATCCTTGTCATTAATAATCGCATAAAATCCATCAACATCTTCCATAATGGTTCCTGCTTCGCTAATCTCCATTTTCATATCTGGATCTAATTCCGACTTTCGATAAAGTACCACTTTTAGCTTTTCGCCATACCTATCAGCAACTTTTAGGGCGGCAATTGGTCCTGGATTAAAAACATAGAACATTTCTTCGGGTGTAAATGGCTTTTGATATCTCGAAAATGCGATGGATTTAAAGTTAGTTACAGTGTTACGCAAAAACTCCCCATTCACATTTTCAAATGCCGTATCTCCAGCGGCGTTAAACAAGGTAATATAGTTGTCATCAATTACCTCAAGCTTAAAACTCTCTTGGTTGTTTTTAGGATATTTCACCTCTATTGAAGCTATATTTTCAGGTGCACTCTGAAAGATCACTAGATCTCTCCAATCTTCAATATTCGTAAAAAAGCGAACTGAGTAATAACCTACAAATCCAGGAATATGAGTAACGTATGGCTCATTGTTATCTGCGCGCATTATGTAAGTCCCTAGTTCGTCTTGTGTAGTGCCACCGATATAGTAGGTTCGAACTTTATTCTTGCCTGAATATAGTTCAACTTTTTTTGACCCAATAGCAAATTGCTTCATCACATTCTCCAAGGCTGCATCTGCAACCGGAGCGGTTATTTGAATATTATACAAAGTAGTCTTGACTAGCTTAACTAATGCAGGTTTAGCCTTTATATTATTTGCATACCAAATACCATCCTTTAACTCCAAGGTTATTTGCTTACCTGTTTTCTCGGCAATAAACATTTTGGTAATACTCGCTGTATCCTTAAATGCAAAATAATCTGGTGTAACTGCTAAGGTTCCTGCCGACCTGGTTTTACCTAAATAAAGGGCCAAAGCACCTAAAACAACAATTAATACTAAAATAATCAGATTTTTCTTCTTCATCTATTTCGCAAACTTTCTTTTTCTAATAGCATTAAACACTAGTCCAAAAATCACAAGAAACAAGACTGGACCCACTAAATTTATTATCTGCCAAGTGGTTTTTTGTTCTTTTACTTTGGCTTTATCCAACAATCGTAGTTTAAATTCTTTGGTTCTCAAGGCCAATAAACCGTTATCATCTAATAAATAATCTATACAATTCAGCATAAAGTCTTTATTTGCAAAGGTGGTTTGGGTATAACGATCGTAACCCAAAGGGAAAGCATTTCCCTTTGATTGAGCATTTTTCATTAGGTCTCCATCTCCGATAACAATCATTTTTGATTCAGCACTTTCGTCAAGCGGATTTAAAAAATCGACACTTTGAGCAGTTAATCTATTTTTAAAAACCGATTCAAATTTACCTTCCAATAAAACTGCTACTGTTTGGTCTTTCATGTCAAACTGATCTGGATTTGGCTCTAAAGCAGCCATTCCTAAATTCACTCTAACCGGACTTAAAAGCATTTTAGTGTAGGGCGAGGTACTTAAAATAGGCGTAGCTTTTATATTTTCTATTTCTATTATATCTATTGTACTTACAAATTCAGTTCGAATGGCATCTAAATTTTTTACTATCGGATGCGCTGAACGAGGAACAAAAATTGGGTAAAACAACCAAGGGATTAATTGAGTGTTTCCACTAAAAGTTAAAGGAATGGGTGCGCAATTTAAGTCTAACACAAGGTTTGAATTTATTCTAGCTCCGTACTTGAAAAGTTGATCCGCTATATTTAATTCAAATGGAATGGACAATGAATTTCCCTCTACATCCAAACTATCCAGCGAAGCGTTCATAGCATCAATTGCCCAAATAACCTTGCCCCCATTCATAATAAATTGGTCAATCAAGAACTTTTCCTTCTCTTGAAAGGCTTTTGTTGGCTTTGCAATTATCAGTAAATCAAAAGTATTGATAATTTCAGCTGCTTCGTTTAATTTATCTGGGTTTAAATTAGAGATATCCACTCTATCCACACTATAGAAATCTGAAAGGGATAACACTAAGTCTGCCGTTGAAAGTGAATCTAATTCTCCATGTCCATCCACAAAACCCACTTTGCTTTTAAACACAGTGGTTATTTTTTTAAGTGAATTGGCAATTTGATATTCTAGCCCTTGAATTGAATTGTTAATTGCCTCTTGTGGACCAGCAGCTTGTTGATTTTGCAACAGTTGTAATGGAACTTGACGGCCTTTATAGGTTATAATAGCACCCGGAACAATTATCTGCTGTGAACTCCCTTCAGCATTTTTTACTTGTAAATTTGTTGGCTGAAGCCCTTGATTTACTAGTTGCTGAATAATCTCTTTCTGCGTTTCTTGATCTTTATCTGCCAAAGGATTTACAAAGTCATACTGCAAATTGCCCTTGCTATAAGCTCTGAACTCATCTAACATTTCCTTGGTCGACTCTCTTAATCGCTTAAAACCTGCTGGAAACTCTCCCTCAAGATATACTTGTACATAAACAATATCATCTAAGGTAGATACGAGTTCTTTTGAGCTATCATTTAAGGTGTAGCGTTTCTCTTTTGTGAAGTCAATTCGTGTAAAGAAATAACCCGCCAAGATATTTAGAATAATTAGGAGTACTAAGCCAGCAAATAATTCAAAAAATGCTTGCCCTTTGCTATTGTTCGTTTTGGATGTTTTATTCTTTACCATTTTCTGCTTCCTAAGGTGATTTTGGTTAATAAAACAAATAATAAAACTAGGCTTATAAAGTATATTGCATCTCTTGTATCTAAGACTCCTTTGCTAATACTTAAGTAATGTGCATTTATTCCTAGTTGCTCAATAAAATTATCAACTGGTCCAAAAATGCCCAAACTGCTTATTGACTCAAAGCCTTGAAAGCAGAAGAAGCATATAAAAATGCTTAGTGTAAAGGCTACAATTTGATTATCTGTGATTGATGATGCATAAACTCCAATTGCAACAAAAGCTCCGCCTAAAAGCAATAACCCTATAAATGAACCAATGAAAGCGCCACTGTCTATATTTCCTTTTACTTCTCCTAATTGATAAATGGTAAAGTAGTAGAGTAGAGTTGGCAACAAACTAATAATCACTAAAAAGAAGTTGGCTAAAAACTTACCGAAAATTAGCTGTGTATCGGTTATTGGTCTTGTAACTAAAAGCTCAATCGTTCCTTGTTTTTTCTCTTCAGCAAATGACCGCATGGTTACTGCGGGTATTAAAAACATAAAAATCCATGGTGCAATAGCAAAAAGACTATCTAACGATGCATAACCAGAATCTAACACACTTGAATCGGGGAAAACCCATAAAAACAAGCCTGTTATTATTAGAAACACCACAATTATGATGTAGCCTATTAATGAACTAAAGAAATTGCTAATTTCCTTTTTAAGAATTGCAATCATTATTTATTTGTTAATTTTTTGAATACTTCTTCTAAACTTGATGCATGCTCTTCAAGCGCTAACATGGCTGTTTTTTGAGACACTGCAAAGTCGAAAATTAATTTACGGGTATCTTTATCAGAATTTGATTGAAGCGTAAAACGATTATCCCCTAAATCCTCAACCGAAACTACCCATTCCACGTTTTTCAGCACTTTTAAATCTATTTTACCATCAAATTGGACGGTATATGATTTTTGAGAGGTGATTTTTTGCAAGTTCTTGGTTAAATCATTAGCAACCATTTCTCCTTTGTTTATTATCATCACTCTATCACAAACAGCCTCCACCTCTTGCATTATATGCGAACTCAAAATAACCGTTTTTTCCTTACCCAGTTCTTTAATTACTTTACGGATTTCCATTAACTGGTTTGGATCTAAGCCTGAAGTTGGCTCATCTAAAATCAACACTTTAGGATTGTGAATCATTGCTTGCGCGATACCGACACGTTGTTTATACCCTTTTGAAAGTTGTGCAATCTTTTTATGCTGCTCCCTTTCTAGTCCGGTTCGTTCAACCATTTCGGCTACTCTATTCTTCGTACTCTTGCCCAATTTGTGAAGACCTGCAATGAATTGCAAATACTCCTTAACGTACATTTCGGGGTAAAGCGGATTGTTCTCTGGCAAGTAGCCAACATTTCTAGCCACTTCCATTGGGTTTTCCAGAACATCGTAACCACAAACTTGCGCAACACCTGATGTTTGAGGAATGTAGGTGGTCAAAATTTTCATTGTAGTAGTTTTTCCAGCTCCATTTGGACCTAAAAAACCAACAATGCTGCCAGGCTCCGCTTTGAAACTAATATTGTTTACAGCTTTTTGACTGCCATAAACCTTGGTTAAATTTTCTACTAAAACTGACACGTTTAGACTTATTTGTTATTTAATTCTTCGCAAAAATGCACTTAATAATTTGCGAAATTAATAAAACCGCTCGCTAATTAAGAGATATACTGAAAGTCCCTCTATATTTGTGCTCTATTTTAGTGAAAACAACAAGTATGAGTCAAGAAGATAATCTTAAAAATGTAATTGCCCACGCAAAAGAATATGGTTTCGTATTTCAATCAAGCGAATTATATGATGGTTTAGGTGCAATTTATGATTACGGTCAAAATGGTGTAGAGCTTAAAAATAACATTAAGCAATACTGGTGGAAATCGATGGTTCAAATGAATGAAAATATTGTTGGCCTTGACTCAGCAATTTTCATGCACCCAACTATTTGGAAAGCTTCTGGTCACGTTGATGGTTTTAACGACCCAATGATCGACAACAAGGATTCTCAAAAAAGATACCGTGCCGATGTATTAATTGAAGAAGAAATTGAAGCCCTAAGAATTAAGGGGGATAAAAAAGGAGAGCAACTTCACAGTGACTTTGTTTCTGCCTTGGCTAGTGACGACTTAGGAAAGTTGAAGCAAGTTATTATGGATTACGGAATTAAATGTCCAGTATCTGGTAGTACAAACTGGACAGAAGTAAGACAGTTTAACTTAATGTTTAACACTCAAATGGGTGCTTTGGCAGATGAGAGTGATAAAATGTACTTACGTCCGGAAACGGCACAAGGTATTTTTGTAAACTACTTAAATGTTCAAAAAACAGGTCGTTTAAAAATTCCTTTCGGGATAGCGCAAATTGGGAAAGCCTTTAGAAATGAAATTGTTGCACGTCAATTCATTATGCGTATGCGTGAGTTTGAGCAAATGGAAATGCAATTTTTCATTCGCCCAGGCGAAGAAGGTAAATGGTTTGAATACTGGAAAGAAGAAAGACAAAGCTGGCATTTAAAGCTTGGAACTTCGCCAGACAAGTATAGACTTCACGAGCATGAGAAATTAGCTCATTATGCAAATGCTGCGGTTGATATTGAATACGATTTCCCAATGGGATTCAAAGAGGTTGAAGGAATACATAGTCGTACCGATTTTGACCTAAGCCAACACCAAGAATTTAGCAAGAAGAAAATTCAGTACTTCGATCCTGAAATAAATAAGAACTACACTCCATATGTTATTGAAACATCAATTGGTGCGGATAGAATGTTTTTGTTAACGATGTGCGAAGCGTTGAAAGAAGAAACTTATGTGGCAAATGATAGAGAACAAACTCGAACTGTACTTAGCTTAATTCCTCCTTTGGCACCGTATAAAGCAGCTATTTTGCCTTTAACTAAAAAAGATGGCTTACCAGATAAGGCTCGAGATATCATGAAAATCTTGCAAAAGGATCACAATATCTTTTATGAGGAAAAGGACAGCATTGGAAAACGTTATAGACGTCAAGATGCAATGGGAACACCAATGTGTATTACTATTGACCATGATACTTTGTCAGATAACACGGTAACTATTAGAGATAGAGATACAATGACTCAAGAAAAGGTAAGTATAGGAGCCTTAGCTAAGTTAGTGGATGATAAGGTGAACATGCGTAATTTGTTGTAAATCGAATAATAAAACCTGTTTATATTTTTATTAATTTGATATAGGCTTAACTTTGCAACAATGAGTAATTCTACTATTGCTTTTAACGATTTTGGAAATAAAAGAGTAAAAAACCTCCCCAAACATCTACGTCAGTATGTGGTTGACCAAAACTACCCGAAGTATTCTCCTATTGACCAGAGTGTTTGGCGCTACGTTATGCGTCAGAATTACAGCTACCTAAAAGATACTGCCTACTACCCTTACATTCCTGGATTAAAAGCTGCGGGCTTAGTAATTGACAAAATTCCTAGTCTGCAAGACATGAACGATAGCCTTGGGAAAATTGGCTGGGGTGCCGTTACTGTTGATGGCTTTATTCCACCTGCTGCATTCATGGAATACCAAGCCTATAAAGTATTGGTTATTGCTGCTGACATCCGCCAAGTAAACCACATTGAATATACCCCTGCTCCTGATATCATCCACGAAAGTGCTGGCCACGCCCCCATTATTGCAGAAAAAGAATATGCCGATTACTTAAGCACAATTGGAGAAGTAGGTGCTAAAGCAATGTTCTCCTTTGCTGATTACCAACAATATGAGGCAATTAGACATCTAAGTATTGTAAAAGAAAATCCAAATGCTACGAAAGAGGAAATTGCTTTTGCAGAAAGAGACTTAGAAGAAAAGAATAGCAATTTGGGTGACCCTTCAGAAATGGCATTGTTAAGTCGCTTGCATTGGTGGACAGTTGAGTATGGCTTAATTGGTACTCTAGAAAATCCAAAAATATACGGAGCTGGTTTACTTAGCTCAATTGGTGAAGCTTATTCTTGCATGCAGCCAAATGTTAAAAAATTATGGTACGATGAGGAAACTATTAATTATTCATACGACATCACTAAACCTCAACCTCAACTTTTTGTAACCCCTAATTTCCAACACTTAACTGATATACTTGAAAAATTTTCAAATAAAATGTCGTTTAAACGTGGTGGCTTATACGGAATGAATCAAGCAATAGAGTCAAAAGGAACTTGTACTGCTGTTTTAAGTAGTGGAGCTCAAGTTAGTGGCGTTTTTGTGGTTGCAGATGCTCATAATGACGATCAACCCTACTTTATTCGAGTTGAAGGTCAAGCGCAGTTAAGTTATGACTATAAGCAATTGCCTCAGCAAGGAAAAACCACCCACCTTAATGGATTAAGTGCTCCTGTTGGTAGGATTATTGGGTTTGAAAAACCTTTAGAAGACTTTTCTGAAACAGAACTGCAACGACATAAAATTGTTAAAGGCAATAAGGTTAACCTACTTTACGAATGCGGAATTCAATTGGAAGGGGTTGTTAAGTCTGTCACTCGTTTTGCCAATGGAAAAGTGGGTATGATTACGTTTAAAAATTGTACAGTTACTTCACCAAATGAAGGTGTTCTTTATTCAAGTGATGAAACTGATTACGATATGGCCGTTGGTCAAAAAGTAGTTTCAGTTTTTTACGGAAGTGCTGATAAAGATGCTTACGACGAAATAGCCTACGTTGCTAAAGAAACTACTGTTAAACCAGTTTATACAGATAAAACTAGAAAGCTTTTAGGGCTTTATGCTTCAATACGAGAGCGTAGAGATCTTAAAGTACCTTCATTAGATTTCAGAAGCATTTTTAATACTTTGCAAGAAGAATTTCCAGAAGATTGGCTTTTAGCGATGGAACTTTTAGAGTTGCTTGAGATGAATAAAAACAATCCTGAATTAGCCATTGAAATTCAAGAATATCTTATTTCAAAAATGGATAATGAAAAACAAAATCAAAAGTTGATTGCTGATGGTTTGAATTTAATTTACAATACGGGTATTGAAGCGGTAGTTCAAGAATAACAATCCGTTCATTCTTTTGAGAAACCATACTTAAAATTTACCTTCACTTCATGAACATCATTGTAACGGGAGCAAGTAAAGGAATTGGTAAAGCTTTATGTGAGTATTTCGGGGATAAGGATTATAACATAATTGCTATTTCACGGAATGAAGAGCTGCTTAATGAATTATCAAAGAATTATCCCAACATCACTTCTTTTCCTATTGATGTTTGCAGTGATAATCTTAAAAAAGAACTTTCTGAAATTCCATTTGAGAAAATAGACATCCTAATTAATAATGCTGGGGCTTTGGTAAACAAGCCGTTTATGGACACTAGTTCGGAAGATTGGGCTCAAATGCTAAACATTAATTTAATGGGCACCGTAAATATGTGCAAAGCCTT
The DNA here is from genome assembly GCA_047632595.1 of Sphingobacteriales bacterium. Classification (GTDB taxonomy): domain Bacteria; phylum Bacteroidota; class Bacteroidia; order Sphingobacteriales; family Sphingobacteriaceae; genus JBLIDK01. Next base: position 18,200 of record JBLIDK010000001.1, read on the forward strand.
AATGCCTAAACTAAAAATGGCTGACAAATCGCATGTGGTTAATATTGGGTCAATGGGTGGACATAGAGAAAGCAAAAAATTTGTTGGTTTAGCGGCATATAGCACGGCAAAAGGAGCTATTGCAACCTTAACAGAGTGCTTAGCTGAAGAATTTCATGAAGATGGAGTCTCCTTTAATTGCTTAGAGCTTGGAGCAGTACAAACCGAAATGTTGGAAACTGCTTTTCCAGGTTATAGAAGTCCGATAAGCGCTGAAAAAATAGCAAAATACATTGGCAACTTTGCAGAAACAGCCCATGAATACATGAATGGAAAATGTGTCCCAGTTTCTTTAATTAATCCCTAAATGAGTATTTCTGAACGCTTTTTAAAGGTTGCTCAAAATGCACTTCCCATGCCAATGACTATTGCTGTTATTTTAACGGTAGTAGTTGCGTTCATTTGCTTGTTCATGCCTTTAGATGCTGCTCAAATTCAAAACACAGGCGAATGGAAAATCCTATCAGTTTTATCCTTTTGGGAAAAAGGCATTTGGGAGCTTTTGGCATTCTCCATGCAAATGGTGTTAATTCTTGTACTCGGACATTCTCTATCACTATCTCCTCCGGTTAACCGACTAATATCAACTTTAGTTAAAACTTGTAACAACACTTCTAGAGCGGTTGTAATAGTTGCCATTGCTACTATGTTGGTTTCCTTCCTCAATTGGGGCCTCGGACTCATTTTTGGTTCAATTTTAGCACGAAAAGTAGGTGAAAAAGCATCAAATGAAGGAATTGCAATAAATTATGCCCTAATTGGAGCCGCTGGGTACAGTGGTTTTATGATTTGGCATGGAGGATTTTCAGGCTCCGCTCCTCTTAAAGCTAGCGAAACTGGACATTTTTTAGAGTCAACTATTGGAATAATCGATGTAAGTCAGACTTTGCTCTCTCCTATGAATTTAATTTCATTCATGTTGGTATTAATAGCCGTTCCGACTTTATTATTTTATTTAGGAAAAACCGGTAAAAAAATAATCCCATCCTTCTCATCATCTCAAGAAAAAGAACAAGAAACTAAAATTGAAGGAGCTGAAAAACTAGATCACAGTAAGGTTCTTGGAATTGGCTTTGGACTTGTTATTATTTCTTTTGGGATTTATAAGGCACTCACTTCTGGTGGAACTGGCTTATCCTTTCTTCAGCTCAACTTTATTAATTTTCTTCTTTTAGGATTGGGTTTGATTTTTCACGGAAGTTTATACAAATACGTAAAAGCAGTAAATAGTGCTGTGGGTGGTTCGGCTGGAATAATTATTCAATTTCCAATTTATGCAGGTATAATGGGAATAATGAAATACTCAGGTATGGTAAATGAAATTTCTCAGTTCTTTTTATCCATTTCTAATGAAACTACCTTGCCAGTCTTAACATTTTTCAGTGCAGCATTAGTTAATGTTTTTGTTCCAAGTGGTGGTGGGCAGTGGGCCATTCAAGGACCAATAATTACTCAAGCAGCCCTTGAAATGGGTGCATCTATACCCAAAAACATAATGGCTCTTGCCTACGGAGATCAAATCACCAATATGATTCAACCATTCTGGGCACTTCCTTTACTAGGTATCACCCAATTAAAAGCAAAGGACTTATTGCCTTATACCTTTTTAATGATGCTGGTTGGGGTAGTGATTTTTGTTGGGATGTTGTTGATTTTTTAACTTATCTCCCTACCGACTGTATCACATCATACTTCGTAATAATATGATTATTCCCTTCTTTATCAATCACCAAAACCGCTTGGTTATCTTGGTTAATTAATTTAGAAATTTGGTCAATTGTTGTGCTCATTTTAACAAAAGGAAAACCTTCAGTCATTAAACTTCTAACTCGTGAAGACTTAATATTAGGACTCTCAATTAACGATGTGAAAATATCACTCTCCGTAATTTTACCAATAATTGAACCGCTTTGCGTTACTGGTAGCTGACTAATGTTATGAAGTTTCATCATGTTAATTGCATTTAAGACACTTTGCTCTTCATCAATAGATACCATTTCGGCATTGTCTTTTGCATTCACAATATCTGCAGCAGTAGTTTTTTCTGTAGTTAAAAACCCTCTGTCACGCATCCAATCATCGTTAAAGAATTTACCAACATAACGGCTACCATGATCATGGAAAATCACTACTACCACATCGTCTTTCTTAAGTTTTGATTTCATCTGCATTAAGCCACCTATTGCAGCTCCGGCAGAGTTTCCAACCCAAATACCTTCTTTTTTAACAATCTCGCGAGTATAAATCGCGGCATCCTTATCAGTTACTTGCTCAAAATGGTCAATTAAGCTGAAGTCAACATTTTTAGGAACGAAATCTTCACCAATACCTTCGGTGATGTAACTGTAAATCTCTTTTTGTACAATTTTACCCGTTTCGTGGTATGACTTAAACAGCGAACCGTAAGTATCAATTCCCCAAACTTTAATATTTGGATTTTTCTCTTTCAAATAACGAGCACTACCAGAAATAGTACCACCAGTTCCAACTCCAACTACTAAATGAGTGATTTTTCCTTCTGTTTGTTCCCAAATTTCAGGTCCAGTACTTTCGTAATGCGCTTGTGAATTACTTAAATTGTCGTATTGGTTAGGATAAAATGAGTTAGGCGTTTCTTTGTGAATTCTTGCTGCTACTGAATAGTAAGATCTAGGATCCTCTGGAGCAACGCTTGTAGGACAAACGATTACTTCTGCACCATAGGCGCGTAAAGCATCCACTTTCTCCATACTTTGCTTGTCTGTAGTTGTAAAAATACATTTGTAGCCTTTAACACTAGCTGCAATAGCTAAGCCCATTCCTGTATTACCAGAAGTTCCTTCTACAATTGTACCACCTGGTTTAAGTAAACCTGCTTTTTCAGCATCTTCAACCATTTTAAGAGCCATACGATCTTTAATTGAGTTCCCAGGATTGAAAGTTTCCACTTTCGCTAGAACAGTTGCATCAATTTCTTCTGTAAGTTTATTTAACTGTACTAAGGGCGTATTCCCAATTGTTTCTAAGATGTTTTTATACCACATATGCTGCAAAGATAGTGCACCTTTATTTGCTAAAAAACTTTTAATTGCTTTTGTGTTAAAGCATTTGTTCTTTTGTAAGTATGAGAGTAGTAATTCAACGAGTTAAAAATGCAAATGTCGAAGTAAGTCAAGAAATAATAGGCTCTATTAATAAAGGCTTGTTACTATTTGTAGGCATTGAATCCGAAGACACTTCTGATGATATTGAATGGTGTATTCGAAAAACACTTAACATGCGTTTATTTAACGATGAAAACGAAGTGATGAATAAAAGCCTTGTTGATTGCAGTGGAGAACTACTTGTAATTAGTCAGTTTACCTTACATGCAAGCACAAAAAAAGGCAATCGACCTAGTTACATCGCTTCAGCACGACCAGAGATTGCAGAGCCTTTATATGAAGAGTTTTTAAAGTCTTTGAGATTACAATACGCAGGCAAAGTAAATTGCGGTAAATTTGGGGCAGATATGCAAGTAAGTCTAAACAACGACGGTCCTGTAACCATTATCATTGACAGTAAAAGAAAAGAATAATATGACTTTAGATCAAGCACAACAACGAGTAGATGATTGGATAAAAACTCACGGAGTTCGATATTTTGATGAGCTTACTAATACTGCCATTTTAATGGAAGAAGTTGGTGAAGTTGCTAGAATTATGTCTAGAAAATACGGCGAACAAAGTTTTAAAGAAAGCGATAAAGACAAAGACCTTGCTGACGAATTTGCAGATGTGCTTTGGATTTTAATGTGCTTAGCCAATCAATGTGATGTTAATCTTACGGAAGCTTTCGAAAAAAACATTACAAAGAAAACGAACCGTGATAAGGATCGTCATAAAAACAACGATAAATTAAAAGGCTAATAATTTACCGTCTCTGTAGATAGGAACCACATTACAAATATCCTCTTGAAGGCAAAACTTTACATCCTTTTCAATTCCTAAACTTTTAAGTCTATTGTAATGTGCAGAAATATAAAGCACATTTCCCAAGTTATCTTTAACCGTGTCATACAATCGAGCAAAAGCTTGACAACTGTCATCATGCGTTGGAAAATGGTCTTTCACTCTTGAATAGATTGCTCCACATAAAAGAGAGTCTTCTAAATTCACTTTTCCCTTCCATCCAGAAGCGAGTAGTATTACATCTTCTTTTTGCTCTAACAACCATTGGCTGGTAGCAGCAACATTTAAGAAACTGGAAACAATTATTTTATCTGCATCAAGCGATTTCTTTAAAGCCTTTGTGCCATTTGTTGTAGTAAGAACAACTGTTTTACCTTTTACTTTGTCTTCTGTATAATCATAGGGTGAATTTCCCATGTTAAATCCTTCCACAATTTCTCCGTCACGCTCAGCAGCCAATAAATAGTTTTCTTTTCCTTTAAAGGAAAGACATTCTTCAACAGTGGCAACAGGAATAATCGATTCTGCCCCATTGGCAATTCCATAACTCATGCTACTTGTAGCACGTAAAACGTCAATAACAACTACAATTTTGCCTTTTAAATCATATAAATGAAGTAACTCAGGACTTAAAACGGTTTCTATTGAACGCATTTAGTTTTGTATAAAAGGAGGCTTAACAATAACTGCTTTAATTGCTTTATCTCTAATATTAATTGCAATTTCGGTACCTACAGCACTTTCATCTTTTGCAACATAACCTAAGCCAATTGCTTTTTTAAGCGATGGTGATTGAGTTCCAGATGTTACTACACCAATAGATTCACCATTGGCATTTAAAATTTCATAATCCTTTCGAGGAATTCCTCTATCAATTAATTCAAAAGCTACTAACTTTCGTTTAGTTCCAGCCTCTTTTTCAGCTTTTAGATTAGCAGAATTAACAAAATCCTTAGTGAATTTTGTCACCCAACCTAAACCTGCTTCTAATGGAGAAGTAGTGTCGTCGATATCGTTTCCGTATAAACAAAAACCCATTTCTAATCTTAATGTATCTCTTGCACCTAAGCCTATAGCTTCAATTCCTTCAGGTTTGCCTGCTTCAAAAAGTGCTTCCCAAATTTTTTCTGCATGTTCGTTATCAAAATACAACTCAAATCCACCTGCTCCGGTATAGCCAGTAGCAGAAATTACTACGTTATCTGCACCGCCTAATTTTCCTTTTTGGAATGTGTAGTAGCCCATTTCACCTAAATTAACCTCAGTCAATTTTTGTAAAACTTCAGTTGCTTTTGGCCCTTGAACTGCTAAAAGTGTAGTACGGTCACTAATATCAACCATTTCTACATTTTCTGTTTTGAACTTTTTAATCCAGTTCCAATCTTTTTCAATGTTTGAAGCGTTTACAACAAGCATGTAAACTTCTTCTTCAATTCTATAGACCAATAAATCGTCTACAATTCCGCCATCTTCATTAGGCAGATAGGTGTACATTGCTTTTCCGTCAAAAAGTTTTGTAGCATCATTTGAACAAACACGCTGAATCAAATCAAATGCTCCTTCTCCGCGAACAATAAATTCACCCATGTGTGAAACATCAAAAACTCCTACTTTGGTTCTAACACATTCGTGCTCAGAATTTATCCCAGTATAAGAAACAGGCATATTGTATCCTGCAAAAGGAACCATTTTAGCTCCAAGTTTCTCGTGTACGTGTGTTAATGCTGTTGATTTCATTGTTTTTGCTTTAATAAGAGTGCAAATATATTAATTTCCCTTACCTATTAGGTTTCCAATTCATTTTCAACTGGCAAAAGTGTAAAAGATTTTCGATGATAGTCTGTAGCACCATAGATCATTATTGCTTTTCGGTGCTCCTTAGTGGGATATCCTTTGTTTTGTTTCCAATTATAATGAGGATGTTCAAGATCTAATCCTTGCATTAATTCATCCCTATATGTTTTGGCTAAAACCGATGCAGCAGCGATGGACATAAACTTTGCATCTCCTTTGATAATGCAGGTATGGTCATACCCCTCAAGTTTATTAAATCGGTTACCATCAATTAACAAATGTTCTGGTTTTTGATCTAGTTTTAGAACAGCTTTTTGCATGGCTAAGAAGGAAGCATTCAGAATGTTAATACCATCAATTTCTTCAGGAGAACACACCCCTACTGCCCAAGCTAGAGCATCTTTTAAGATGTCAACTCGAACTAAATCTCGTTTCTTTTCGCTCAGTTGTTTTGAGTCGTTTAAAACTTTATGTCGGTAGTTTTTTGGCAGTATTACAGCCGCCGCAACAACCGGACCAGCCAAACATCCTCTACCTGCTTCATCGCAGCCCGCCTCAATTAACGATTTATTTAAATATTTTTTAAGCATCTAATTAGTTCAAAAATACCATCTTTGCTTTTACTTCTATCATGAAAGAACTATTAAAAAAGGCGGCAACTGTTATTTTACCAAAAAAGGTAATGCAATACTTTAAAGGCTACTATTATTATTTAAAGCTGAAAAGTGAAGGGATTCTAGTTGAGCCTGAGTTAAAAATGCTAGATAATTTACTTTCAAAAGGTGGAACATTTATTGACATTGGAGCAAATTATGGTCGATATACTAAAGCATTATCAAAAATAGCAGGTTATAAAGGTCATGTTCTATCTTTCGAACCAATTCCAACCACCTTTCACACTTTACAATTTGCAGTTCAGAAGTTAAAATTAAGAAATGTTAAACTTCATAATACTGCACTTTCAGATTTCAAAGGGGAGTCCTTAATGGAAATTCCAACATATCTTTCTGGGGGAGATAATTATTACGAAGCTCGACTAACCAAGGTTGCTAATCCAAAATCGCTGAATGTCAAAATTAAATGCAACACACTTGACGGTATTACCTCAAAAATAAAAAAAGTTGATTTTATAAAAATTGATGTAGAAGGTCATGAATTAGAAGCTCTTAATGGGGGCGAGCAGTTAATAAACACTAATATGCCATTAATATTGATTGAAATAAATGGCGAGCTACTTAACGGCAAAAACAAAAAGGTAGTTGAACTCCTAGAAACTAAAGGTTACAAATTGTTTTTCTGTGACGATGAGCTGCTTTATTCTGATATTGAGAAAAATCCTGGGGTGAATTACTTTGCATTAACTAAGTCCCATCAAAAAAAGTTGAAAGATTTTATTGCTTAATCTCTTTTTGAATACATGCCCAAAAAGCCTCGGCACTTTTATCCCAATTAAACTTTTCCCTTTGCTTCTGACCTTCTGTTATTAAGGTTTCACGAATCATAGTATCCGTACAAATCTTTTCCATTGCTTTAGAGATAGCCAGCACATCACTTGAATCTACTTTTAAAGACGCCTTTCCTGTAACTTCTGGCATGGCTGATGAATCACCACAAATTATAGGAACATCACAATGCATTGCCTCTAAAAGTGGTATGCCAAACCCTTCAAAATTAGAAACAAAAACAAAAGCATTGGAGGCTGCGATAATTTCAGATGCTTTTGAACTTGGCTCAATACGACCTACGAATAGCACATCGTTCTTAAATTTTAATCCGTTATAAACATTAGTTAAACTTTCTTTGCCCATTACCTCTTTATTCCCCATTAGAATAAACTTATAAGGCAAATTAGTTGCTTTTTTAAATTCATCGAATGCTAGAAGCATATTTTGTAAGTTTTTTCTGGGGTATAGTCCACCTAAAAATGAAAAATAAGGCTGATTGTCGCTAAATTCTAACTTAATTTCTGCCTTTCGAACATCACTAATGGGGTTAAAATCTTTTGAAGAAGCATTATATACAACATCAATCTTATCTTTTTTGACTTTATATGTTTTGCTAATATCTTCTTTACAGAAATTTGAAACGGTTATTATTCGTTCAGCCTTTTTGGCAAATTTTGGAAAGAAAAAAGTGTAATATTTCCTTAAAAGCCAAAGCAAATATTGCGGGTGATGCTCAAAATTCAAATCGTGAATTGCTGTAATACTTTTGACTTTAGTTCTCAAACTTAAATGACCATCCATTGAGATAAAAAGGTCTGCATTCACTGCCTTTAGTAGTTTTGGGATGGTATACTCAAACCATAAAACGTATAAAAAAGGATGTCTAGTTGGTGGCCCAGCATAAACGGCATGAACATTATCAGCAAATTCAAAATCCTTATCAAAGGGTCTGTCAAATAAAAAGAAAAATTCATGCTCAGGATGTTCATGAACAATTCGTTTTAAAATTTCATAGCTAAAACGCCCAACTCCTTCCAGTTTTCCCTTCTGGAGCATCCTAGTATTTACTGCAATATTCAATAGTTTTAATTTGTGGCAAAAATAGCAATAAGAAGTGTGTTATATTCGCGTTTAGAATGTTTTGTCAAAACAAGTGAAAAAACAATACCTAGTAAATCTACTTTTTATACTCTTTATCAATCTCCTGATAAAGCCTTTTTGGCTATTGGGTATAGATAGAACTGTGCAAAATATTGTGGGTCCAGTAGACTATGGTCTCTATTTTTCACTTCTAAACTTTACTTTCATTTTTTCCATTGTTCTTGATTTTGGTATTACAAATTACAATAACAAATCAATTGCTGAAGACCCTACTCGCTTGCAAAAATGGTTGCCTAGCCTTGGTATTACAAAGGCATTGTTATCACTATTATTTTTTATTTTAGTAATTAGTACTGGCTTTCTAATAGGTTATTCATTTGATCAGGTTGAATTACTTATACCCATTGCTATTAATCAACTAATTTTATCTTTTCTGCTTTACCTTCGGTCTAATGTTAGTGGTTTACAGCTTTTTAAGACCGATGCATTCCTTTCTGTTCTTGAAAAGTTAATTCTCATCATAATTCTAACGCCTATTTTATGGGGTACTGTATTAGCCGAACCTATTACAATTAAGCAATTTGTTTATTTTCAGATGATGGCATTGAGTTTTACAACATTTGTTGCACTTGCCATTTTGCTTTATAAACACAATAATTTTAAATGGAATTGGACTTTTAGCCTTTTTCTTGATACATTAAAACAAACTTATCCTTATGCACTGCTTACATTACTCATGGCCATTCATGGGAAATTAGATTCCGTAATGGTAGAAAGACTCCACATAGAAGGGGCTTATGAAGCTGGAGTTTATGCCTCTACCGCTAGAATACTTGAAGCATGCACAATGTTTGCCTTTTTATTTTCTACCATTCTTCTCCCATTGTTTTCAAGTATGCTTGCCAAGAAGCAATCAGTCGAAAATTTAGTCTTTTTAAATTTCAAGTTACTGGTTGTTCCTGCTACAATTTTAACCGTTGCCTTGATGTTTTTTTCTAAACAAAGCATGTACTTATTGTATACAGCCGCAACACCTTATTGGGGTGGGGTATTTATTTGGATTATTGCCGGATTTATATTTAGCGCTTTTAGCTATATAATTGGAACCTTACTTACAGCGAATGGGAGCTTACGTCATTTAAACTTTATAGCATTAGGTGCTATTGTAGTAAATATTAGCTTAAACTTAATTTTAATTCCACAGTATGGGGCCAAAGGTGCTGCAATTGCCACTTTTTTCACCTTGTTTTTTACCACAGCTATTCAATTTATTATTTGTATTAACTTATTTCAACTGTCAATAAAATTAAATTGGTACTTACGCGTTTTAGGCTTTGTATTAGGTTTATTGGCAATTAATTACTTTATACGTTTCTATTTTGGAACTTGGCCAATTGACTTTTTTGTTTCCATAGCAATCTCCATTTTACTGGCTATTGCACTAAAACTTTTCCCAATTAAAGACTTTAAATTCTTATTATTAACCATTCAAGATAAAAAGGAAAGCACTAAATAGCTACTTTTGTAAAAATTCTATTAAAAAAGCATGTCAGATTCTAAGTACAACTACACTTTTGATTTAGTCGGAGTAATTTCACTTTGTTGGAAATGGAGAAAAACGATATTAATTGTAACGGCAGTTGCAGGGCTATTGTCCATTGTTTTTTCCTCCCCAATATTTATAAAACCTAAGTACAAATCCGTACTTATTTTTTACCCAACTTCTATTTCATCAGTAGCAGGAGCCCTACTTGATAAAAACTCAAAGGAAAACATATTACAGTTTGGAGAAGAAGAGCAAGTTGAGCAAGTTTTGCAGATTCTAGAAAGTGATGTTATTCGTAATAAAGTAATTTCTAAATTCAATTTGTATGAGCATTACGACATAGACATAGAAAGCCCAATAAAAAACACTCAGCTGACTAAAATGTTTAATAGTAATGTAAACATGAAACGAACAGAATATAATGCTATAAATGTGAGTGTGTTGGACACCGAACCTGTAATAGCAGCTGGAATAGCAAATTACATTGGAGACTTGTTAGACAGCACTAAAAACGATCTTCAAAAAACAAAAGCAAAAGAAGCCTTTGAAATTGTAAAGACTGAATATGCTGAAAAACTTAACTATATATCAACAATTAACGACAGCCTAGATGTTTTAAGACTTTTAGGTTTGTACGATTACGAATCTCAGTCTGTTATTTTAAACGAACGCTACACTGAGGCAATAGCAGATTTTAATGATGCCAAAGGGCGTTTAGAAGTTCTTATTGAATTCAAAAGCACTCCAGACACTACCATTAATAATACCAAGGCTACTATAAATGGAGCAAAAGCACGAATGGGAGAATTAGAATTTGCTTTAGCAATCCTTTCAAAATATGGTGGTAAGTCTATATTATTCAGCAATGAACTAGAATACGAGCAGGAAAAAATTAGTGAACTTAAATTTCAATACGATAAGGCAAGGATTGATTATGAGCGCACTTTGCCTCAGAAGTTTATAATAAATAAAGCCTCAGTTGCTGAAAAGAAGTCCTATCCTATTCGATGGTTAATATGTGTAATTACTGTTTTCGCTGCTATTTCGTTATCAATTGTTGCGTTATTTGCTCTTGAATTTGTTAAAACCAACAGCAAAGCATAGCAATGCTTTTTAAAAACTTAAGCCTCGAAAAGAAACGTTTAATCATTGCCTTACTAGGTTTTGGGATCTTAAACGCTGTAGGTTTAGCTTTTGAGCAATTTTGGGTTATGCTTATTCCTTATGCCTTACTTTTAGTTTTACTAATTGTATTTTCTTTTGATAAGATTTTTCTTCTAGTAGCTTTTTGCGTTCCTTTTTCTGTTAACGTTGAAGATGTAGGAGGTGGCTTTGGACTAAATCTACCAACAGAGCCCTTATTAGCAATCCTCTTGGGCTTTTTCATCTTAAAGTTAATTGTGGATGGCTATGATAAGAAGGCTCTAAGAGACGCTGTCACCTTTGTGATTTTAATAAATTTAATTTGGATTGGTTTCACCAGTATTACCAGTAGCCTGCCCATTGTTTCTTTAAAATTCTTCTTAGCTCGTATTTGGTTTGTTGCAGTTGCCTATTTTATAGGATTACAGGTCTTTAGACGAATCGTAAACATCAAGCGTTTTTATTGGCTATTTATAATGGGTTTTTTAATTGTAATTGGATATACCATTTTCGGTCATAGCCAAAATGCATTTACTAAAAAGAGTGCTCATTGGGTTATGTCACCATTTTTTCCAGATCATACAAGCTATGGCGCTGCATTAGCCTTAATATTCTTTTTCCCATTATTTACTTCTTTATCCAAAGCATTACATAAAAACAATCCATTTATTAGGGGCTTTGCATTTTTAGTTACTGCTATTTTAATTGTTGCCATTGCTTTATCTTATACTCGAGCAGCTTGGGTTTCCATTGCTGCTGCATTTGGCTTATTAACTTTAATATATTTTAAAGTTAGGATGAAGCATCTTCTGGCCATCATAGCTCTGGGTGTTGCATTAGTATTGGTCAATTTTAACACCATTCAAATGAAGTTAGAACATAACAATCAACAACGACAGAACGATGAGTATAAAGAGGCTGTACAATCAATTGCTAATGTTACTAATGATGATTCAAATACAGAGCGAATCAACAGGTGGCTTTCTGCCTACCGAATGTTTAAAGAGAAGCCTATTTTAGGTTGGGGCCCAGGAACCTTTCAGTTTCAATATTCTTCATTTCAGCGAGAAAAAGATATGACTTTGATAAGCACAACTTCAGGGGACCTAGGTAATGCTCACAGTGAATACCTAGGTCCCTTGTCTGAATCTGGTATTTTAGGTATGCTCTCAATAATTGTTATTTTTTTACTGATAGTAAATAAAGGTTTGAAGGTAATTTACGAAGCAAAAAATGTAGAAATCAGAATGCTTGCAATTTGTACCCTTTTAGGATTATTCACCTATATGGTACATGGGTTTTTAAATAACTTTTTAGATCAAGATAAAGCTGGCGTACCTTTTTGGGCGATGGCGGCAATGTTGGTTGCTCTAGATATCTATCACAATCAATTAAAAAGCTCTCAAACAAAAGATAGTTAAATCATCATGGAGTAGTTTTCTTTCACGGTAATCGTCAATACTTCTCAATAACTTTTCATTAAAGTCATCAACAGGAAGCATGTAATTCTTCTCAATAAACTTTTGCAATTCTGGCTCTTCAAAATTATTTTCTCCTGTTGGCGTTTGAATTTCAACCAAACCATCGGTATATGCAACAAGAAGTCCATCTTCTTCAATTTTAACAGAGCCAAATTTAATTGACGGCAATTCTTCAAATATTCCAAGAATAGTACATCCTTGATTTAATTCATGAATTTCATTTTTCATATACAGAAATGGAGGGTTATGACCTGCATTTACATAGAGTAACTCACGAGTTTTAACATTGTATTTACCAATAAAAAAAGTGATGAATCTATCGCCTTTTGTATTGTTTAAAACGCTCTGATTTAAATTATTAACTAAGTCTACCAATGAAAATTTTTGAGGGACAAGAGCCCTTAAACTTGCTTGAAAATTAGACATTAATAGTGCCGCACTCATGCCTTTCCCACTAACATCGGCAATGCAAAAAATAAATTCGTCTTCGTTTATTTTAATGAAATCATAGTAATCTCCCCCAACAGTTTGATGAGGCAAATAGGTAGCTGAAATTTCGAAGCGATCATTTTTTGGCAGCTCAGAAGGAATAAGCATACTCTGAACTTTTCCTGCAATTTCAAGCTCCTTTCCTAATTTCTCCTGATCAATTCGGTCATTAAACATTCGTTTATTCTCAAGAGCAACAACAATAATATTAGTAATTGTTCTAACAAAATTTACAATGTCGTTATAAGTATCAGCAAGTTTCTCTGTTCCACCAATTAAAACAAAAGCTAAAGGCTTGTTTTTATGATAAACAGGGATTATTGTTTCAAGTCCTTTTAATAAATCATTTGAGCCTGGATCCAATTTAGAAACTTCTGAGTAATTCTCAAATTCTTCTTCAGGATGAACCAGTTTTACTGTTTGATTTACACCATAGAAAGACTTGCAAGTCCATTTTTCACCTTCATTAAAATATAGAACTAACTTTCCAATGTGTAAGTGAAACCGCAGTATAAACTCATACATTTTAACAATGGATGTTGCACTTAAATTATTGTTTATCGCTTGAGTAATTTCTAAAAGCGTATTTAATTCAAGTTGCTTTACCACCATTAGACGCTGAATTTCCTCATAGGAAAGGGTATTTATTTCGGCTGTCTTATTCTGCATTCAGCATTATTTTGTACAAATATAACATCCAAATTCAAGTTTAGTGTCCTTATTTAGTCTTCATTCGTTACGAAGTCTCTAAAACCTATACTAATCATGTTAAAAGCGAATACGCAAATCATAATTGCTAGTCCTGGTAAAATGGCTAAATAAGCCGATCCCACAACAATATAGCCATAATGTTCTTTAATCATATTACCCCAGGATGGCATTGGAGGCTGTGCTCCAAATCCTAAAAAACTTAATCCTGCTTCTAATAGTATTGCTGCAGCGAAGTTAGAAGTTGCTACCACAAGTATCGGAGTTATGCTATTTGGTAATATATGTTTGGTTATTATTCGCAAATCAGAAAAACCTAATGCCTTACCTGCTTCTATATATTCTTTCTCTCTTAATGATAAAACCTGGCCTCTAACAATTCTAGCAACTTCAACCCACATGCTTAAACCCACCGCAATAAATACTTGCCAATATCCCTTGCCTAGTACAAATGAGATTGCAATCACCAAAAGTAATGCTGGCAATGACCAAATTACATTTATAAACCAGCTTATCAATTCATCTATCCATCCTCGGTAATATCCTGCAAGTAGACCCAAAATAGTACCTATAATTAGGGAGATTACCACCGCCATTATTCCAACTGATAAAGAAATTCTAGCACCACCAATTAAGCGGCTTAAAACGTCTCTGCCGTAACGATCACTACCAAGTATAAATCTCTTTTTATCCTTAAACTGCCTTTCTACTTGCTCTTTCGCTGCTGAACCAATTGTTGTGTGTTCAAATTGAAGATTCTCCAATAGGAACGTTTCTTTTATTATTGGGATTTCATTTTCACCCAGATATGGGTAAATTATTAAGGTGTCTTTGTGCCACTCATAATTATTTGAAAAAATTCGTTGAGTTTCACCACTCTTAGTTGAAATAAGCCATTGATAGATAGAAAATCCTGGTCTTTGATTCGCCAATTCAATGTTCATCTCATTGGCCATGGGACTTTTATCTGGGGCAATAAATGGTCCAATCAAAGAAGTTAAAATCAAAAGCAATATAATGGCCCCTCCTATTGTGAGATACCAATTTGCCGTTATTCTATTCCATGTTCTAACCATTGTTAATTACTATTACTTTGCTAACCTACCTAGATTGATTTAATTTGTGAAAAGCAAGTGAAACTATTTCTATGCTTTTTATTCCATGCAAAAACCAGAATTGATCATAATAGGTATTGACCCGGGCACTCAAATAATGGGGTACGGTATAATTCGCTGTCAAAATAAACAAATTACAATGGTTGATGCGGGAACTTTAAACTTGAAAAAGATTGATGATCATGCTTTAAAGTTAAAAAGCATACTCACTTTTATTTTAGAGTTAATTGATAAGCATCATCCAGATGAAATGGCCTTAGAAGCTCCTTTTTTCGGTAAAAATGTTCAAAGCATGTTAAAATTGGGCAGAGCTCAAGGGGTTGCAATGGCAGCTGGCCTTTTGCGAGACTTACCAATTGTTGAGTATGCTCCACGTAAAGTTAAGCAGTCGGTGGCAGGTAATGGAAATGCTTCTAAAGAGCAATTGGCAGCAATGTTGCAAACAATTTTAGGAAACAAAAACTTACCCAAATCTTTAGATGCCACAGATGGACTAGCTGTGGCAGTTTGTCATCAATTACAACGAAATTCAGTTGCTTCTTCTAAAGGTTCAAGTTGGAAAGCCTTTATAGCTAATAACCCTTCTAGATTAAAGTAGAGCTTTAATTGCAGAAGCAATTTCAGCCATTCTTTTTGGGTCAATTTTAAGCTTCTTACGACTAAAATCAATATCCCCTACATTATTTATAGGAACAAGATGTAAGTGTGTGTGTGGCACCTCTAAGCCTATTACAGCAAGTCCAATTCTTGTACATGGAATCACTTGTTCAATTGCTTTGGCAACATCTCTACTAAAAAGCAATATTTGAGCTAAAACTTCATCAGAATTATTGAAAATATAATCCCGCTCAACTTTTGGCACCACTAAAGTATGCCCCTCATTTAATGGGTTAATGTCTAAAAATGCTATGAAGTTTTTATTCTCTGCAAGAATATAAGCAGGAACTTCTTTGTTGATGATTTTAGTAAAGAGAGAGGACATGAATTAAGTAATGTCTAGTATTTCAAACTCCATTTCACCATTTGGAACTTCAACTTTGGCAACTTGCCCAACCTTTAAGCCCATAATACCCATTGCAATTGGGCTTTTAACCGATATTTTACCTTGTTTAAGGTCTGCTTCCTGCTCAGAAACCAAGATGTATTGCATTTCCATGCCATTCTTTACATTCTTGATCTTTACTTTAGATAAGGCTGAAACTTTCGTACGATCTATTTGAGAATCTTCCATGACGCGTGCAATACCAATGCTATTTTCAAGCTTAGATATTTTCAACTCTAAAAGCCCTTGGGCCTCTTTAGCTGCGTCATATTCAGCATTTTCTGACAAATCTCCTTTATCACGTGCTTCTCCAATTTGCTTAGAGAGGCTCGGACGTTCAACTTTTTTCAAATGCTCTAATTCAGCTTTAAGTTTAGCTAAACCCTCTGCTGTGGTATATTGTATTTCTGACATTATTGTACTCTATATTAAACAACAAGAAGGTCATCTTTTCAGACAACCTTCCATGCTAATTTAAGAAAATTCGAGATATTTTTTATTATTTCAATGTTAGTCTTACTCCAATTACATGAGTACCTTGAAAAACATTAGTTACTTTATATGCATAGTCTACACCAAATGCAGACCCTGAATCTTTAATAGGAATTTCTACAGAAGCTCCATAAGTTAAACCAGTATGTGCATCTGGTGTAGATAAGAAATCATCACCAATACCATTCTCATAGTTGTAACCTGCTCTTAATTGTAGGTAATTTCTTACCATAACTTCAGCACCTAATCCAAATTGATCTTGACGAAATGAGTTAGCTGTAAAGTTACCTACAAGAGTTAATGCATCTTGTTCTGTAATATCTATTCTATATGAACCGCCAATATTTAATAAAGCTGGTAATTCAAAACTTTGACTTCTTGCTTGACCAGTTAATTGACCACCATCTCTTCTAGTTGCTGGAAAAGATAATCCATCACCATCCGTTTTCATTTTGGTTCCCCAGTTTCTTAAAGCAATACCAAACTGAGCTTGATCTTTAGCCCCAGTCACATATTGGATTCCTGCATCTAAAGCAAAGCCCGAGGCTTGTACGTTCGATATAGTTTCTTGAATAGCTCTTACTACTAATCCACCATAAATACTGTTAGAAAACTCCTTTGAATAAGCTAAAGCAAAATTCAAATATTGAATATTAAATGTTCCAATTCCACCTTGAGGATTATCAAAATTAGTGATATCTATATCTCCAAAATTCATTGAAAATATTTGTACCCCAATTGTCCCTGATGCACCAACACCTTGAGAAATTCCAAATGAATTAATCGCTATATCCGTTCCTCTCAAGTAATCTGAATAAGAAAACAAGATTTCTGTTCCTTTGTTGAAAGCCATTCCAGCAATGTTAGAATTCATTGCTTCTAAACCTTTAACATTAGCGGTATTTAACCCCGCTAAACCAGAACTTCTTGCCCAAGGATTAATTCTTAACTCACTAGCTCCAGCACTACCTGCTCTTTCTGGATTTCCAGCAAAAGACGAGGCAATTCCTACACTAATTCCAATAACTAATAGAAGTTTTTTCATGTTTCTCTATATAATATTACTAATTCTTTTGATTTCTTCTAAAAAGTATCTAAATCGATTGGTCTAATTGAACCGTACCATTTAATAGTTTTCTCACCCACTCCAGGGACTTTAATATTTATTAAATAGACCCCACTTGCAATTGGTATTCTATTATCATTTGTTAAATCCCAATCCAAATAAGATGAACTATCATTATTTTTAATAATTCTTCTCACCAAAGTTCCATCGGGACTGTAAATTGAAATATTAGCAGATGGGGGTAAATTAGTTATCCTAACAACATTATCTACTTTGGTTACCTCATATTGAGAAAAACCATAATATGGATTAGGCACTGCTCTGATGTTGTCTAATGATGCTTTCAATATATTTTTACTCCCGACAGTTGCTGCATAATCTCTAGTTGAAAATACATAAACTGGAGTATCAGTTTTATTTGGATATGCTTGATACGGCTTAGTAACTCTCAATCTAATAGTAACACCTGTTTCCAATAATTTAGATTCAGGTGAAGCTAAAACTGGAATGGTTACCCAATCAATTTGACCAGTTACAAACTGTGCAAAATCATTAAAACTTCCACTCTCTATTACCTCGTGAGACTTCTTACCTTCATCGTATCTTGTACGTTGAATATAGGTATAGTGCTTACCTCCAAATGGGAAATTAGTAAATTTATCCCCACCAACTCCTGAACGAATAGTTGAAGTTGGATTCCATAACATATCATTTCCATTTTCGGTTCCATACCATGAATCCTCACCCCAAATAATATTTACTCTTTCTCCAGTTTCCACATTTATTGCATATCCAGGGAACCAGCCATAACCAGTTTCTCCTGAAATTTCATTACCCTCTTTATTCTTGGAAGGACTTTCACGTAATTTCCATTTTTTAGTCCCCTTTGCAACCAAAGATGGATCACCACCTAACTCAATAACTGGACACTTAGTCCATAAAGATTTATCGCTAGTAATTCTGATGTCATAACCAGACACGTTTCTAGAACGATATTGGGCTGCAGCTAAAGCATCATTTAGCTTTTTAGGTCCATATGCCGAATCATCAGAACTAAATTGATACGTTGAAAAGGTACCATTCAATGCCAATTTCAAATCATTATTAGGATCAAAATCAACACTGTTTGCTCCTAGACCAATTGCCCAATCAAAATTAGTTTCGCCATTAGAAGCTGAATTTTGAACTCCAGTTAACCATGGTTTAAGAGGATCATCAAAAACTATAGTAGTTTCTAATAAACCATTATTTGGTGCAACAGAATCTAATCTAGTGGTACCTGGAGTAATATTTCCTCCACCTGGATTCAATACATCACTAGTGGTTGCAATAAAACCCCAATCAATTGGAATTTCACCAGTTTTAGATTTTCTCATGATTTGACCAATTGAGGTAATTCCATTTGTTGACTCAATAGTATCACCTGTTTCTAAATTAATCATGTTCCAACCCGCTACTTTACTACCGTTTTCAATGAACATTTTCACTTCAAAATCAGCAGCAGGAACCTCTTTAGGATCATATACTTCAATCTTTATTGGACTTTTACCTGGTAAATAGATTAAAGTATCAGCTTTATGATCAGGACTATTTAATATTTTGTTAATAGTTTCTGGTGTTAGGTCAACAATATTTCCCCCATTGTTTTTTCCTTTAATCCTCATTACAGGAATTCCATCACCAAATTCACTATTCAATTTAGAACCGCCAAACTCAGCTGAAGTAATGTGTGGTACTGCTGTATAGGTTACTAAATTTGATTTACCCAAGGTTCTACTACTTGGCAAGAATACCAAATCAGAAGCAGTTGGTGCAACCGCATACGCTAGAACAAGGAAATGGTATTGTCTACTGTTAACCAATCTTTCATCATCTAAAGCAAATGCATCTTTATCTATTAAAAAAGTTCTAACTAATCCATTATTATTTCCATCTACTTTTAAAACAGGAATGAAAGCACTTACACTTACATCAAATTCTAGATTTACCACTTTATCAACAGCATCTTGAATATCTGATTGCAAAATTAGTCTTGCTCTATCTGGATCACCTAGTTCAGTAATACTTACATTAGACTCAGCTAATTGATAAACCAAGTATCCTTGGAATTTGTAAATATCTGTTCCACCAAATTCATCTTTTAGTTCTTCATTAAACAACTCTACAGTTGGATCATAAGTATCTTCAAAGGTTAAGATAATTTTTCTATCCAATTCAGTAATTGCAACTTTAGGAGCTTTAGGTCCTTCGAGTAATTTAAAGTTTTGATTAAATAATTTTTGTGCTTGATCATCATATTGACGCAGCAGATTAAGTGAACCTGTTGCTCCACCAGATGTTGCTCTAGCGAAAACTAAACCAACAGTAATATTATTAACCGCTCCTGGTAATAACGTAAAAGGTCCAGCCGATTGTAAAAATCTTCTATCTGCAGGAACATTACCTTCAGTAATTTCAGTCCAGTTATTGTTATGATCAGGATCTGTTTGACCAGGAAACATGTAATTTGCTAAATCAGAATTACTTGGATTATAACCTGTACCTCCATATGATACTGGAACTCCATCACCCCAAATACCTCTTAGGTAATTGTAGAAATGTTGAGCACCATCTGGGTTACCACTAGCAGGGTTTGCATCATTGTTGTAATACATGAATTTTGCTAATCCTAATTCATTACCATCATCTCCAATTGGACCTTCAAAGAAATCTACACCAATAGACGGAGGATTTAATCCATAACCATTTAAGTTGTCATCAAAATCATCACCATTAAATGAAATTCCTAAGCTTCTCCCAACATCACATTGAACATAATCATCAAATGCAAAACCAACATCTGAATCAACCCATTGTCCAAAATAGGTGTTTTGTAATAAAGAATTAGATCTGTTTACAATTTTATACTTGTAAAAAGTCATGTCATTAATTGCATCACCAGTTGCAAATGCAAAAGCCGTTACTTGAATTTCAATACCAATTTGGTCACCACCTGTTTCACCATGAACATCACCTTTGTCATTGTAAACCCACCAAATCATTTGGTCAGCACCTTCAGCAATTAAAGGAGTTGCACCATCACCTGTTACAACATCACCAGGCAATAATGGAAAATCTCCAGCACCTGAGCTGTAAGTACCATCACCATCAAAATCAAAATAAGGCGCTAAGTTTTGAGTTTCACCAAAACCACCTTGACCAGGCCATTCAGAAATTACTTCAGGCTCAATATATGTAGGATCTGGACTTATAGTATTATCCATAAATCGTTGAATTTCTAGCTTGTTTACTTTAAAATGCTTATCCCAAAACTTACATCTTTCTTGAGAAATATTAGAAGAAACAGTATCTAAAGGGCCAGGCCAAAAGTCAACTCCTGTTTGACGATAAGTTTGCGCAGCAATTTTCAAGTTACCGCCTGCGTCCACTCCACCAAACCATAGAGCTCCAGCAAACATCATGTTTCTAGAAGGTTCTCCAGAACCTGGGTTCACCTTAGGGATTTCATATTTAGCATTGGTTAAATCCCACCACATGTCACCACCTGCAAGAATAGTTGCTCTTACGTTATTTACATCTAAATCAACATTAGCTTGTGCTGGTTCACAATCGGCCAAAACCTTAAAGGACTTTGACGATGCTCTATAGGTATCTCTTTTATTAAACCCTACATTTTTCTCAGCAAAAGCTGTAGAAACTATAAGTAAGGAAATAATTGAAACGAAGTATAATCTTATTCTCATCTCTATTTAAGTTAAAATTTTTCTAGAAACTAATTTGTGCACCGATTCGAATAAATCGAGGTAAACTATAGTTAAATGGATTGTTAATTTTTTCTGTATATAAGGCAACAAATGACTCTGGATTATTTTGAGTTGCAATTGTTGAAATACCTTGCGCTGATGTTAAATAGCCGTCATCTCCAGGGTTACCTGTAAATCTATAAACGGTAATTGTATTTCTTACATTAAACACATTTAACACCTGAGCATAAACATTCAAACCAACTCCATTTTTAGATTTATCCTCCGATTTGAAATTAAATTGCTTATCAATACCAAGGTCAATTCTAGAAGTCCATGGTAAACGACTACCATTAATTGAACCATCTAAAGCTCTAAGTCTTTGATCAGTGTTAATATCTGCAAGTCTTAATGCATTTGACTGTCTAGTAAATGGCGTACCTGATCCTAAATTAAATCTTAAATTCACGCCAAAGTTTTCCAATACATTTCTTCCCCATTCTGGTCCATTGTATTTTTTTCCTTCACCATATCTATAGTCAATACGGGCAACTACTCTATGTCGTTGATCGAAATCTAATGCAGTAGGTACTCTTAAATTCGGAAGACCTAATGTTGCAAGGTTAGCTCCTGCACCAGAACCTGACCCAGTTCCCTCAGCAAATGTTAATGTGTAGTTTATATTAGCACTTACGTTACTTTCACCTGCTCTTCTTAGATCATACGTAACAACTAAACCCTTTGCAGTTCCAAAATCAATATTTAAAAATGTTGTATAAGCATTTGGATAAGCTACAGTTAAATTGGTTACTTGAATATTGTCTCTTGACTCTTTATAGAAAGTTTCAAATTTAATTGCTGAACGTTGGTTAAGTTTTTGCTGGAAACCAATTTGATAATTTATTGATCTAGTTGGTCTTAAATCAGGATTGTTCAAACTATTATCCGCTCCAGTTTCTAAAAAGAAATAATCATCAGGGTTAGTTAATGTTCTTTCTGTTGGCCTTTGACTTAACACATCATAATTTGCGAAGAACAACGCTTCATCAGAAATTGGGAATGAGAATGCAATTCTAGGTAAAACAGAAACTTGTGGTTCGTAATCCTTGAACGATGGTGCACCTAATGTTAGGTTACCTCTACTATCTCTTTCCGCTTCAGCAGAAATATATGGAGCAATTTCATCACCAGAAGGTACAGAACCATTGATCTCAAGTGCTTGAGTTAAAATTGCATCTTCACGACCTTGTTGAATTGCATTACCATTGTTATCGTAAAAAACATCCCCACTACGGTAACCTATTATTCTGTTTGGATTAGTTGGATTGTTTACGTAAACAACGAAGTCATCACCAACATTGTCTGGATGTGACACTTCAGAAATACCGCCGTTTAGTGAAGATACTTCACCAACTGTTCTCACAGGATACAATGAAAATCTATCCGTTAAAACTTTAGTGTTTGCATCGTAACGCTCTACTCTAACTCCTAAACGAAAAACTAAGTCTCTAAAGCTAAATCTATCCTCTAAATAACCTGCAATGTAAATTGGTTGATTAGGTCCTATTGGTCTGTTCACTTCATCATTAAAGAAGTCTAAGTAATCAACTCTAGCAGTATTTTTATTACCTAAGTGATCGTAACCGTAATAATTTACTAATTTACTTGTTGGCGTTCCACCATTGAATAAATCATCTGGTCCATATAATGACAAGTCTAATAGTGAAGGATCTAAATTATCCACATCGATAAATGTAGTTTCATTTACAAGCTCACCATTAATTTTTACTTTGTCTTCAATTAGTTTAGCACGTAAATTCCTATCAAAATCTGTTTGATTCCCTTTATCAACAAAACGATTATAAAGTACTGTATCTTGGAACACTCCATCAGAATTTGTTACATAAATTGGGTTAGCTAAATCTAACTCTCGTAGATGTAAATTTAATTGTTGACGTGCTACAGAATATAAACCAGTTGCACCTAATGAATATGACCTATCTGTACGTTGCTCATATTCTAGACCAAAGCTCAATGCGTGATTTCCAATGTCTGATGACGCTGACGCTTTAAAACTAAATTGAGTATTATTTGAATAGCCATAACTACTAATGTTTGCACCTGGTGCTGTCCAAATACTATATATAGAATTTGGGTTGGATCCATTAACTAATCCACCACCTTGAATTATATCATTTAAAGTTGCTGGATTATTTCCATCCTCTTGAGCAAATGAATAAAATTGTTTAGTATAGTTTTCTCTAACTTCATTAACACCACCTGGTGTAAAGTTAACTGAAGTATCAACAAATCCTGAATGAAATACTGTATCTGGACCACCACCAGCATTTACGCTTCTTTCATAAAATTTTGTCCGTTGAGTTTCAAACTTTCCAATATATCCATAATCAAATATATTCTCCCCGTGAAATTCATCTTGAACTTTAACATTACTTACTGAGTAATCTGCTTGGATGGTATAGTAAGCGTTTTTCAAAATTGATGAAGATTCTTCTGAATTTAGTGGATCTCCAAATTTTTGAGTGAAACGTACAAAACCCCTTGCATCATTTTCCTGTCTGCTTTGGTAGTTTTTATAGTTCAATAAAGAGCTAGAGTAATTAAAATCATTACCATCTCTAAAGTTAGCATTACCCCCAAATGTAATGTTTACGTTTTTCACCGGTTGAAAATCAACTTTTGCAGCTACTGAACCAGTTAAACGCTTTACATTTTCAACAAAATCTACATCTTGAATATCATCTTCATTTAAGAACTCAGCCTCAGATAATGTACCGCCACCAGGGTTTCTTCTTAGAGGTGCATTTTCTAACTCTTCTAATTTCTCATCATTAACTCGACTTAAACCAAAAGTTCTTCTAACCGGATCCTTTTCTGTTACTAGATTTATACTTGCAGTAAAACCAAGAATTGAGCGTTGTGTGCTTTCTCCTTTATCTTTTATTAAGATTGGGCCACTCACATACGCTTCTAATAAATTGTAATTAAACTTGTCTGTTAACTGAGAAGTTAATAATTCAAAACCACCATAAAAAGAACTAGAAGGTCCTTTAGTAGTAATTGAAATAATACCACCAGTTAAATCACCATAACGAGCCGGTATTCCAGCTGTAAATACAGAAAGCTGTTCAATACTATTTTGAGGAATATTTTGGCCACCTATAATTTTTATACCATCAACTATATAAAGTGTAGCATCACTTCTTGAACCTAAAACGTTTACCTCCTCACCTTCATCAGCAGAATAAACACCACCTGTTTGTGCAGCTAAACTGTTTATATTCCTGGTAGGTATCTTCTTAATCTCATCGGCAGAAACTGTTGAACCAGTTGTTGTATTATCTCTCGAAATCAATGGGACTTCATAAAATACTATTTCTATTGCATCAAGTTCTAAACCTTCGCTCATTTTTGGACTAACGAATGTTGTCCTTTCCGAGTTTACTATGATTCCTGGAATGTTAATTTCAGTAAAACCTATAAACTTCGCTACTAGTGTGTAAGACCCTGCTTCTAGTGGTTTAATAGAAAACATACCATCAAAGTTGGTAGTTGCACCACCTTTTTGAACACCGCCTTGCACAACAATAACGTTTGCAAATGGAATTGGATCACCCGTAACCTTGTCGGTTAGAGTTCCTTTAATTTCTCCGTTTCCACCTTGTGACCAGGCAGTTACTATAAATATAATAAGAAGAGATAGAGTTGTGTAAAGTTTTTTCGCCATGTGCGTTATTTTAGTTTTCACCAAACAATCGATGCCCTAAGGTAATATCTTATATTACTTTAGTGCAAATAAAAGTGTCAATATTGTTACAAAAATGTAATGCGATGTTTACAATCACATTAGTTTAATTTACTATTTATCAATCTTTTAATGCTAATATTTTAGCTGCTAAAACATGACTAATTTTTTTATAAGATTCAAATGTCCAACCCGCCACATGGGGAGTCAATAAAACATTCGAAAATGCTGTGAGGGGTTTAAACCACTCGGTTTTGGCCAATTTATCGGCCTTTTCTACTTCTAAAACATCTAAAGCACAACCAACTATTTTTTCTGATTCGATTAGCTTTATTATTGAATTGGTGTTCAATATTTCACCTCTTGAGGTGTTGATAAGCCAAATTGGCTTTGAGAATTCATTAACAAAATCACTATTAATTAAATTCTTTGTTTCATTAGTTAGGGGTAAATGTATACTTAAAATATCGGAATCCAACTTTAATTTTTCAAGTGATACTTCCTCAATTAAATGCGTTGAGAAATTTGATTTGTACTTGTCATACACAATTACCCTTGCTCCAAGTTGAGCAACTTTCTCTGCAAAAGCTTGACCCATATTACCGTATCCAATAATACCAATGGTTTTTAATTGTAGTTCAACACCTCGATTTTGCTCTCTTTTCCAAATACCATTTACTATTTCATTATAAGATTTAGTAAAATTATTTAAAATTGAAAGCAACATTCCTAAAGTATGTTCTGCAACTGCATTTGCATTTCCTTCTGCTGCATGAATACATTGAATTCCCTTAGATTCAGCATAATCAACATCAATATTGTCCATACCAGCACCTGCTCTTGCAATAAATTTTAATTTGGTTGCTTTATCAATGAACTTTTGATCAACCTTAATACAGCTACGCAATATTAAGCCATGATACTTTTCAATTTCGTCATATATACAAGTATAGGTTGAATTAAGTAGTTCCACAATCGCATAATTGTGTGATTTTAATTTTTTATGAAGAGCTTCATGAACTTCATCTACTATAAGAATTGTTGAATTATCCATGTACAATATGTTTAGCTAAAAAATCAAATTGTTCCACTTCTAGCTGTTCTGCTCGTTTTTGAAGTAAATTCTCGATTTCGAGATTCGTTTCAAAATTGTACATTTTCAAGCAATTTCTTAAAGTTTTTCTTCGTGTAGCAAACGATGCTTTGACTAAACCTTTGAACAGTTTAAAATCAACTGAGATTCTTGAAATAGTTCTTTTCTGCATTACTATTACTCCAGATTTTACTTTTGGTGGAGGATTAAACGCTCCCTCATTTACAGTAAATTGATATTTACATTCATATAATGCTTGAGATAAAACTGAAAGCATTCCATATTCTTTAGAATTAGGTGATGAGCAAATACGCTTTGCCACTTCTTTTTGAAACATACCCGACAATTGTGTCACTATTGAGCAGTTATCAATTGCCTTGAATACAATTTGTGATGAAATATTATATGGAAAGTTTCCACAAACAACAATAGCTCGATTTGGCCATTGTAAATTGAAATCAATTTTTAAAAAATCTCTGTTTAGCAACCTTTCGTTAAAAGCATAATGGGCATTAAGGTAGGTAATAGATTCAGAATCTACTTCGGATAAATAAAAGTTATCGTTAAACTTTTGTGCCAAATATTTTGATAGAACTCCCATTCCAGGCCCTACTTCTAATACAATATCATTACTTTTGGCAGTAACACAATCGGCAATTTTTCTAGCAATAACCTCATCTTTTAGAAAATGCTGACCTAAATGTTTTTTGGGCTTTACCAATTGTTTAATTGTTGTAGATTTAAAAATAAACTTGCTTTGCAAAGATAAAATTATGAACGAGAAAGCCACTATTGGTATAAGCTGTGGAGATTTAAATGGGATTGGACTTGAAGTGTTTTTAAAGACTTTATCCGATATAACTATTTTAAATCAAGCTAATTACATACTATATTGTCCCACTAAATATGTTCAAAAAACAGCAAACTATTTAGGTCTTTCAATCCCTCAGTTAAATGAAATTCAGACTATTGATGAAGTAAGGCATGATACTATAAACTGCTTATATTCTGGCCCAAATGAAGGTGAAATCATTTTTGGAAATGAAGATTTAGCTTTAGCACAAGTTTCTATTTCTTCTTTAGAACAATGCACAAATGCTGCCATTGAAGGTGAAATTCACGCAATGGTTACGGCACCAATACATAAAAAAGTAATGAATGATGCCGGATTTAACTATGCTGGGCATACAGATTACTTTGAGGAGAAATGCCAAAAAAAGCCTTTGATGATTTTAATGAATAAAGGGTTAAGAGTAGCTTTATTAACGGCCCATATACCTATAAGTAAGGTCGCCTCATCAATATCTGAACTAGCTCTAATTGAAAAAATTAAAATTCTAAGTCGTTCAATGAATTTAGATTTTGGAATAAGCGAACCCAATATTGCTATATTAGGGTTAAACCCACATGCAGGAGATGGAGGCATAATAGGAATGGAAGAAATTGAAATTATTATTCCTACAATGAAAAAATTAGTTTCAGAAGGTTACAATCTGAATGGGCCTTTTGCTGCAGATGGATTTTTTGGAAGTGGTGAATTTAAAAAGTATGATGGAATTTTGGCTATGTATCATGACCAGGGCTTAGCGCCATTTAAGGCATTAAGTTTTGGAATGGGTGTAAATTACAGTGCAGGACTAGATATAGTGCGCACTTCACCTGATCATGGAACGGGGTTTAATATTTCGGGAAAAAACATTGCAAGCGAAAAAAGTTTTAAAGAAGCAATACTGAGTGCTATTACCATTGTGAGAAACAGACATAATAGTAATGGCAATCAGAATTAAATAGAGAACAATCAGCAAATTAATTGTAAAATATAAGCAAAGTATTTTGGTGATTTAATTCTATTTATTAGTACCTTTGCAGGCTAATTGAAACAGAGTTCAGATGAAAACCGATGTTTATGATATCGCATATGAAGGATTAGTAGAAGGAGTAACTCTATTTCAATATGAAATAAATAGTTCTTTTTTTGATGATTTTGAAGATAGTTTAATTCGTGAAAGCGAGTTAAGTATTGAAATACAGCTTAATAAGCACAGCACTCATTTCGAAGTAACATTCAAAATTAAGGGCAGTGTAACTTTAGAATGTGATAAATGCATGAATGAAACCGTAAGGAACATTTATGCCACAAACGAGGTAATTGTAAAGGAAACAGACGGTGAAGAAGATGATACAGATGATATTATTTTCATTTCTCGTTCCCATTCAATATTTAACGTACGTCATTTGATTTACGAATTTTGCAATTTAAACCTTCCAATGGTAGTAGGCTGTGAAGAGCCTAAAAAAGCTACTTGTAATATGGAAATGATTGAAAAAATTGAATTATTAAAGATAAAAGAGACTGAAGTAGACCCTAGATGGGATGCTTTAAAAAATTATAAAGATTAAATAAACCGATTATGGCACATCCGAAGCGGAAAATATCGAAAACCAGAAGAGATAAGCGTAGAACTCATTATAAAGCTACGCCAGCTGCTGTAGCAAAATGTCCTACAACTGGTGTAACTCATTTACCTCATAGAGCATATGTAGTAGATGGAAACACTTATTTAAATGGTAAGCTAATCATAGAACAGACAGAAGAGAACTAGTTCTCCCCTATCTTTTATGAATATCGCGATAGACATTATGGGTGGGGATTTTGCTCCACAATCTACACTTTCAGGCGCAATTGAGGCAAGAAAGGAACTTCCAAAAGAAGTTATTCTAACCTTAATTGGAGATGAAAAACAAATAAAACCTGCTTTAGAAGAAGCAGGAATGGCAGATAAATTCGGTATTATACATACTGATGAGGTAATAGGTATGGGCGAACACCCAACTAAGGCCTTAATGCAAAAACCTAAATCAAGTATTGGTATTGGTTTTCATTTGCTAACAACGGGGAAAGTAGATGCATTTGCAAGTGCAGGAAATTCAGGTGCCATGTTTGTAGGTGCTGTTTATTCTGTAAAGCCTATTCCAGGAATTTCTAGACCACCAATTGCTACTTTAGTGCCAAAAGAATCTGGTGGATATGGATTAATGCTGGATGTTGGAGCAAACGCAGACTGCAAGCCAGAACTTCTACAAGAATTCGCCCTATTAGGGTCAGTTTACGCGAAAGCAATCCTAGAAATAGAAAACCCAAAAGTAGGCCTCATGAACATTGGTGAAGAGGCAGAAAAAGGCAATCTCGCTTCTCAAACGGCTCATAAATTACTTTCCCAGCAAGAAAAAATTAACTTCATTGGAAACATAGAAGGAAGAGACTTATTTAATGCTAAAGCCGATGTTATTGTAACAGACGGATTTACAGGAAATATCATATTAAAATCAGCCGAGTCGTTTTATTCCTATCTAAGAAAGTATAACTTCACAAATGATTTCTTTGATCGCTTCAACTATGAAAACTATGGTGGAAGTCCAATTTTAGGCGTAAATGCACCAGTTATTATTGGTCACGGCATCTCTAATTCGACCGCTATCAAAAACATGATTTTGCAAGCGTATCAAATTAAATCAAGTAACTTAACGGAAAAAATCAAAAAGATTTTTAGTTAATATTGAAATAATGCGTCGAAAATCGGCATGCTATTATTAACAAAAACTAAAGAATAAAGCCAAAATGAGCAAAATTCACGCGGCTATTACCGCTGTTGCGGGTTACGTTCCCGAATATAAACTAACTAACAAAGAGTTAGAAAAATTGGTTGATACTAACGACGAATGGATAACATCACGTACAGGTATTAAAGAACGTCGTATTTTGAAGGGTGAAGGCAAAGGCACCTCTCATATGGGAGCTGAAGCTGTAAAACTTCTTCTAAAAAAAGCCAATTTAGACCCAAAAGAAATTGAATTATTAATTTGCGCAACCGTTACTCCAGATATGCCATTCCCCGCAACTGCAAACTTAATAGCAGATCAAGTTGGTGCAACAAACTCATTTAGTTTTGATATAGGAGCCGCATGTAGTGGCTTTATTTACAGTTTAAATACCGCAGCTCGATTAATCGAATCAGGAGCTTATAAAAAAATTGTAGTTGTTGGTGGAGATAAAATGTCGTCAATAATTGACTATACAGATAGGGCAACTTGTATAATTTTTGGTGATGGTGCTGGTGCTGTGCTATTAGAGCCAGACATTACTGGCAATGGCGTTATTGATGCTATATGTAAATCAGATGGCTCGGGCCACGTTTACTTGCACCAAAAAGCTGGAGGGTCGAGAAAACCTGCCTCAGCAGAAACCGTTGCCGCAAAAGAACATTATGTTTATCAAGAAGGAAAAGCAGTATTTAAATTTGCTGTAAGAAATATGGCAGATTCAGCTTTCCAGATAATGGAGCGAAACCAATTAACTGCAGAAAATGTAGCTTGGTTAGTGCCACATCAGGCAAACAAAAGAATTATTGATGCCACAGCAGAACGAATGGGAATAGGACCTGAAAAGGTAATGTTAAACATTCAGAAATATGGCAATACTACCAACGGAACTATTCCTTTATGCCTATGGGAATGGGAAAAGAAAATGAAAAAAGGAGACAATATTGTATTGGCTGCTTTTGGAGGTGGATTTACGTGGGGAAGTATTTATATAAAGTGGGCGTACGATAGTTAGAGAAATTTAAAAAACCTTGTACCTTTGGCAAAAGGTACATAAATCAATAATCGATAAAGCATGTTAGACTTAAAGGAAATACAAGACCTAATAAAGTTTGTTTCAAAATCAGGAGTTGGCGAAGTAGCTCTAGAAAAGGACGATTTTAAGATTACTATCAAAGCAAAAAAAGAGAGAAAAGAAACAACTGAAATGTTCTATCAATCTCCTCAAGCAATGCAATCTATGCCTGCAGGGCAAGTAGCTTCAACAGAAAGCGCTCCAGCAGCAGCTTCTGATACCGCTTCGGCAGCGCCAGTTGATGATGATAGTAAATACGTAGCTATTAAGTCGCCAATGATTGGAACTTTCTACAGATCTTCATCACCAGACAAAGACTCTTTCGTAAATGTAGGAGACACAATTAAACCAGGTGATGTAGTTTGTGTAATTGAAGCAATGAAATTATTTAACGAAATTGAAAGTGAAATTTCAGGGAAAGTGGTTAAAGTTATCATTGATAACGCTTCTCCAGTAGAGTATGATCAAACATTAATTCTAGTTGATCCTTCTTAATAATTTTATTTTCAGCTTAAACCCTTCTCAAAATGGCCGAAGCCAAATTGTTCAATAAAATTCTTATCGCCAATAGAGGTGAAATTGCACTACGAATTATTCGTACATGTAAGGAAATGGGAATTAAAACTGTTGCAGTTTATTCTACAGCGGATAAAGACAGTTTACACGTAAGATTTGCTGATGAAGCTGTCTGCATTGGACCTCCTCCTTCTGCAGAATCTTATTTAAAAATCTCTAGTATAATTGCAGCTGCAGAAATCACTAATGCCGATGCAATACATCCTGGTTATGGGTTTTTAGCAGAAAATGCAAAGTTTTCGGCTATTTGTGCTGACAACGGTATTAAGTTTATTGGAGCTTCTCCAGAAATGATTGAAGGCATGGGTGATAAAGCCAATGCCAAAGCCACTATGGACAAAGCAGGAGTACCTACTATTCCTGGATCTAATGGCTTAATAAAAGATGTTGCTGACGGTAAGAAGGTTGCAGAGAAAATAGGATACCCAATCATGCTAAAAGCAACTGCTGGTGGTGGTGGTAAAGGAATGAGACTGGTTAAAAATGCAGAGGAATTCCAAGAACATTGGGATAGTGCAAGACAAGAGTCTAGTGCTGCATTTGGCAACGACGGTATTTATTTAG
This sequence comes from Sphingobacteriales bacterium, assembly GCA_047632595.1. Lineage (GTDB taxonomy): Bacteria > Bacteroidota > Bacteroidia > Sphingobacteriales > Sphingobacteriaceae > JBLIDK01. The sequence continues at coordinate 50,007 of JBLIDK010000001.1, forward strand.
AAAAGTTTATTGAAGACCCAAGACATATTGAAATTCAAATTATTGGAGATATGTATGGAAAAGCATGTCATTTATCAGAAAGAGACTGCTCAATTCAACGTAGACATCAAAAGCTAGTTGAAGAAAGCCCTTCTCCATTTATGACTGATGAGCTTCGAACGCGTATGGGTAAAGCAGCTATTAAAGGTGCTAAATCCGTTAAATACGAAGGAGTAGGAACAATAGAGTTTCTTGTTGACAAGCACCGTAATTTCTACTTTATGGAAATGAACACAAGAATTCAAGTTGAACATTGTGTTACTGAAGAAGTTATTAATTACGATTTAATTAAAGAACAAATTAAGGCAGCTGCTGGTATTCCAATCTCAGGGAAGTCATACACCCCCGATTTACATGCTATTGAATGTAGAATTAACGCCGAAGATCCTGATAATGATTTTAGACCAGCCCCTGGTTTAATCACACATTTTCACTCACCAGGTGGACATGGAGTAAGAGTTGATACTCACGTTTACGCTGGATATACAATTCCACCTAATTACGATTCTATGATTGCTAAATTGATTTGTGTTGCACAAACCCGTGAGGAAGCTATTAACACAATGAAAAGAGCATTAGAGGAGTTTGTAATTGAAGGTGTGAAAACTACAATTCCTTTCCATTTAAAACTTATGGATGACCCTAGCTTTAAAGCTGGTAATTTCACCACTAAGTTTATGGAAACATTTAAGATGTAGGTTCAGCAACAATGGCTGAAACAAAAGAAGTGTCTGGAAGAACAGACGGCAGTGCAGATGTTGAAATGTCGTTTTTAGAGCACCTAGAAGCATTAAGATGGCATTTATTACGTTCAGTAATAGTATTATTAATTGCTACAGGCTTCGCTTTTTATTTCAAACACTTTATTTTTGATGTTGTTATTTTGGGGCCCAAAAACCCTAATTTCATCACCTATCAATTGCTTTGTAAGCTAGTTGCTCATTTTTCACTTCCACAATCTATTTGTGTTCAGAAAATATCCTTTGAGTTATTGAACACTCAAATGGCTGGTCAGTTTACCAAACATTTTTTCATATCGTTTATGGCGGGGTTAATAATTACCTTTCCTTACTTAGTTTGGGAAATATGGAGATTTCTAAAACCTGCACTTTACAATGTTGAAAAATCAACAACACGTGGAATTGTATTTACAGTAACTATTCTATTTTCAATCGGGCTGTCGTTTGGCTATTTTATCGTTTGTCCAATGTCAATCAATTTTTTAGCGAATTATACCTTAAGTGAACAAATACAGAACCAAATTGCCATAAGTTCTTATATATCAACCGTTGCAACTATCTCATTTGTTTCTGGACTTTTGTTCCAACTACCTTTAGTTATTTACATTTTAGCTCGCTTCGGAATTGTTACAGCTGCCTTGATGAAAAAGTTCAGAAGACATGCTATCTTAGTAATCTTAATAGCTGCTGCGATATTAACACCAACGCCAGATATTGCTACTCAGCTATTAATTGGTTTCCCTTTATTTATTTTATACGAAATAAGTATATTTATTGCTGCCCGCGTGCAAAAGAAAAAACTTAAACGAGCAAAGAAACAAGCACAATGAAAATAGCAATTGGTAGCGATCACGCTGGATTCTTATACAAACAAGAGTTGATAGACTTTTTAATTGAATTGAAACACGAGGTTAAGGATTACGGAACTCATTCCGATCAATCTGTTGACTACCCTGATTATGTTCACCCTTTATCTTTAGGAATTAAAAAGGAAGAACAAGAACTTGGTATACTTATTTGTGGAAGTGCCAACGGTGTTGCTATGACTGCAAATAAGCATCAAGATATTCGAGCAGCAATTTGTTGGAACGAAGAAGTTGCCATATTAGCTCGTCAACATAACAACGCAAATATTGTATGCATTCCTGCTAGATTTATTTCAATGCCGGAAGCAAAAAAAGTAATAACTGCATTTATTAATTCAACTTTCGAAGGTGGAAGACATCAAACAAGAGTTCGAAAAATTAACTGTTAACATGAAAAAAATCAATTTATTACTAGCCTTTATTTTAATTTCTTCGAGTGTCTTTGCTCAATATGCAGATGCTCTAAAATATGGCAAGACTATAACTTCTAGCGACTTAAAAAAACACTTAACTATTTTAGCAAGTGATGAATATGAAGGGCGTGAAACTGGTAAAAAAGGTCAAAAAATGGCTGCAGAATACATTGCAAACCATTTCAAGAGCTTAGGCATAGCGCCCATAATTGACAAAGGATATTATCAGGAAGTTCCATTAATTTCTAATTCGTGGAAGAAAAAAGAGTTTTCAATAAATCAAAAGAAACAAGAGTTTGCAAAAGACTTTTATGCCTTTCCTGGTACTGAATTAGTTGAAACTACCAATGATATTGTATTTATTGGGTATGGAATTGAAAGTGAAAACTACAATGATTTAGCTGGGGTTGATATTAAAGGAAAAATAGTATTAATGTTTAATGGTGAGCCAGTTAATGAAAAGGGTAAGTATGCGGTAACAAACACCACTGAACCTTCAAAATTTGGTAAGTCTATTTATTCTAAACTTGATTCTATAAAAGCAAAAGAACCAAAAGCTATTTTATTAATAGATGAAAAAATTGAAGAAAATACAAAAAAGTATAAGAATTACTTATACCATAGTAGTGTAAAACTAGATGATCCTAATGTGGTTAAAAATTTTCCTGTTTTATACATTTCTCCAAAGCTTGCTAACGAGTTTGTAAATCTTAATAAATCAGGTATTACGAAACTTCAGGAGTCATTAAAAGACGAACCTAATTCAGCCTTGTACATAATGGACTTGAAGGATAAAATTAATAAGAGAAATAAACCTAACTCATTTTATGTAAACAAGACTTTAAAAATAGGTCTTGAACAATTTAGAAATTCTGTTTCTTCAGAAAATGTATTAGGATATATAAAAGGATCTGATTTAAGTGATGAAGTAATTATTATTACTGCACACTATGACCACATAGGTATTGAAGGTGATGTTGTTTTTAATGGCGCAGACGATGATGGTTCTGGTACTGTAGCCTTATTAGAAATTGCAGAAGCTTTTCAACAAGCAAAGAAAGCAGGAAAAGGTCCAAGAAGAAGCATTTTAATAATGGGCTTTACGGGTGAAGAGAAAGGACTATTAGGTTCAAAGCACTACACTACTTATCCTGTGTTTCCATTATATAAAACTGTAGCAAATTTAAATATCGATATGATTGGAAGAGTTGATGAGGCTCATGAAAAAGATCGTGAATTTGTTTATTTAATAGGCAGTGACAAGATAAGCACAGACTTGCATGAGATAAGTGAAAAAGCAAATAAGGACTATGTTAACATAAAACTTGATTATACTTTTAATGATGAGAACGATCCAAACAGGTTTTATTACCGATCAGATCATTATAATTTTGCAAAAAATAACGTTCCTGTAATATTTTATTTCAATGGCGTTCATGCTGATTACCATAAAGAAACGGACACTGTGGATAAAATTCAATTCGATTTGATGGAAAAAAGATCTCAATTAGTGTTTTATACAGCATGGGAGTTGGCAAATCGAGATGAGCGAATAAAAGTTGATAAGGCCCCGTAAAAAACTATTTTGGAAAGTACCAAAGAAGCATTTTTAAAAGCATCTGAGAAAAAGGTTTTCGATAAAAACCACAGAAAAACTATCAATTTTAATATTGACAGGTACAATACGTCTGTAAAAAAAGGTAAGGAGCACTTTAATAATTTAGAGTTGGCCCGTCAGCAAGCCAAAAATACTAAATGGAAAACCATTGAAAATTTAGACCAAGTTCTTTTAGACTTTGAAACTAAATTTACTTCAAATGGTGGTCAGGTACTTTGGGCAAACACTGCCCAAGATGCGTTAAAGCACATTGATGATATTGTAAAATCAAATTCTGTAAAAACCGTAGTAAAAGCTAAAACTATGGTAACAGAGGAGATTGAACTGAATGAGCATTTAGAAAAGCAACAAGTTGAAGTTCTAGAAACCGATTTAGGTGAATACATAGTTCAATTAGCTGGGGAAAAGCCTTATCATATTATTACCCCCGCAATGCATAAAAATAAGGAAGACATTGCTGCCTTATTTCAAGAAAAGTTTGATTTACCGCCAAACCAAACTCCACAGCAAGTAACGCAATACACAAGAGAAAAATTACGTAAAAAGTTTACCGAAGCAGATTTAGGAATTAGTGGAGCAAATTATGTTATCGCAGATTCTGGAAGTGTTTGTTTAACTGAAAATGAAGGAAACATTAGGCTAACAACTGCTTTTCCTAAAATACATGTTGCCATTGTTGGGATTGAAAAAGTGCTTTCTAATTTAAACGATTTGCAATTATTTTGGCCATTATTAAGTACGCATGGTACTGGTCAACAATTAACCGTTTACAATTCAATTATAAGCGGACCCAAAAGGAAAGGCGAAGTTGATGGGCCAGAGCAAATGATAGTTATTTTTCTTGATAATGGACGAACTAATCTTTTGGCACAAGCCGACCAGCGAGAAGCTCTTTATTGCATTAGATGTGGCGCTTGCTTAAATGCTTGCCCAATCTATAAAAATGTTGGGGGCCACTCTTATCAAACAACCTATAGTGGTCCAATTGGTTCTGTAATTAATCCACATCAAAAAGGAATGAAAGAATTTGGACACTTAAGTCAAGCTTCTTCTTTATGTGGAAATTGCACAGAAGTTTGTCCGGTTCGAATTGATTTGCACAATATGCTGTTAACCAATAGGCATAAAGCAGTTCAAAAGAAACTTTACCCTAAATCTGAGGCTTGGTCATGGTTTTTCTGGAAAGTTGGAATGATGAAAAGAAGTAGAATGCAATTAGGTTCTAGCAAATTCAAAAACAAAATTCTATCACGCATATTTGGTAAATCATGGGGAAAACACCGAACGTTGCCAGAAATAGCTGATAAATCATTTGCCCAGCAATGGGAAGAAACTCGAAGTGAGTAGTTATTTCAGATTTTCGTAATAAAACACACCATATCTAATATTCTTCATGAATTTTAACTCAAAAGGCATAAGTAACGCAGTATTGATACAATTGTATGAATACTTACTGAAACCAAGGTTGGTAGAGGAAAAAATGCTAAACCTTTTAAGACAAGGTAAAATATCGAAATGGTTTAGCGGCATTGGTCAAGAAGCAATTGCTGTAGGAACAACAGCCGCAATGGAGAAGGACGAGTACATTCTTCCTATGCATAGAAATTTAGGGGTTTTTACAACTCGAGACGTGCCTTTAGAGAAACTTTTCAAGCAATTTCAGGGCAAATATGATGGTTTTACTAAAGGCCGAGACCGATCCTTTCATTTTGGTGCAAACGAGTTTCATATTGTTGGGATGATTTCGCATTTAGGTCCACAATTAGCTGTTGCCGATGGAATATCATTAGCAAACAAACTAGATAATAATGGCAAATCTACCTTAGTGTTTAGTGGTGAAGGTGGTACTAGTGAAGGTGATTTCCATGAGGCCTTAAATGTCGCAGCAGTATGGGACTTACCTGTGATTTTTGTAGTAGAAAACAATGGTTATGGTTTATCAACACCAACTTTAGAACAGTTTAGGTGTAAAAACATAGCGGATAAGGCAAAAGGTTTTGGAATGAAAGGGATTACCATTGACGGTAACAACATTCTTGAAGTTTATAAAACCATTAAAGATTTACGTGAATCAATGGTTAAAAATCCTGCACCAGTATTAGTTGAGTGTATGACATTTAGAATGCGAGGACATGAAGAGGCATCAGGAACAAAATATGTACCACAACAATTGATGGATGAATGGGCTAAAAAAGACCCATTGAATAACTTTGAGACCTTTCTACTTTCGAAAAAAATTATTACAAAAGAATTTATTGAGGAGAAGAGAAATAACATTAAAATTGAAATCAATGAAGCATTGGATGGTGCACATAATGGTATTGAGCCATTAGTTGCTTCTGAAACCGAATTAAACGACGTATACATGCCTTTTGAGCTTCAAACTATAGAAGCTTCAGAAGAGCTTGAAGAAATGCGTCTAATAGACGCTATTAGTGATTCGTTACGAGAAAACTTTAGAAAGCATGAAAACCTACTATTAATGGGGCAAGATGTGGCTGAATATGGTGGAGTTTTCAAAATTACGGAAGGTTTTGTTGAAGAATTCGGAAAAGATAGGATACGGAATACTCCAATTTGTGAATCCGCTATAATTGGGGCTGCTTTAGGTTTATCAATAAAAGGTAAAAAATCGATAGTTGAAATGCAATTCGCGGATTTTGTAACCTGCGGATTTAATCAAATTATAAACAATTTAGCAAAATCACATTACCGTTGGGAACAAAACGCAGATGTTGTTGTTCGAATGCCAACTGGAGCTGGAGTTGGAGCAGGTCCATTTCATAGTCAAAGTAATGAAGCATGGTTTTTTCATACACCTGGATTAAAAATTGCCTACCCTGCTTACCCAGCAGATGCTAAAGGATTATTAAGTACAGCAATTGAAGACCCTAATCCAGTGTTATTTTTTGAGCACAAGGCATTATATAGAAGTATTAGAGGAATGGTTCCAAAAGGAAACTATACAATCCCATTTGGTGAGGCTTCTATTTGCAAACAAGGAGAACAGTTAACCATTGTTACATATGGCATGGGAGTTCATTGGGCTATGCAATTTCAAGCCGAGCACCCAGAAAAAGATTTAGAAATTATTGATTTAAGAACATTAATGCCTTGGGACAAGAAGACCGTTGAGGCATCCGTTAAAAAAACGAATAAAGTGCTAATTCTTCATGAAGACACTTTAATTGGTGGAATTGGTGGGGAAATTAGTGCTTGGATAAATGAGCATTGCTTCACTCACCTTGATGCTCCAGTAATGCGTTGTGCAAGTATTGATACTCCAATACCAATGCATGCTGCTTTGGAGGCAAATTTCTTAGCTCAATCGAGATTAGGAGAAACAATAGAAAAGCTTCTTAACTACTAGTTTTTAGGAGAAATTTGGCATAAAAAAAGCGGTCTCTGTAAAGAAACCGCTCTTGCTTAACCTAAAAATTTCAATTATGAAAAATTTACTCCTACTTCAAATTTAACAATCTTATTATAAATACCAAATTTTTTTTTAAAAAATCTCTGAAATTATACTTTCTACAGTAATACCTTCAGCCTCTGCTTTGTAGTTCCTAATTATTCTATGCCTTAGTATTGGAATTGCTACAGCTTGCACATCTTCTATATCCGGGCTATATTTTCCACTTAACGCTGCGTGGCACTTTGCAGCTAATACTAAATTCTGACTTGCTCGAGGTCCTGCACCCCAGGTAATGTAGTTTTTAATTACTTCGGGAGCTAAATTTCCTAATGGTCTAGTTTTTCCCACAAGCGTTACTGCGTATTCAACTACTTGATCCGCAACTGGAATTCTTCTTACCAACTGCTGAAATTTAATAATATCAGCACCACTAATTACCGTGTTCAATTCATTTTTTAGAGTTGTTGTAGTTTGCTTAACAACATTAACCTCGTCTTTGTAAGATGGATAGTCAATAAATATATTGAACATGAATCTATCTAATTGAGCTTCTGGTAATGGGTAAGTCCCTTCTTGTTCAATTGGGTTTTGTGTAGCTAATACAAAAAATGGTTTAGGCAATGGTTCATTCTTACCAGCAACAGTTACAGACCTTTCTTGCATTGCCTCAAGTAGGGCTGCCTGAGTTTTTGGTGGAGTTCTGTTTATCTCATCAGCAAGAACAATGTTTGAGAAAATTGGACCTTTTACAAACTTGAAGTTTCTGCTTTCATCAAGAATTTCAGATCCAGTGATATCACTTGGCATTAAATCTGGTGTAAATTGAATTCTGCTAGAGTCTAAATCCAATACATTAGAAATGGTTTGAACTAATAAGGTTTTAGCCAAACCTGGAACTCCAACTAATAAACAATGACCATCAGAAAAAATAGAAATTAGAACTAATTTAATTGCATCTTCTTGACCAACAATTACCTTAGCTATTTCTTTTTTGATTTCTTCAAAGTTGCTTTTTAATAGATCTACTGCTTTAACATCAGAACCATTATCAACTATTTCTGTAATATTATCCATGTATTATTTTAAAGTTTTTGCTCCGCCCATCCAGAATTGCAAATTATCACAAGTTTTGTAATCTTCACTAACTCTAACATAAGTTTTACTACCCTTTTCTTTAAACCAGCTATCTACGTAATTTGCTTGCTTTTCACTTTTTGCAGCTTCCTGAATTTTAGGGTAATCAGTTTCTAAACTAGCTCTATGTGGTGGAGATTTTGAAATATAATTGATTAATCTAAATCCTTGCTTTCCATCTCTAGCTTCGAAGTAAGTTGGTCTTGAAATTCCACCAACATCCATTGTGTCTATCACATACGCCATTGAAGCATCTAAAAGGTTAGTAGGAATACTTGTTGTTCCATCATTTTGATTAAGCAATAGTCCACCGCTATTTTTTGTAGTTTCATCTTCACTTACTAATGAGGCAGCCTCGCTAAATGTTAAGCTATCAATTATTATAAGGTTAAAAATACTATCTAATAATTGCTCTGCTTTATTTAAGTCCTCTAAGGTAACATCAGGCGTTAGTAGAATGTGTCTCACGTTAACCTGCTCTCCCCTTCTTTCTATCATTTCTACAATATGAAAACCAAATTTGGTTTTAACTATTCCTGAAACTTCACCAGGTTTTAATTTAAATGCAACAGCTTCAAACTCTTTAACAAGTTCACCTCTTCCAACAAATCCTAAATCACCGCCATTCTGAGCACTTGGACCTTGAGAATAGATTCGAGCCATGGTCTTAAAGCTTTGCCCATCAGTTACAATCCTATTTCTAATATCGCGTAGTTTTTCTTTGCAAGCATCTTCTGACGCTTCGCTTACTCCAGGAAACTTAACAATTTGTGCAATTGTAACTTCGGCATTAAAATAAGGTATACTATCCTTTGGTATTTTTTTAAAGTATGATTTTACTTCAGAAGGAGTAATGTTAATGTTCCTTGTAATTTCTCCTTGCATTTGCTGAGCTAATAACAAGTCCTTTATTGCTGGTCGTAATTCATCTTTAAATTGTAGCACAGATTTTTCATAAAATTCCTCAAAATTCTCTTGCCCACCAAGTTGAGTAACAAAATAGCGCATTCTTCTGTCTAACTCAGTATTTACTTGTTGATCTGTAATTTGAATGCTGTCAATTGCAGCTTGATTGATTAATAGTTTTTCAGTTAGTAATTCTTCTAAAATTTGACATTTTAGATTTCCTTCTCCCCCATAACCTTGAGCCAAATATTGAGCATTTCTGTTTTCAATATCTGATTTCAAGATAATTTCTTCACCTACAACAGCTACAACTCCGTCAATAACTTTTGGGTTTTGCGCTATACTCACCCCTATAAATGAAATAATCACACTAAAAATCACTACTCCCTTTATCATTTTATTATTTCAAATTTGTTGTTTTTCAGACCTTCTGCCCGAACATCTTGTTCAATCTTTTTTGTTAATTCAAGTTTCCTTTTGTTTAACAAGATGGATCTAATTGTTTGTCGCTCTAATTGAAACGGTGATTCACTGTCTTTAGTCCTAAAATCATTAATAAAAATATAGGCTAAATTATCGTTTATGTTAATCTTCTGAATGGATTTGTTTTTTATACTTATTGCATTTTCCTCAACACCTTTATCAATCAATAGTGCAAAGTTTTTTACCGATTGCCAAGTGGTGTCGTTAATTAAGTATTTTGGTGAGAATGTAACACAATAATCTTCGAGGTTCAACTGGTCTTCTTCTTTAGATGATAGCATCCAACGTCTTACTTTCCATAATTCTGGAGAATTTTTAGGCAAAACTATAAATGAGCCTCTAATTACTGGTTCTTTAAGTTTAAAGCTTTCAATATTGCTTTTGTAATATTGAAACAAAACAGTGTCATGAATAGCAGTATCTAACTTCTGATTTACAAGTTGTTGTTGGTACAGATAAGTAATCAACGAATTCTTATAGGATAAGATTTTATTATCAAGAGCTCGACTATCAATAGTTAAGTTCTCCTCAGCCTTTAGAACCATTAATTGATCGGTAATCCATGAGTTTATATACCCTTGAACAATCAAGGCGCTATCCCTCTCACTTGTTCCATCAACTATCATGGATTCCAAGTCTGCTTCGTAAAGGTACTTACTTCCAACTCTTGCAACTGGATCACCCTTTTCTTCATTACCTCTATTTTCTAACCAATTACAACCTGAATTAAATGTTGTAACTACCATTGCAACTAGAAATACTATTGATTTTATATTTGGCATTAAACTCGTTCTATTTAGTTTTCAATCAGTGAATTGAAAACATCCTCATTTACGCTCCAATTGTATTTTTGGCGTAACTCACTAATCCATTTCTTTTCCAAGACATCTTGGTATTCAGCTGTTACAATTCCGCGAATTTCACTTAATTTTTTTGAACCAGCAGGAATTACTTCATTTATTTGAACAAAGTTGAATTTTCCTTTGTTTTCAAATACTTTAGAAACTCCTTTTTTCCATTTAGGAAGGTTTTCTAGTTTGGCCAAGCCCTTTTCATAAACTCCCTCAGAAATAGAAACCACAACACTTTCTTTATTAAAATAGGACAGAACTGAGTCAACTGATACTTCACCTTTCTTTACCATTTTTCTGGCTTTTTTAGCGTCTTCGTAATTTGCTACTTCAAAAATAATTCCATCCAATCTATCATCCCATTTGTATTTTGATTTAATGCCTTGATAGTAGTTATCTAACCCCAATGAATCTTCTACTGCTTTACTCCAAACCATCCTGTCTGTTAATTCAAATAACAAAATACCATCATGATATTCAGTTACTAGGTTGTTAAACTCAGGATACTTTTTCTCTAATTGAGTATCTTCATAAGCACTTAACTTTTCGTCAACAAACTTTTTATAAAGAGCATTTATCATAGACTCTTTTTCCTTTTCAGTTACACCACTTTGATTCTTTTCAATATAACCTAAGAATTCAATAAGGCCAATAGACTGGTTTGCAAAAGACATGATTTCTTGGTCCTTTTTGAATGACAATTCATTCTTCCAAGTTTTGGTTACTATACTTTCATCCACAAGCGACTTTGCATAAAAAAAGGTTTCATTGTTTTCTTTAAAGGTATAATCCTTTTTAATTCGATTTAAAAATCGCTCCTTATCTAGACTCCCTCTGCTATCTCGTAAGACTTTACTTTTAATTTCTGGTTTGTATTCCTCAAATGTTGGAGGAACTTTCTTTTCGATTCTTTTAATTATGTGGTAGCCATATTTCGTCTTAACCGGTTTGCTTATATCACCATCATTCTCCAATGCAAAAGCAGCATCTTCAAATTCACTAATCATTTGACGAATTCCAAAATATGGAAGTTCTCCACCATTACTTGCAGATCTTCTATCAGCAGAATATTGAGATGCTAAATCCCTAAAATCAACACCTTCAATTGCAGATGCATATACCTCGTTCGATAGTTTTTTAGCTTCAAAATCGGTCATGTCTTCATCAGGACGCATTAATATATGTGCAACTTTAACTTCACCACGTGCAGGTCTGCGATCAATAGTTTTAACGATGTGGTAGCCAAAACGAGTTTTAACAGGTAATGATATTTCTCCGATTTTATTAGCAAATGCTGCAGTTTCAAAAGGGTAGACCATAGAAAATGCTGTAAAAAAGCCTAAATTTCCGCCTAATTCTGCACTTCCTTTATCTGCAGAGTGTTTTTTGGCAGCTTCTTCAAAAGTTGTTTTACCAGCAACAATATCCTTTCTTATCTCCATAAGTTTTGAATAAACTTCTTGAGCTTCCAAATCAGTAGCATTTTCTGCAACATTTAATAAAATATGAGAAGCTCTTACATCTTCTAGCGTTCTATTGTAAGCTTCTTTTACCAGCTTGTCGCTAGTTTCTGAATCCGTTAAATAAGGTTTAGCCAATTGAGCACGATATCCTGCTAATTCAGTAAGAAAAGCTTTAGTGGTATCCATTCCTAAAGATTCTGCTTCTTTAACTTTCAATTTAAAATTCACATACAAATCTAAATACTCCTTTAATGAATTTTCATCCATTGCAGAAGTGGTAGTTTGAACACTATTTTTATTGTAAACCCTTAAAAATTCACTTTTTGGAACATTTTCACCGTTTACAACAAGTAAAATTTCATCCTGCGAAAAGCAAGAAAAACTAATCAAGATGCTTAATAGTAGGTATACGCTTATGTTTTTCATTATAATAGAACTAAAATATATTAATAATTATAAAATTGAAGGGGCTAAAATAGCCAAAGTATTATAGGTAAACAACGTCTATTTAATGAAAATATGATGTGACCTTGTCATTATGTACTTTTGCAACATGTTGAACACACTAATTATATCTCTTTTTAGCTTATTATTGCTGATTTCAGGATGTTCAGGTAATAATTCTGATAGGCAGAAAAAAATTCTAAATATTAATTTTTATTCTCCTTTAACTTCTCTTGATCCTGCTTATGCTAGCAATCAAAATAATATTTGGATTGTAAATCAACTTTTCGATGGGTTGGTGAGATTCGATTCTTCCTTAACAATAACCCCATCAATAGCTAAAACCTGGGAAAGCTCTGACGATTTAACTACATATACTTTTGTTTTGAGAAACGACGTGTTCTTTCACAAACATGTAGTATTTGGTGAGCAAAAAACAAGAAAGGTAACCGCGTACGATTTTGAATATAGTTTGAATCGAATTAGAGATCCTAAAACCGCAAGTCCAGGGGCATGGATTTTTAACGACAAAACCAATGATTCTAGTTTTAAAGCACTTAACGACACCGTATTTAAAATTACATTAACTAAACCATTTCCGCCATTCCTAAGCCTCCTAGCAATGCAATATTGTTCGGTTGTTCCACATGAGTTGATAAAGAAATATGGAAAAGACTTTCGAGAAAACCCTATTGGAACCGGGCCGTTTGTATTTAATTTATGGAAAGAAAATGAACGACTTATTTTATGGAAAAACAACAACTATTTTATACCCCACCTAGCCTTGCTAGATGCTGTAACAGTTCAGTTTATATATGATAAGCAAAGTGAATTTTTAGAATTTCTAAAGGGCAAAATCCATTTAATAAATAACATAGATGGTACTTATAAAGATGATTTAATCACAAAAAACGGCAAACTAAAGCCTAAATATGCTTCGCAAGCTAATTTAATAACAAAGGCTCAACTAAACACAGAGTATCTAGGTATTTTAGTTGATAAAGACTCTCCTATTTCCCAAAACAGCATACTAAAAGACCTAAGAATAAGAAAAGCTATTAATTATGGAATCAATAAAAAGAAAATGATGCTTTATTTAAGGAATAATATTGGCACGCCTTCCGAGAAGGGTATAATTCCTATTGGATTAAGGTCTCATGCTAGTTCTAAAATTGGTTATACTTATGATTTTAAAAGAGCACAAGACTTAATTGCAGATGTTAAAAGCGACGGATTAAACCTCTCAGAAGAAATTATTTTGCTCACAACCCCAACATATAAAGATTTAACAGAATTTATTGCCAAAGAGCTTAATTCATTAGGCTTAAATGTAAAAATTGAAGTAAGTCCTGGTTCAGCGCTTAGGCAAAAGGTTGCTAAGTCTCAAGCCTTATTTTTTAGAGCCTCTTGGATTGCAGACTATCCTGATGGAGAGAATTATTTAAGTCTTTTTTATAGTAAAAATTTCGCGCCAATTGGACCAAATTACACTCATTACCAAAATAATGAGTTCGATGATTTATATGAAAGATCATTGAAAACAAAATCGCTAGAAAAACGAAATAGCATGTATCAAAAAATGGATAGTTTATTGATGTCTGAAGCACCAATAGTTCCATTATATTACGATCAAATTGTATTATTGGTAAAACCTGAAATACTTAACTTGAAAGCTAACCCCTTAAATCTTTTGGATTTACGTGGAGTTGATATTGATATGAATAATTAATAGAATTTTCTGAATAAAATAAAGCGCATAAATTTATAATTGAATATCACTACTTTTAGAACTTTATCCCCATTATGAAAAACATAAATCAAGTTATATTCAAAGTGATCCTACTAACCATTAGTATATGTGTAATATTAGTTACAACATACTCTTGTACGAAAAAATCAAACCTAACTTTTGAAATAAATGGAACAGTAGTAGACACTATTTTAATAACTGGAGTTATGAATGCTAAAGTTGAATTATATGCAAAAGAGAGAGATCCTTCGGTATTTAATCCAGCATTTAAACTTTTGGCAACTACTACTACAAATTCAGAGGGATCATATTATATTAAAATTGAAGATGCTTTTTTGGTTGAAGTAAGAATTGAGGTCAGTAAGAATAATTACATGGAAGAAATTAATTTTATTGCTGAATCTGAATTAGAATCAACCAGTTCTATAACGCATAGAACAGCTTTTATTCCTCAGGGTATTTTGGCACTTACTTTAGTCAACAAGACAAATGCAAATAAAACAACGTTTAACTTATTTAATAAAAAGACTGACTGTGTTGGATGTTGTGGTACAGACAAACAAACAATAGAAACGAAAGAAGACACTACTCTTTACTGCAGAACCTATGGTAAAAGTGTAACTGAAATTACGGGATTTTCTTTTAGAGATTCACTTATTTTACCTATCGACACAAACGTCTTTTGTAAGTCAATTGACACTACCTATTTTGAAATTTTTTATTAGTAGAATCGAATGGCTGATTAATTGGTGAAATTTTCTACAAAAAAGGTAAAATTTTCCAACCTTTGACAAACTAAAAAGCATAATACAAATGGAGTTGAAAAATAAAAAAGTTGTTGTAACAGGAGCTGATGGATTTATCGGTAGTCATTTGGTTGAACACCTATTAGATGAAGGCTGTAAGGTTAAAGCTTTTTGCTACTACAACTCCTTTAATTCATGGGGATGGCTTGATAGTTTACCAAAAGAAAAACTTGAGCAAATTGAAGTTTTTACAGGTGATATTAGAGATGAAAACGGTGTAAGAACAGCTTTAAAAGGTGCAGAAGTAGTTTTTCATTTAGCTGCCTTAATTGCCATACCTTATAGCTATCATTCGCCTGATAGTTATGTTGACACTAACATTAAAGGCACCTTGAATGTTTTACAAGCTGTTCGAGACCTTAAAATTGAGAAGCTTTTAGTTACCTCAACTTCTGAAGTTTATGGTACTGCTCAATTTGTTCCAATAACTGAATTGCATCCTAAACAAGGTCAATCACCCTATTCAGCTACAAAAATTGGTGCTGACCATATTGCTGAAAGTTTTTATAGAAGTTTTGATTTACCGATAACAATTGTTAGACCATTTAACACCTATGGTCCAAGACAATCAGCAAGAGCAGTTATTCCAACAATTATTACTCAACTATTAAATGGAAAAACAGAAATCAAATTGGGAGCAACAACTCCAACAAGAGATTTATTGTTTGTGAAAGACACCGTTGCTGGCTTTTCCGAAATTGCCAAAAGCGACACTTTATTAGGCGAAGAAGTTAATATTGCCACTAATACTGAAGTAACAATATTGAAATTGGCTGAGAATATTATTCAGCAAATAAACCCAAAAGCTAAGATAATTACCGATCAAGAACGAATTAGACCTGGCAAAAGTGAAGTTGAACGACTTTGGGGAGCCAATGAAAAAATAATAAAGCATACTAATTGGCGACCAGAACACAATTTAGAACAAGGTATAGCTAAAACTATTGAGTGGTTCAGAAATAAAGAAAATTTAGCTGCGTATAAGTCTGACATTTATAATGTATAACGAAACAATAAACTTTATTAGAGAGTGTTTTAACGAACCTAAAGAATTTATACCCTTACATGAGCCGCGTTTTTGGGGTAATGAAAAGAAGTATATAAATGAGGCTATAGATTCTACTTTTGTTTCAAGTGTTGGTGCTTTTGTTGATAAATTTGAAGTAGAAATAGCAAAAATCACAGGTGCTAAATATGCCGTTGCAACGGTAAATGGTACAGCAGCTCTCCACATTGCACTATTACTTGCAGGAGTCAAGCCAAATGAAGAAGTAATAACACAATCATTAACTTTTGTTGCAACAGCTAACGCAATAGCTTATGCTGGCGCTAGCTGTGTTTTTGTTGACGTGGATAAATCTACTTTAGGACTAAGTGCAGAGCATTTAGAAAAGTTTTTAAAGAAAAATGTTGTTTTAAAGGATGGAAAAGCATTTAATAAAACAACAAGTAAATTTATAAGTGCATGTTTACCAATGCATACTTTTGGTTTCATGTCTGAAATCGAAGAAATTGTTTCAATGTGTAGCGAATACAATATTAATGTCGTGGAAGATGCTGCTGAATCACTAGGAAGCTACAAGGGGGATAAACATAGTGGAACTTTTGGTTTAATTGGAACATTAAGTTTGAATGGAAATAAAACGATCACCAGTGGTGGTGGTGGTGCAATTCTCACTAACGATAAAGACCTTGCCGTTAAAGCAAAACACATAACTACCACCGCCAAGCAACCACATCGATGGGATTATGAGCATCATGAATTAGCCTATAACTATAGGATGCCTAATTTAAACGCTGCTCTAGCATGTGCACAACTTGAAATGCTTCCAGAATTTTTAGTTAAAAAAAGGAAATTAGCAAATTTGTATTCGGACTATTTCAAAAATGCTGAGGTGACTTTTCAAATGGAAACACCTGGAACTACAGCTAATTATTGGTTAAACACACTAATATTAAAAGATTATAAACAACGTCAAGAGTTTTTAACTTGCACCAATAATGCTGGTGTAATGACAAGACCTATTTGGAAACTCATGCACAAGTTACCAATGTATAAATCATGTTTTCATGATGATTTGAGCAATTCAATTTGGCTGGAGAACAGAGTAGTTAATATCCCAAGTAGTGTAATTAAATCATTATGATCAAACCTAAAATTATATTAATAGGTGGAGGCGGACACTGTAAATCCGTTATTGACGTAATTGAAAATGAAGATCGCTATGAAATAGCTGGAATTGTTGATAGTTTCATAGAAAAAGGAGCCTTGGTTTTAGGGTATCCTGTTTTAGGGACAGATGACAACTTAGCTCAGTTAATTGAAAAATACTGCAATGCCATAATTACAGTAGGTCAAATAAAATCGGCTGCAATTAGAATTAAATTGTTTGAAAAAGTCAAATTATTAGGAGGCATTTTTCCAGTAATTATTTCTAAAAATGCATACGTAAGTAAACACAGTAAAATTGGAGACGGTACAGTAGTTATGCATCAAGCTTTGATAAATGCAAATGCGGTAATTGGAGAAAATTGCATATTAAATACTGGTTCATTAATTGAGCATGATGCAATTGTTGGAGACAACGTTCATGTATCTACAAAAGCAATTTTAAATGGTTCAGCCAAAGTAGGAAATGGGAGTTTTATCGGATCAAACTCTATGTTGTATCAAGGTGTTGAAATCGGGCCCAATGCACTTGTACCAGGATCAAAAATAGTTAGAAAGAATTTTGCCGGAGAGGGATTGTTTAAAGGATGATGAATTATAACCATACTATTATTATCGCAGAGGCCGGAGTAAATCACAACGGGGATATGGAACTAGCAAAAAAGCTTATTCAAGTTGCTGCTGAAGCTGGTGTTGATTACGTTAAATTCCAAACATTTAAGACAGAAAAACTTGTTAGTAAAGATGCTAAACAGGCCGACTACCAACAACATAACTTAAAATCAACTAAAGGTTCGTCTCAGTTTGACATGCTTAAAAAGCTAGAGTTAGATGAAGATAAACATCATTTTTTAATTGAAGAATGCAAAAAAAACAAAGTTAAGTTTCTGTCAACTGCTTTTGATTTAGAAAGCATTAAAATGTTATGTGAGTTAAATATTGATTTCTTCAAAATCCCTTCGGGAGAGGTAACCAATAAACCTTATTTAGAGGCTATTGCTAAAACTGGACTACCCGTTATCTTGTCTACTGGCATGTGCAACATGGATGAAATTAGTGCAAGTGTTGAGGTATTAATAGATAATGGCGTATCAAAAGATGACTTGACAATACTTCATTGCAATACGCAGTACCCTACTCCCCTTTCTGATGTTAATCTTTTGGCAATGAATGCCATTAGGGATGAGTTAAAGGTGAATGTTGGCTATTCTGACCATACATTAGGCATTGAAGTTCCAATTGCCGCAGTTGCATTGGGAGCTACAGTAATTGAAAAACATTTTACATTAGACAATAATTTACCAGGACCAGATCATAAGGCATCATTAGAGCCTCATGAATTAATGGCAATGGTTAATGCAATTAGAAAGGTTGAAAAATTTCTTGGTAAACCAATTAAGATACCCTCGTCATCTGAAAAACCAAACATTTCTGCAGCAAGAAAAAGTATTCATTTAGCAAAAACACTATCAAAAGGTGAAATCATAACTTACGATCATTTGATAATGGTTAGGCCTGGTGATGGCATTTCTCCAATGAAATACAATACATTAGTAGGTAAGCATGCAAAAGACACTTTTCCGATTGGACATAAATTAAGTGGCAACGACTTTGAATAAAAAGAAAAAAATAGCAATAATTACTGGAAGTAGAGCCGAGTACGGTTTGCTTTATTGGGTAATTAAAAGTGTCCATGAATCACCTGAATATGATTTGCAACTTTGCGTAACCGGAATGCATCTTTCAGAGAAGTTTGGTAATACCATTGATAATATAAAACAGGATGGTTTTTCAATAGCTGCTGAAGTAAACATTCAATTAGAAGACAACAGCGAACAAGGTGTTTCTAATTCAATGGCACTTTGTATTCAAGGGTTTTCAAAAATATGGCCTAAGCTTAAACCAGATTTAGTAATAGTATTAGGAGATCGATTTGAAATTTTAGCCTCTGTTGCTTCGACTATACCATTTAAAATACCAATTGCACATTGTCATGGTGGTGAATCTACCGAAGGAGCATTTGATGATCAAATAAGACATGCAATAACAAAGCTTAGCCATTTGCACTTTGCGTCCTCCCGAAGATATGCAGATCGCATTATTCAGATGGGTGAACCTCCAGAAAATGTTTTCAACGTAGGAGCATTTGGTATTGAAAGCATTTTAAATTTAAATCTACTTGAACGAAAAGAATTAGAAAGTCAAATAAATTTCACTTTTCATAAGGCAAATTTTTTAATCACCTATCACCCAGTTACTCTTTCCGAAACTTCTTCTAAAAGTCAATTTCAAGAAGTGCTAAGAGCACTTGAAAATTATAAGGACACTGGCTTTATTTTCACCTATCCAAATGCAGACAATGATAGTGATGGAATAATCGAGCTTATATATGAGTTTGCCCAAAACCATGCAGAAACAAGTCTAGTTGTTAAATCTTTAGGGCAACTTCGATACTTATCAAGTTTAAAAGAAGTTGATTTGGTCATAGGAAATTCTTCAAGTGGAATAATTGAGGTTCCATATTTCAAAATTCCAACAATAAATATAGGTAATAGACAAAAAGGAAGAGATTTCCCTAAATCTGTTATAAATTGCGTTTGCTCTGCAAAGGAAATTAAAAATTCAATTGATCGATCTTTATCCATGGAATTTACAAAGCAATTAAAAGATACCAAGATGATTTATGGAGATGGAACAGTTTCCAAATCAGTAATGAAAATTCTGAATGAAAGAATTAACTCTATTCAGTTGAACAAACCTTTTTACGAAAAATAAAATATGATTGACATCAGTAAAAATACAGTTTCTAACGCTGTTTCGTTAAGACAAGCGATGGAGAAATTGAATAAGTTAAGCACAAACTTAACTTTATTTGTTGTTGACGAATCTGAAAAGCTAGTAGGAACATTAACAGATGGGGATATTCGTAGAGGTTTACTATCAGATTTAAATCAAACTCAACCATTACAATTGTTCATGAACACTAAATTCCGCTGGTTAAATGAAGGTCAAATTAGGGAGTCTGATATTGTAGAATACAAGAAACTAAACCTTAGTTTAATACCTGTTTTAGAATCTACTGGAAGAATAAACTCCATTCTTGAGTTAAACAAACTGAAAGGATGGCTGCCATTAACTGCAATTATTATGGCAGGTGGCGAGGGTCAGCGTTTGAGACCCTTAACTTTAGACAAACCAAAACCTTTATTAGAAGTAGGTGGCAAGCCAATTATTGAGCATAATATTGACCGATTAATTCAATATGGAATACAAGAAATTTACATTAGTATTCGTTATTTAGGTGAGCAATTGATGGACTATTTTGGTGATGGAAGTGCAAAAGGAATTAGTATTAAGTACATTACCGAAGACTCACCTTTAGGAACAATTGGAGCTGTAGAAAAAGTAAGTTCAACTATAAACAAACAATACTTAGTAATGAATTCAGATTTGCTCACAACAATTGATTTTGATGACTTCTATCAGCATTATAAGACAACCAATTCAAGTTTGTGTGTCGCAACAGTTCCATACGAAGTTAAAATACCTTATGCGATAATTGAAACAGATCAAGAGAATGTATTGTCGTTTCAAGAAAAACCAACCTACACTTATTATAGTAATGCAGGAATGTATATTTTTAGTGAAGAGGTTAGGTGTATTGTTCCTCAAGGGCAAAAATATGATGCAACAGATTTGATGCAGCAATTGATTGAAGACAAAAAGAAAGTTGGTCACTATCATCTTTTATCTTATTGGTTAGATATTGGTAAGCATGAAGATTTTGAAAAGGCACAGAAAGATATTATGCATTTAAGTTTATTAAAATAGTATTAAGTAGGCAAGCAGAGTTTACTTGACAACGATAATAGTACCTTTCCATATAGAATTAAATTGTAAAACTCAATTAATCCGAGAAATATGATTGCAGTGATACCAGCAAGGAGTGGCTCAAAAGGTTTACCAGGTAAAAACATTAAATCATTAAAGGGCAAACCACTTATAGCCTATACTATTGAGGCAGCTCTGAACTCTAAGTTAATTACAGACGTAATTCTATCAACTGATAGCTATGAAATAGAAAAAATAGCTATCAAGTTTGGAGCTAAGAGTCCGTTTTTGAGGCCAGCTCACCTTGCATCTGACAAGGCTCTTTCAATCGACAATTATATTCATTTAATAGGAGAATTAAATAAAACTAAGGAAGAAAAAATTGAAAATTTTGTTGTTTTACAACCAACATCTCCATTAAGAACAGCTGAAGATATTGATAGCGCAATAAATTTGTTTAATGAAAAAAAGGCAGATTCAGTTATTAGCTATACTCAAGAAAAACATCCGATATCTTGGCATAAATATGTTAATCAAGAGAATAAATTTCAAGATATTTTTAATGATGATGCAAAAAATAGACAAGATTATAGGCCTTCTTATTACCCAAACGGCGCTATTTATATTTTTAAAACGAAACTAATTAATTCTAAAAAATATTATTCGGAAAATAGTTATGCATATATAATGAATCATTTAAATTCAGTTGATATAGATACAATTGAGGATTTTGAGTATGTTGAATTTCTATTATGTAAAAAATAGTAATGTTTAGAGAATAGGTTAATCATTCATTAATTCAACCAATTTATTCGTTAATTCCAATCGTGAAAACTTTGAATAATTAGTACTCAATAATTTATCAATTTTGGAATAGTCTGTAATTCTATTTTTCCCTATTATTTCAATCAAATCTTTGGCATTTTCATTATCAAGTATTATTGGCTTATTCGCTGCTAAATACTCAAACGCCTTCGCAGGAGTCCTTCCTCCAATGTCTTTTGTATCACTAACACATAATAAAAGTATATGGGCATTAAACATTTCTTGAAGCGCTTCTTTGTATGGCATTTGGTCAATAACTTTAGTTCTGCCCCATAAGCCAAATTCTTTTAGTGATTTTATAACCTCTGGGGCGACTTTGCCGATTAATCTTATCTCTAAAGGCTTGTCAAACTTAGTGTTTGATAATTTTCTCCAAGAGCTTATTGGATTTCTCTCTGCATTTAGAGTTCCAAGGTGCGCAATTACGGTCTTATCTTTAGGTTGATTAGCAACAAGTCCATCAAAGTCACTTTGGTCGAAACCATTGGTAATGATTGATACTTTTTTAGCTCCTATTGCTTCAAATTCTCTTCCCCAAGTAGAACTAACAGTTTGAACTATATCAGCAGTCGTAATCACCTTTTTTTCTAATTTTTTATGTCTTCGTTTTGCCCAAGGTGTTAAAGGTAAAGACTCAAAATAATCTATGCCTGTCCATGGATCTCTAAAATCGGCAAGCCATTTAATGTGAGGGTGTTTTTTCTTGAGCTTAAGCGCAATTAGATGTGTGCTATGAGGTGTGCCATTAGAAACTATCCAATCCACAGGATTGTCTTGTAAATATTTATTTAGACGCCTATATGAAGGATTAATCCAAAAACATCGTGCATCAGGAATAAAAACATTTGCTCTAACCCACATTGCAATGTTTTGTTTCCAATTGTCGGCGTCAATACCAGTTAGATTTTGTTGAATTTTTTGATCTTGACTTAATCCCAAAAATCTTTTATACCAAGCAAATGGCTCAAATATTTTTAGTTTAATAAACTCCGCTTCTTTAGGAATATCTTTGGCTAAGGAGCTGTCCGAAATTGGATAATCTGGATTTTCCGGATGAAAAACGATAGGCTTCCACCCAAGTTCAGGTAGATATTTCACAAACTTTAACCAGCGCTGGACTGCAACGCCCCCAGCTGGTGGCCAATAATATGTAATTATTAAAACCTTCTTCATTTTATCTTAATTTCAGTGTGTGCTTCTTTACCAAAAATTAAAAGAAGTAAATTGATTAAAAAGGATTAGCATTCAACTTCGAAGCCTGTGCCTTTTAAAAGATGGATCTAATAGAAATATTTAGCATTAAGCTCATTAAGTTCAACCCCATTTAACGGTCAAATCTAAATATATAGAATGGTACAAAAAATCAAATTGACTTTTTAAAAATAAAAAACCCCAATTTTAAAGGTTAAAATCAGGGTTTAATAAAAAAATTATTATTATTTCCTTAGAAATATCTTGGTGTTAAGATTCTTGTATCTTTTTTCTCAAATGGTAACATAAGCCCATGAGAGCCACTATTAAATTGATATAACTCTATCAACTGAAGTAACACTTACTTGGGAATATTTATGAACTATTTTCAATGGCTAAAAAAATACTAGTTCACTTAATATCCTTGCAATAGCTAAGCCAATTATTGATAATAAATGATCTTTTTTATTATACACGTTTATAACCATAATGTTTACTTTCAATTTTATATAGCTTGTTGTGAATGAAACGGGTGCCTCTCTTTATATTCACGAATAAATTATTCCTAATAAGAATTATTTTCAAAGGAGTTTTCCACATCAATTAATCCCACAGTTTGTATTTTTATATTTGACACAATATTTCAATTAATACGACTAACGATGAGTAACAATAACGAAAAATTAAAAGCGCTTCAGCTTACTATAGACAAACTTGAAAAGACCTATGGTAAGGGAACAATTATGCGCTTAGGGGATGATGCAGTCGTTCCAAACATTGATGTAATACCTACTGGTTCACTTACTTTAGATTTAGCCTTAGGAATTGGTGGACTTCCAAAAGGAAGGGTAATAGAAATTTATGGTCCTGAATCATCTGGTAAAACTACATTAGCAATTCATGCATTAGCACAAGCACAGAAAAAAGGTGGTATTGCTGCATTTATTGATGCAGAGCATGCGTTTGACCTTCATTATGCTAAAAAATTAGGTGTAGACACAGAAAACTTACTAATTTCTCAACCAGATGATGGTGAGCAAGCACTAGAAATTGCTGACAATCTAATTCGCTCAGGTGCGATAGATATTTTAGTAGTTGATTCTGTTGCAGCGCTTGTACCACGAAGTGAATTAGAAGGTGAAATGGGTGATAGCAAAATGGGGCTTCATGCTCGTTTAATGTCACAAGCACTTAGAAAATTAACTGGTACGATTAGTAAAACAGGATGTTGCCTTATTTTCATAAACCAACTTCGTGAGAAAATTGGTGTAATGTTTGGTAACCCAGAAGTTACTACTGGTGGTAACGCCCTTAAATTTTACGCTTCGGTTCGTTTAGATATTCGTAGAAGTACACAAATTAAAGATGGTTTAGAGCCAGTTGGACACAGAACCAAAGTTAAAGTGGTTAAAAATAAGGTGAGTCCACCGTTTAGAGTTGCTGAATTCGACCTCATGTATGGTGAAGGTATTTCTAAAATTGGCGAAATTATAGATCTTGCAACTGAACTTGAAATCGTAAACAAAAGCGGTTCTTGGTTTAGTTATGAAGGAACAAAATTAGGTCAAGGTAGAGATGCTGTAAAGATTTTACTAAAAGACAATCCCGAACTTTGTGATGAACTAGAAGAAAAAGTTAGAGCGGTTATGAATGGCACAGCTGATGTTAAAGAAGAACCAAAATCTAAAAAGAAAAAGGATATAGTTCCAACTCCCTCTGAGAATTAGTCAATATTACAATTAGTTATGAAGCCTTCTATGTTTTAAATGTAGAAGGCTTTTTTATTCCCCTTTATCGGAATACTCCATTTTAACAACTAGCATATACCAATCATCTTCTAATGCTAATATACCTTGTTCATAGTTGTATAAATACTCCTTCCCAGCCTTCGTGGTATATCGACTAGTGAAATAGTCAAAATTGTACCCCTTGTTACTAAGGTCTGTTTTCTTACAAGTTGTTTTTCCTGTTGGATTTAACTCAGCTAAAATTCTTCTATTCTTTCGGAGAATATTGTTCACCCGCCTCACATAGTTATTTGAGTCGCTATTGAGTTTATTATTATAGGTGTTTCTACACTGGTCGTCGCAAAATTTCTTATCCGCACGACCTTGAATCGCTTCTCCACACTCCAAACATTTTGCAGCCATTTTTTATTGATTTTTAGCAAGTTACTAATTAATTTTTCCATTTACAAACGCTTACAAACGAATGTTAAACGGAAGTAAATACGTAACTACCGACTACTACTCATCCCTACACTCACCTTTGTATCATCGGTTGTTCATTCAATCAGTTCAATTAAATTTTTCATAACTAAAACGTAATATCATGAACGCAATTAAAAACAAAGTACAATTAGTAGGTAACCTAGGTAGTGACCCAATTGTTAAAACATTCGAGTCTGGACGTAAACTGGCACAATTCAGGTTAGCCACGAACGAGAAACTTAAAAACAAAGCAGGCGATCGAGTAGAAGAAACTCAATGGCACAACATTATTATTTGGGGCAAGCTTGCAACCATTGCCGAGCGATACCTAATTAAAGGATCCGAAGTAATTATTGAAGGCAAACTTAGCTATCGTAAATACGAAGGCAAAGAAGGTGTTTCAAAATTCATTAGCGAAGTGGTTTGTAATGAATTACTTCTAATAGATAAAAAAGCAACCGCGTAATTAACAAAATATTAAAATCATTGGTGTGAGTTTCAACTTAAATACTCACACCATTTATTAAACCAATCAATTTATTCATAACTAAAACGTAATATCATGAACGCAATTAAAAATAAAGTACAATTAGTAGGACACCTAGGCGAAAACCCAACAATCAAAACTTTTGAAGGGGATAGAAAACTAGCACAGTTTAGCATGGCCACCAACGAAACCTTCAAAAACAAAGAAGGCGAAAAAGTAGTTGAAACTCAATGGCACAAAATTGTTATTTGGGGTAAACTAGCCGAAGTTGCTGAAAAATACCTAATAAAGGGTTCTGAAGTAATTATTGAAGGTAAAATAACTTATCGTAAATACGACAATAAGGAAGGCGTTACTCAATACTTCACAGAAATTAACTGTAATGAACTAATGATGGTAGGTGCGAAAGCCACTGCATAAATAGTACACCCTTATTAATTGAGGCATTAGGTAAACATAGGTACGTTTATCTGATGCCTTTTTTTATTTTTAAAAAATATTTAGTGTACTTTTCACATGCTATTAGAAGAAATATTAAATTCGTTAGAATGGACCCAAATGGGCCTAGGTTTTCGTGAGAAGATTCTAACTGATAGAAGAATAGAACACTGACTAATTCAATAAAATTAAGGCTTTCATGAGGAAGTCTGGTGTAATAACCACCATTATGCACAAGTGCTTTCAAGCCAACCAGTTCTGCAAAATCCAGAAAGCTCAAGCCCCTACAGTGAAAAAAGTATTATCATTATTACTCCAATGGCATCACACAAAGTATATATAGAAAATAAGGATTCTACAGTTCTTTTACTATTAATGCAAAAAGGAGAATAAATGCTGCTTGTAATTCAAAACTAATATGTAGTTTAGTGGCGTATATTGCATTATCCATTTATTATCCCTACCTTTGCACTTTAATTCGCAGCTGCGGTATCTGATCATAGGGTATTCCATTCTCTTCTCACTAAAAACTCGAGAAATTGAATTGGCGGTAAGCGAGAGAAACGGGAAAATAACATGACAACATTTGCAACACTAGGTCTAGACGAATCTATCGTTAGGGCTATTACTGATTTAGGTTTTGAAAAACCAACACCTATACAGGAACAATCAATACCAATTTTACTAAAAGATAATACTGACCTACTTGCCCTAGCGCAAACTGGAACAGGAAAAACGGCTGCCTTTGGTATTCCGGTTATTCAAAAAGTAGATGTCAATAATTTAGATACACAAGCAATTATTCTTTGTCCAACCAGAGAACTTTGTATTCAAGTAGCTGGTGATATTGAAAACTATTCAAAATACGAAAAAGGATTAGAGATACTTGCTGTTTACGGTGGTGCTCCAATTGATACTCAAATCAAAAAACTTAGACGCGGTGCTCAAATCGTAGTAGGTACTCCTGGTAGAGTAATTGACCTTATTAAGCGTAAAAAATTAATTCTAGAAAACATTAAATATGTTATTTTAGATGAAGCAGATGAAATGCTTAACATGGGTTTTAAAGATGATTTAGATTTCATCTTATCAAATACTCCAGAAGAAAAACAATGCATGTTGTTTTCTGCAACTATGCCTAAAGAAGTTGCTCGTATTGCTAAAACATACATGAATGAGCCTAATGAAATTTCTTCGGGCGAAAAAAATAAAAGTACTGACCAAGTAGAACATCACTTATATATAGTTGACTCTAGAAATAGATATGCGGCTATAAAACGTGTGGCTGATTCTAATCCTGATATTTACAGTATCATTTTCTGCAGAACTCGTAGAGAGGCTAAAGAAGTTGCTGATAAATTGATTGATGACAACTACAGTGCTGATGCAATTCATGGCGACTTAACACAAAGTCAACGTGATAACGTAATGGGCAAGTTTCGCTCAAAACAAATTCAAATGCTTGTTGCAACTGATGTTGCTGCACGTGGTTTAGATGTAAGTGGTATTACTCACGTAATTAACTACAACCTTCCTGATGATGTTGAAGTTTATACTCACCGTAGTGGTAGAACTGGTAGAGCTGGTAAAGAAGGTATTTCTATTTCTATTATCACTAACAGAGAGCAAAACAGAATTCGTCACATCGAAAAAATTATTGGAAAGTCATTCATTCCTCAGCAAGTTCCTACTGGAACCTCTATTTGTCAGAAACAACTTTTCAGCTTAATTGAAAAAGTTAAGAATATTGAAGTAAACACTGAGCAAATTGCTGAGTTCTTACCTCCTATTTACGATCAACTAAAAGAACTTAGTAGAGAAGAGTTAATTCAACACTTTGTTTCGGTAGAGTTTAATCACTTCTTAGAATACTATGATGGTGCTAAAGACATTAATGTTAGCGCTGGAAGCGGAAGAGACCGTGGTGATAGAGGAGATAGAAGAGATCGTGACCGTGGTGGCGACAGAAGAGATAGAGGAGACAGAAGAGATCGTGATCGTGGCGAAAGAAGAGACCGTGGTGAGCGTAGTGACCGTGGAAGAGATCGTGAAGAAAACCGAGAAGGTTTCACGAAGTTCTTTGTAAACGCAGGTTCAAGAGATGGCTTAGATAAGTTCGACTTAATGACTCTAATCAACGATACTCGTTTAAGAGGTGTTGAAATCGGAAAAGTTGAGGTGTTAAAATCATTCTCATTCTTTGATGCAGCAATTATTCCTGATCCAAGTTCGTTAAGTGAACTTAACTCAATGAACTACGAAGGTAGAACCTTAAACATCGAAGTTAAATCTAGCACTCCAAGAAGCAGCGAAGGCTACGGTGGAACTGGTGAAGATGGAGAACGTAGAAGACCTTCAAGAAGTAGAAGCGACGATAGCCGTGGTGGATACAGAGGCGGAAACAGTGGCGGTGGCAGCTCTAGAAGCAGCGGCGGTTACAGAAAACGCAGCAGATAATTCCAACAAAATTAACAAGTATGGCTAGACGAAATTTAATATACTAATTTTAGCTTTACTGATATCATTAACATCATTGGCGCAAGGTAAACTTGCGCCAATTTTTGGTTTATAACAGATGTAAACAATCAACCTGTTCCCTATGCGGCTGTTGGTGTATTTTCAACCAACGACTCCACAAATATTACAGGTACAAGTAACGACGAGAATGGAAAGTTTTCTACTCCTATTAAACCTGGCTCCTATTATCTAGTTTATATTATCGAAAACGCACTGGAGTAATTGAGCGTATTACTGAAATTGATACGGCAGCTTTAAATTCTAATGAACCAAGAGTGGTTTTAAACTTCATTCCAGTGAATTTAGCCATACAGAACGCCTTTGGCTTGGAATTTAATGATAGTTACACCTTGGCAAGTAGGTGGAGTGTAAACGCTAATTTCGACTTTTACCGAGCCTTAACCAAAGGCGACTACAAAGGAGTTTCTTTTGCAGCCGACACTTACTCATGGAGCACCAGAGGAAGCTTTAGATTCAAACTACCCCAGCAACTGAACATACAAAGCAGTTTTAACTACCGAGCACCTAGGATTACCACTCAAGGAAGCAGAAAAGCCATTTACTCTACTGATTTAGCCATTTCAAAAGAAATACTGAAACGCAATGGTTCATTAACTTTTAGAATTTCTGATGTATTCAACTCACGAAAGTACAGTTCCATTACCTCCGGTCCCGTGTTCTATTCAGAATCCGATTTCCAATGGAAAGCAAGGCAGTTTACCATGACTTTTTCTTACCGTATAAACCCGGCAGCCAAAAACAACTATCATAGAAGAGGAAGTAGAGGGTTGGATGTGAAATATGAAATAGGTTTTTAGCTAAAAGCTGCAAGCCACTAGTCAAAAGCATTTAGCTCGTGGCTTTCAACTTGAAGCTTTATTCTTTCACCCTTTAATCCTTCCTCACCTTTTCACTAAACACTCCATTCTTGGTCAAAACCTGCAAAACATACATGCCAGCATCTAAATGCGAAATATTTAAGTTGTTTTTATCCAATTCAAACTGTACTTGCTGGCCTTGAGTGTTAAATAATTTTACATCTATGATTTCTTCTGTCTTACCTGTATTAATTTGGATTAATCCATCAGTTGGGTTTGGGTAAACACTTATGGTATTAATGACTTCCGTTACTTTTTTTATCGAGGTTAAATTTCTCTCGTAGTTAATTTCGCACACAGGATTTTTAGTTCGTAAAGTAAAGTTTTTTATCGAGTCAATAGACTTTGTAAATTCTAAGTGAACAACTAAAGTGTCTTTTGGCAAGGGCAAGTCATAGCCAGAATTTGATTCTTTTGATACGCTTTTTCCAACTTCATCAAAAAATTCAAAGGAAGTATAAGCACCATTTACAGCTGCATTAATAGAATCTTTATTCGTATTGGTAAGTAGCATGCTGTATTCCATTTTTCCAGTATTCGCAGTTTTGTATAAGCCTAAAACCTTAAAGTCTTCGCAACCAATATTTGATGAGAAAGGCATATCGATAATGACAGAATCTACATTATGAACGATTTCACAATCTGGTTTATCTGTATTTAAAAGCAACGCGGCTGATTCTCTAATTGAATTATTTGGTCTAGGATAAACTTCACTACTGTGATATTTATTGTAGAGGTCGAGATTATACATCACTGTGTCTTTAATGGACATTGGTAATTTATATGAAAACCCAAAGACTTTCATGTAGACTAGTGTGTCATTACCTTTTTTTAACTGAAAATCAGTTTCAAAAATTAAGTTGGTATCAGGTTCTTTTGTGTGGTTAGTTAACAAGACAGAAACATTACGCACATTTAAATTATTAGTGAAAATTCCAATAACTTCAATGTCTGAACACTCAAATTGAGCATTTGCTGAAGAACTTAGTATTAACGAAAAAAGAATTAAAGAAAACTTGTTCATGCTAGTTGGTTTTATAACTGAGTTAATGATTAATTTTTATGCTTTCTGAATCTTTAATAATTTGTCCATTCAGTTCAAATTGCAAATCCTTGAAGTCTGTTGCATCTCCACCCTTATTGTTCAAAAAACCCGAATTACATTCATTATAAAAATCATATATCTCGTAGTTTACATTGGTGATCGTATCAACGAGACTCTCTAAATGTAAGTAATAAATCACATTTCTTAAATCATGGTCATAATGATTTAAGAATATTATTTTCCCTTCAAACGAGATAGAATCAATTTTTTTGAAAGATGTAGCATCATAACCGATTAAATATTGCTTGTCATAAGTTTTGCTACTTATAATTTCAAATTCAATTTGTGGGTATCTCTCGTAAGAACAGTCCTTACCTACACAACTTGAGAATAGTATTAGAAGTACTAAAACACCGCCTATTTTTGATTGCATTAAAGTCAATTTATTGTTTTTACAAACATAAACCCCATTTCATTGCCGATAAAGGCAGCAAAAACGAAAACAAGACGAAAGTAGGAGGTTTTATAAGTCATTTCTTTGATCAAAGAGAATCATAGGTCAAATATACTTTGTATTCTTTTAATATAATATTGGCTTTTTAGGATTGTTTATAGTAAAATTTAAAAAACAATTTGGATAGTGTCTATTCAAATTTATCCTCGAGGAAGCGGAGACACATCCCAAGCAGCGAACTCCTTAGCTTGTAATTTATAATGTCCTACCATGGCAATCATAGCGGCGTTATCTGTACAATACTCAAATTTTGGGAAATGCACTTTCCATCCTAATTCTTGTTCTTGCTCTAAAAAAGAACTTCTCAAGCCAGAATTTGCAGAAACGCCCCCAGCAACAGCCACTGTTTTTATGGAATATTTTTCACTTGCCAACTTCACCTTGTCTAATAAAATTTCAACTATTGTATGTTGAATTGATGCACAGATGTCATTTAAATTGTTTTCAATAAATTTAGAATCTGCTTGAACATTTTTGTGAATAAAGTTTAAAATGCCCGTTTTCAATCCACTAAAACTAAAGTTCAATTCTGGAATATTTGGCTTTGTAAATTTAAATTTTGTTGGATCTCCAACTTTTGCATACTTATCAATTAAAGGCCCTCCTGGGTATGGCAAGCCTAAAAGTTTAGCCGATTTATCAAATGCCTCACCTGCGGCATCATCGCGTGTGCTTCCAACAATTTCCATGTCGAAATAATCTTTAATTAACACAATTTGAGTATGCCCACCACTTACGGTTAAACACAAATACGGAAATTTTGGCTTAGGTTCTTCTATATAGTGGGCAAATACATGCGCTTGAATATGATTTACTTCTATTAAAGGAATATCCAGAGCGTATGCGAATGATTTAGCAAAAGAGGTTCCTACCAATAAGGGACCTAATAAACCAGGACCACGAGTAAATGCAACGGCGCTCAAATCTTCTTTTTTGATTCCTGCTTGTGTTATTGCGCTATCAACTACTGGTATTATGTTTTGCTGGTGAGCGCGTGAAGCTAACTCTGGTACAACTCCACCATACTTTACATGCACATCTTGACTATTTACAACATTAGACAAAATTTTGCCGTTATACATGACAGCTGCTGCAGTATCATCGCAGGAAGATTCTATACCAAGAATGTAAGACATTGTGCTTTTTGCGTTTTTTTACTATTACCTTTAAACCAAATTTTAATCGAACGATTAAAATAACAAAACTTCTATTAAACAAGTACTAAAAATAGTGACCATTGTGGTTACAATCATTATTCTATTATTGATTGTATGCTACATCGGCTTTCGTTCTTCGAAGGTACAAAGTTTTGTGTCCCAAAAAGCGGCAAATTACCTCAGCAAAAAACTTAATACCACTATCACCATTAAAGGGGTAGACTTTAGACCGATAAAAACCTTAATTCTTGAAGAACTCTATATCGAAGATCAATTTGGTGACACCTTACTCTATACAGAGCGATTTAATTTAGATATAAGCTCATACAATGTTCCTAATACAACTATAAGTTTTGGCTTAATTGGACTTCAAAATGCAACGGTTCATTTAAAACGCTTTGAATCTGATAGTCTTATGAATTTCGCATTTCTAATTGACGCCTTTAAAAGTGAAAAACCAACTACCGCAAAAACACTATGGGAAGTTGAAATAGGAAGACTTAATTTAAAAAACACCACTTTCAAATATGACAATCAATTAAAGGATTCTATTTACGATGGAATTGATTATAATCACATAGCAATTTCTGATTTTAATTTAGCTGCAAAGGATATTTACTTTTTGAAAGACAGCATTTTAGGTGAAATAAGATTCTTAAATTTAAAAGAAAAGTCGGGTTTTGAATTAACCAACCTTAAAACTGTTTTTGATGTAGATTCTAAAAAAGCTGAGTTTAGTGAACTACTAATTGAAACCCCTTATAGCACTATTAGGAATTATTACAAAATGCAGTACAATAACTGGAGTGACTACAATGATTTTATTAATCAAGTTCGCCTTACTGCCAATTTAGAAAAAACTGTTTTTTCTAGTATCGATCTAAGTTATTTTGCGCCAAAGTACCCGGCAAAAAAACAGGTTGTGAATCTTTCTGGTGAAGTAAAAGGTAAAATAAACCGCTTACGTATAAACAACCTGGATTTGGAAACAGATAAGGTCTCCTTAACCGCATCATGTAAATTAGATGGTTTGCCCGATTTTAATGAAACAATCATGGATATTTCGGTAGATAATTTAAAGGCCACAAGAAGTTCACTCCAAAACCTTATTAACGCTTATATTAAAGAAAACAAAATTAACCTACCGCCTACTTTAGACCAACTTGGCACCGTTAATTTTAGCGGGAAGTATGTTGGCTTTTATTATGATTTTGTAGCTGACGGAACATTCAATACCGCAATAGGTAGAATCACTTCAGATTTAAACCTAAAACTTGATGGAGAAAACACCAAATATTCGGGAAGCCTTGAAGGTTTTAATGTTGATTTGAAAAAAATTACCAGTAACGCTGATTTAGACCGAATCAATTTCAAAACTACGGTTAAGGGTAAAGGAATCACATTAAACAAGGTTGATGTGGAGCTAAATGGATTAATAAAAAGCATTCGTTACAAAACTTACAATTACACCAATATTGATTTAAATGGAATGTTAAGCAAGAAACTGTTTGATGGTTCTATAAATCTAAATGACAAAAACGTAAACTTAGCCTTTTTAGGTAAAATCGACTTAAATGAAGCGGAACCAAAATTTAGTTTCTCTGCTACTCTTGACAGTGCTAATCTTAAAAACTTAAACCTGTATGATGAAGATTTAAATATTTCAACTTCGGTTACAACCAATTTCTATGGTTCTAAATTAGATAATTTAATGGGTGATATTGTGGCCAAAAACACCGTTCTTTTAAGAGATGGAAAACGTTACGAAATTGAAGAGGTTACTATAAATTCTAAGAAAGTACCTACAGGTAAAAAACTGGTTGTGAACTCCTCTATTATAGAGGCCGAGTTAGAAGGGGTGTTTGTTTTTAAGAATCTCTATCCATCGTTCAAAAAATTAGTCAACAAGTATGTTCCCAATTTAATTTTTGAGCAAAAAGAGGAAGTAATTCCGGACCAAAACTTTAACTTTTATATTAATGTAATAGACCCAAATTTTATTACGAATCTTCTGCTTCCAGATTTAGTAATAAGCCAAAATACAGTAATTGGAGGCTCATTTAAAAAGGACAGTATATACACTTACGCTGGCGCTGATTTTATTCAGTACAAAGAATTTGAATTCTCAAACCTAATTGTAGACCAAACCAGTGGAGAGTTTTTCCAAACAATTGTTTCGAGCGATAAGCTAACACGAAATGATAGTCAGTTAGTTGAGAACATAATAATTAGTAGTGAATTAGCAAATAACAACTTAAACTTTAACGTTAAACTTGCTGAAAAATCAGCTTCTTCTCAGTTAGATTTAAACGGATTTATTGACTTTACAGCCGACACTACTTATTTAAGTATTCTAGAATCTGAAATTATATTAGATCAAGAATCATGGAAAATAAAGGACCAGTTTAATGTGGCACTTCTTGAAAACCAAGTGCTAATAAACGGCTTTGCAATGACCAATAAAATGCAATCTGTTAAGGTAAATGGCATTATTTCTAAAAACCCTGATGATTTTTTAAAGGTTGAGCTAGCAAATATTGAATTAGATATAGTTAACGGTTATTTAAAAAGTTCATCTGTAAAATTGGCTGGTGTGCTTGGTGGTGAAGTAAATGTTGCATCAGTAACAGCAAAGCCCATTTTTGATGGCAATATAAATGTGAAAGATTTTGAGTACAATGGCGATACCCTGGGAAATGTTTCATTGCTTTCAATTTACAATGCAGAAAAAGGCATTATTGATATTGATGGCAATATCAATAACAAACTTCTTGAGTCAATTAATATTGACGGGCGAATTTTAACTAAAAAAATAAAAAACAATTTAGAATTAGATTTAACTCTAATAAAAACAGATTTGTCTATTTTTCAACCTTTAGTAGGCCAATTTATTGACAATTTACAAGGTATTGCATCAGCTGAATTAGAAATAAGAGGCTCTACTAATCAACCAGAAGTATATGGAAGTTTAACAACAGAAGATGTTGGCTTAACGGTTAAATACTTGAATACTCGTTATTATTTTTCTCATAGTTTCTTGTTTGACAAGGATCAAATAAACATTGATGAATTAACAATTAAAGATCAAATTAAATACGAGGCTGATAAAAGAGGTGAATCTGTAAGTGGACACATGGCCTATGCTGCGGGAATAATCTACCACAATTACCTTAAATTATTTGAATTAGATATGTACTTAACGGGCGATAACTTTATGGCTCTTAATACTACTAAAGAGGATAACGATTTATACTATGGAACTGCAATTGCAACTGCCGATTACAGGTTTCAAGGTCCTATAAACAATTTAAACCTCGACATACGAGCTGAAACTAAAAAAGGCACTTCATTTTTTATTCCAGCTACCGATGCTTCATCTATTAAGCAACAAGAATTTATAATTTTCACTAGTAGTTTAGAAAACACAGATGAGAACGATTCTAAAAAAATAAACTTAGGGGGTATTGATTTAAATATTGATTTAATCATAACTCCAGAAGCGGAGTTTCAAATTATTTTTAATGAAGAAACAGGCGACATTATAAAAGGACAGGGAGAAGGCTCGATAAAAATGGTGGTTAACTCATTTGGTGACTTTGAAATGTATGGGGAGTATGTTGTTACTTCTGGACAATACCTTTTCACCTTAGAAAACTTAATACGAAAGCCTTTTACAGTTAGGAAAGGTGGAACAATAAGATGGACTGGTGACCCTTACGGTGCGCAAATAGACATTGGTGCAGTTTACACTATCCGAGTGCCACTAAGAGAGCTTTATTACGCCTCAAGGGTTCCTCTTGGAATTGATTCTACCAAAAGAATTAGAGTTGAAACAATTTTAATGCTTGAAGGCGAATTAACCTCCCCTTCGGTGACTTTTGATTTGAACTTTCCAGATGATGCTTCGTTAGAAACAAAATTTGCCTCCTACTTAAGTGTTCAAGACAACGTAACTCTTCAAGCTTTTAGTTTATTAACATTTGCTCGATTCTTTAGTAGTGCTCAAGGTACCGCTGGTAGTGCAATTGGTTCAAGTGCAGCTGAATTGCTGGTGAGTCAGATTAATGCTTGGGCAAATCAATTTTCAGATAACATTTCTTTTAATGCTGCTGCAAGAAGTGGTTTAGGTACTTCAATTTCGATTTTAGACGACAGACTGTCTATTGACGGTAATTTTAGTCAATATGATAATGTTACAGATAACACTACTGATTTAGCTGGTGACATTACGGTTGAATATAAAATTACTGAAGATGGTCGTTTTAGAATAAAGGCCTTTAATAAAACTCGAGATGCTAGTAATCAGATTCAGCAAATAACAAACACCTATGAAAATATTCAGGGTATTGGAATGTTCTACGGTATTGACTTCGATTCGTTAAAAGAATTCATGGTGCTTCTGTTTAAAGCAAAGCAAGCTGAAGATACAACCGAAGTAGAATAATTTATTTAACCAGTTCCATTAAACGCTTCAATTCGCGTTGGTTTTGTGGGAAATATATTCCTTGTTGTACATTCTTTTTTTCTAATGAAGTTAAGTGCCAGCTTAAAGACACATCCACACTTTGATCTGGTGGAGCATATTGAAAAGTTACTTTCTCCATCGGAAAGTTCGCTAAACTCTGTAAAATATCAAATTGGTTGTCTTGATTAAACTGCTGATAATTTTCCCAGTTAGCATAAAACCCTCTTACCGGCTTGAATATTTTAGCCATAATGGTATTTTTAGAATTAGGATCAATTTCTTCATTTTGTGGAGTGTCTCTCATTTGAATTACTACTACCCCACTGGTGTTTTTTGCTATCCAATCTCTAAATACATAGATAAAACGCAAACTAGTTTCTTTACCAAAGTTATCTCTTAGTCCAGCATCAATCACTTCCATAATTGGTTCGCTAGGCAATGAGGTGTTTGGGGAAATGTAAGGGAAATTTGAATTCATCCGTAAAGCGCTTAAAAAACTAAGATTTCGAGCATCCTGTTTTTCAAAGAATCGCATAAATTCAATACCATCTAATGGTCTATCTTCTTCTTTATCCTTGCTGCTTTCAGGTTGAACCAAATAAGAAACGGGTTGTGCTGAAATGTATATTCGGCGACCATCATTTACACTAGTTGGGCTAAATACAATCATTGGAACTAAAGCTTCTTTTTCAAAGGCTTGATAAGCCATTAAAGGTTTTTCAAAAACACCTTCCAGATTTCTATTTAAGGTGTTTTCAAAAGCAGTCCCTCTGTCTTTTCTATAAGTATATCCGCCATACTTAAACGTTTGCATTGGATAAAAAATGTCGTTTACAACAATAGAAAATATGATAGGATTCAACAAGTCCTTTGAAATATTGGTTCTATATTTATGGGCATAAGGCGTTTCAATTTCACCCAATAGTTTTTGAAGATGTAATTCACGCAAATAACTTGCGCCAATTAACCCCCCAGAAGCTCCAGTTAAAAGAACACATTGATCAAACAATTCCCCTTCCATTACACTGTCAATATGCTGAAGTGAACTAAAAGTGAATAAGGCCGAACGTTGTCCACCCCCACTTGCATTAATAACAATAAGCTTAGGTTTTTTAAAGCCTTTTTGATTTCTGGCTTTCCATTTTTCTAAAATTTCAACTGTTTCATTATAGTCGCTGTCAAACTTATCTGGATCTACCGCATTGACCGTCTCCTTTGACAAAACTGCTGGCTCTGTATCATAATTTAAGCCGTAAGCAGTATTCCTATAATAAAGTGGATCAAACTGCGAGAGGAGGTTGTAAACAACCAAAATCATAATAAATGCGGTAAACCCCCAACGTCTCAACCAAAAACTAAATGCCCCAGATATCATTATCAGCATCGAAAAGAAAATCAACACACTGGCTCCTGCTGGAATTTGAAATATTGGAAAATCCCGTAACAATCCCAGCAAAACAATCAATACTAAAACAATAAGCTGAATAATAATTGCATTCAAGTGGTTTTGTCTTAATACACTTAATAAATTTTTATACTCAAACTGAGTACTATATCGAATTGGCTTAAGTTTTAAATCAAAATCTAAAAAAGTTTGTACGGGAATTTCTTGTCTTTCTTCTGCTAGCCCTTCCCATTGAAATTTCTTATTAAGTACTTTTCTTTGAAATAAAAAGGCCTTCTTCACTTTTCGCTGAAGTTTCACTCCAAACATTCTAAACACATCCTTATTTGTATTGAAAAAATAAGTGAAACTGATTAGAATAAAGATTAACAATCCGACTAGAAAACCGGTGGTAGAAAGTGCCGTTTCTGTAAAAGTTTTAAGCTCATATTCAGCTTGAAAGCTAATTATTCTATAGAGGTAAATACTTAAAAAGAAGGTTGGAACTATAAAGTTGTTGAGTGTAAATCTTAAAAATGGTCGTTTAAATCCTGCTAAAAATGGAATTTCTCTTCCATAAATAATATAACTAGCAATATTGTAGCTCATTAAAAATCCACCCATACACACCCCCATTATAAAGAAGCTTAGAAAGTTAACTTCTCCTAAGTATTCAGGATCTAAAAAAAGATAAACTATTCCGAACTTTTTACCTATCCATTCATTTACAAAACCCAATATCGTAAACCATAACAAAAGATAAAAATGTTGCCTTTTTATATTAAGCAGAAACAGCTGTATGGGTAAAGAATAAAATAGTCTTTTTAACATGTGCATTAAAACGAACCCTAAGTTACTTCGCAATTATCACTTCTTAGAATTATAGCTAGTAATTCGCACTGAAATAGTGCATTTTTTCGCTAATAAATTGAATATCTTCTTTTGTAATACCGCTGTGAACTGGTATCGACAAGACTTGATTAACTAACAACTCTGCAACAGGATAATTCTTGTCTACAAAATAGGGTTTTTGAGAAGATATGGTATTTGGGTAATAAACTACTGATTGAATTCCTGATTCAGCTAAAAACTGTTGCAATTTATCTCTTTTACCATGAAGCACTTTTATAGTAAATTGATGATAAATATGCTTATTGGCTATTTTTTCTGTGGGCAGGACAATTCCTTCTAAATCTGATAAGCGTTTTTTATACTCTAGTGCATTTTTCTTTCTAGACTCGTGTTCTTTATCTAAATAGTTAAGTTTTACACTCAAAATAGCTGCCTGAATGGTATCAAGTCTGCTATTTATTCCAATCTCGTTAAAAGTGTATTTCGATTTTTGTCCGTGATTGGCAATTGACCGTACACGCTCCGCAAGAGAACTATCATTTGTATAAACTGCACCTCCATCTCCAAATGCACCGAGATTTTTTGTTGGAAAAAACGAGGTCGTCCCAATTTGACCAAAAAGACCTCTTTGTGAACCAACGCTTTGTGCATTGTCTTCAATTAGCTTTATTCTGTTATTCTCTGCCAACATCTTAAGCGTTTGCAAATCACCACATTGCCCATATAAATGAATAGGTACAATAGCTTTGGTTTTACTTGTAATGGCTTTAAGAACTTGAGATACGTCAATATTAAATGTATCAGGATTCACGTCAACAAAAACAGGCTTTAGCCCCAATAATACAGCACACTCAGCCACCGAAACATAGCCAAAAGCTGGAAGAATTATTTCATCCTCTTTTTCAAGATTTAAAGCCATGTATGCCAACTGAAGTGCATCGGTGCCATTTGCACAACCAATTACATGTTGAACACCTAAGTATTTTGCTAGTTTTTTCTCAAACTCCCCAACTTCCTTACCATTTATATAGCTACCTGAGTTTAAAACTGCTTGAATTGCAGAGTCAATCTCAGCTTTATGCTTTTGATAATTAATTTGTGAATCAAAAATTCGAAGAGTTTTTGTTGAAATGGCCATGTGAAATAGTAAAATGCAAAGTTATAACCTTGCTGCCATTAATAAGTCTAAATCTTTATAAGGAATTTCAAAAACTTCTGCCAAGTATTTATTGGTTAAATTTCCTTGATAGGTGTAAACCCCATTTCGAACACCTGGACGCTCCCAAAGCATGTTTTTTATTCCACCTAAATCCGCAACATCCAATAGAATAGGAGCAAAAACATTTGTTAATGCATAACTAGCAGTTCTACTCACTCTACTTGCAATATTTGGTACACAGTAATGAATTACTCCATGCTTAACAAAAATTGGGTTTTTATGATTTGTAGGAACAGAAGTTTCAAAACAACCACCATGATCGATACTGACATCCATAATAACGGCCCCTTCGTTCATGTTTTCAACCATTTCTTCACTCACAACACATGGGCTTCTCCACTTTACTGGTCGAAGCGCACCAATAGCAACATCGCAAGTTGATAGTGCTTTAGATAGTACTTTTGGCTGAATAACTGAAGTGAAAACCCGTTGCCCAACGTCATTTTGCAATCTTCTTAATCGGTAAAGCGAGTTGTCAAAAACTTTTACTTCAGCCCCAAGGCCTATTGCCGCTCGAGTGGCGTATTCACCAACTGTTCCAGCACCAATAATAACTACTTCGGTTGGTGGAACTCCAGAAATGCCGCCAAGCATCATTCCTTTTCCGTCGTTTATGTTGCTTAAATACTCTGCTGCAATTAGCACGCACGTATTACCAACTAACTCACTCATAGATCTAACAATTGGGAATATTCCTGATTCATCACGAATATACTCATAAGCTAAACTGGTGATTTTTTTCTTGTTTAGAGCGGCAACGTACTCTGATGTAACTGAAGCATGCCGAATCGCAGAAATTAGAACATTCCCATTTTCTAACATTTCAATTTCTTCTAAAGTGGGAGGAGCAACTTTTAATACAATATCTGCTTTATAAACTTCCTCCTTTTTATACATTATCTCGGCCCCAGCTTCGCTGTAGTCATTGTCTGTAAAGTTTGCCTTGTCTCCCGCCATGGTTTCAATCCAAACACGGTGTCCGTTATTTACTAATAGATTTACTGATGAAGGTGAAAGCCCTACCCTTTTCTCTTGATAAGCCACCTCTTTTGGAATCCCAATTAACAGATGCTTCTTACTTTGTTTTATCATAACCATCGATTCTAATGGCATATGCGACATAGCTTGTTGAGCTAATTGGCTAAATCCGGGCTTCTTTTCAGTTGACATTATGTGAAATTGGTTTTACCAAATTTAACAATTGAAAGTGAATAAATACCCTATTTGAGATTTTTCAACTCAATTGTGTATTTCCGCTTTTCTTCAGCGTAATTAATTTCTACCGCAATTATATCTTCTGGTAATAAATTTTCTATAATTTTTGGCCATTCAATTAAGCAAATATTACCTGAATCAAAATACTCTTCGCAACCTAAGTCTAAGGCTTCATTAAAATCATCAATTCTATAAAAATCGAAATGGTAAACTACGTCTTTATTCTCACATTCGTACTCGTTTATTAAAGTGTAACTAGGACTTGTTACTTCTGATTTTACACCTATTTTTGCACAAATCGCTTGAATTAATGTCGTTTTTCCCCCACCTAAGTCGGCTGTAAAAGTAATTATTGGTGTGGTTGGCACCAGTTTTATAATTGCCTCTGCAACTTGATCAACCCCTTTCAAATCAACTTCAAATTCTTGCATTTCTTTATTTAGATTCATATATGGCAAAAGGAATAATTACTTCTTCTAATGACAATCCTCCATGCTGGAAACTATCTTTATAATAATTTACAAAGTGGTTGTAATTATTGGGATAAACTAAATAATCTTCCGCTTGCGCAAAAATAAATGAAGAGGTCATATGTTGCTTAGGTAATTTTATATCGCTTGGATTTGTTACGGCAAAGACATCATTTTTATTATAATTAAGGCTTTTACCCGTTTTATAGCGCAAATTTGTGCTAGTATTTCTATCACCCACTACTTTAATGGGTTTCTTAACTCGAATCGTGCCATGATCGGTAGTAACCATTAAATTTATTTTTTTCTCACTTAGCTTTTTTAGAATATCAAGCAATGGTGAATGTTCCATCCACGACTTAGTAATTGAACGATAAGCAGCTTCATCAGAAGCTAATTCTCTAATTACTTCCATTTCTGTTCTTGCATGACTTAGCATATCAACAAAATTGTAAACAATAACATTTAAGTCAAAACGCATCAAATCATAAATGCTATCTGCAAGAGCCTTACCGTGTTCGTGATTTGTTATTTTCACATACGAATTGCTCAAATTAGGCACTCTGGCTTTTACTTGAAGCTCTAAGAGCTCCTTTTCATACATATTCTTTCCGCCTTCATCTTCTTCATTGTTCCATAAGTGTGGGTGCTTTTTTTCAATGTCTGCGGGCGACATACCCGCGAAGATGGCGTTTCTTGCATATTGAGTTGCTGTTGGCAAAATACTATAATATGGGGCCTCACTTTTAAAATTAAAGTAGCGCTTTATAATTGGATTAATTATTTTCCATTGATCGTAACGTAAATTATCAATAACCAATAAAAAAGTAGGGTTCTCATTAACATTTGGAAAAACCTGTTTCGCCATTAAATTATCAGACATTACAGGCTTGTCATCGCTATTTATCCAATCAACATAATTTTTAGACACAAACTTGGCAAACTGTGCATTTGCTTCCTTTTTTTGCATGTTTAATATTTCATGCATACCCTCGTCTTCAATTCCTTCAAGCTCAATTTCCCAATAAACCAGTTTTTTGTAAAGTTCAATCCATTCTTCATGAGATAAATTCTCATCAAACGACATGGCAAACTTTCTAAATTCTTGCTGATATCCACTTGATGTTTTTTCACTTACTAAGCGCTTATTGTCAATTAACTTTTTAATAGTTAACAATATTTGACGGGGATTTACTGGCTTAATTAAGTAATCAGCAATTTTTGAGCCAATGGCTTCTTCCATTAACTTCTCTTCTTCATTCTTAGTAATCAACACAATAGGCAGTTGTTGATTTAACTCTTTAATTTCTGTCAATGTTTCAAGACCTGTTAATCCGGGCATGTTTTCATCCAAAAAAACCAAATCAAAATGATTGTTTTTTACCTCATCTATGGCATCAGCACCGTTAGTAACCGTACTAACTTTGTAGCCTTTTTCTTCAAGAAAGATGATATGTGGTTTTAGTAAATCAATTTCATCATCGGCCCAAAGAATTCGTACTTCGCTCATAGTTTATATTATTTTTTTGTTGGTAAATTTCGATTAATTTGAAAAAAATTGGCACTTTGTCGTTGTGCAAATTGATAACGCCGATATTACAACGAAATTCTATAAAAATTGAATAAGAAGAAAATATTTAATGATCCGGTTTATGGATTTATCTCCATACCCCACAATATTATATTCGATTTAATTGAGCATAAGTACTTTCAACGACTTCGAAATATCAGTCAATTGGGTCTTACAAGCTTAGTGTATCCAGGAGCTTTACACACTCGCTTTCACCATGCACTTGGCGCGATGCACCTAATGCAAAAAGCATTAATGGTTATTCAAAGTAAAGGTCATGAGGTTACTGAAGATGAAAAAAAGGCTGCAACCATAGCTATTTTATTACATGATATTGGTCATGGCCCTTTTTCTCATGCATTGGAGGCAAGTCTAGTTAATGGCGTTAGTCACGAAAATATTAGCAGTATTTTAATTCAAAATTTGAACAAAGAATTTGATGGTCAGTTAGACATGGCCCTACAAATCTTTCAAAATCAACATCCTAAGCCATATCTCCATCAGCTTGTAAGTAGTCAACTAGATATGGATCGAATGGACTATTTAAATAGAGACAGCTTCTATACAGGTGTTTCTGAAGGGGTAATTGGCTTCGATAGAATTTTAGCAATGCTTACCGTTCACAATCAAAATTTAGTTGTAGAAGAAAAGGCAATTTATTCTATTGAAAAGTTTCTTGTAGCTCGAAGATTAATGTACTGGCAAGTTTATTTGCATAAAACGGTTTTATCAGCAGAAAAACTTCTAGTAAACATTTTAAAAAGAGCAAAGTATTTGGCCTTACAAGGAGAAACACTTTTTGCTAGTTCAAGCCTGCATTATTTTCTCTACAAACACATTACAAAACAAGATTTCGAGACTGATGAAGGCTTGGAGGCATTTAATCGTTTAGATGATCATGATTTTTTTACTTCGATAAAAGAATGGGCAAAACATAAGGATCCAGTGTTATCTAAACTTTGTTACATGCTTATAAATAGAAAACTTTATAAAATAAAACTTCAGGATAAGCCGTTTTCAAAATCAGAGACTGATATATTAATTAATGATTTTGCAAAAAAGAATAATCTAACGGAAGAAGAGGCAGGATTTTTTGTCTTTACTGGTATAACTCAAAATAATGCCTATAATCTTGACCATGATAACATTACCATGTTAAGAAAGGATGGAACAACCATTGATGTAGCCTCTGCATCAGATAATTTAAATATCCGTTCGTTAGCTAGTCCAGTAGAAAAGTACTTTTTATGCTATTTTAGGGGTTAACATTAAAGACTTAATAATTAAATCAAAAGTTAATATTTGTACATTTGTTTCAATCTTGAAAAACTTATAGTTGTCATTACAGGCAATTCAATTAAATAAATGGAGTTTACAGTAAAACAAATAGCAGAGTTGTTGGGTGGTACTATTATTGGCAATGAAAAAGCCACAGTAAATCATTTGGCCAAAATAGAAGAAGGCGAACGAGGTTCACTCAGCTTTTTAGCTAACCCTAAATATGAGGAATTCATTTATTCTACAAAGGCTTCTGTAGT
This sequence comes from Sphingobacteriales bacterium, assembly GCA_047632595.1. Classification (GTDB taxonomy): domain Bacteria; phylum Bacteroidota; class Bacteroidia; order Sphingobacteriales; family Sphingobacteriaceae; genus JBLIDK01. The sequence continues at coordinate 94,911 of JBLIDK010000001.1, forward strand.
CATTGTAAACGATTCTTTTGTCCCAGAAAAAGAAATCAAAGCTACTTTAATTAAAGTAGATGACGCTTATAGTTCTTTTTCAGAAATCTTAAACAAGTACAATCAACTTTATCGAAAAACGGGTATCGAAACGCCTTCAAACATAGGAGAAGGCACAACAGTTGGTGACGATATATACATTGGTGCTTTTGCCTATATTGGTTCAAATTGTAAAATCGGAAAAAACGTCCAAATTTACCCTAATGCATTTATCGGAGATAATGTCAAAATTGGTGATAACTGTATAATCTCTTCTGGTGTTTCTTTATATCATGAAACCATAGTTGGAGCAGATTGCATTTTACATTCTGGTGTTGTTTTAGGTAGTGATGGCTTCGGCTTTGCACCAAAAGCAGATGGCACCTACGATAAAATAAGTCAAATTGGAAATGTAATTATTGAAGACAACGTAGAAATAGGAGCAAATACCACAATTGATAGAGCAACAATGGGCTCAACAATTATACGTAAAGGTGTTAAGCTCGATAATTTAATTCAAATTGCGCATAACGTAGAAATCGGTGAGAACACAGTTATTGCTGCCCAAGCAGGAATTTCTGGAAGTACAAAAATTGGAAAAAATTGTGTAATTGGTGGTCAGGTTGGTATTGTTGGACATATAGTTATAGCCGACGGAACCAAAATCAACGCACAATCAGGAATTTCCAAGTCCATAACTGAAGAAAATCAGCCTTGGAACGGCTCACCAGCAACAAATTTTAGAGATTCAATGAGATCTCAAGCGGTGTATCGAAGATTACCAGATTTAGAGAAAAGACTGGTAGAACTTGAACAAATAATAACGGAATTAAAAAACACCTCGGTTTAGGCATTGCCAAATGAACGTAAAACAACACACCATCAAAGCACCTGTAACAGTTTCCGGAGTAGGATTACATACAGGAAAAAAAGTAACAATGGTTTTCAAACCTGCAGAAGAAAACCATGGATTTAAATTTCAACGCACAGATTTAGAAAATGCTCCAATTGTTGAAGCTGATGTTGACAATGTAGTAGATACTTCTCGAGGCACTACAATTGAACAAAATGGTGCTAGAATTCACACTGTTGAGCATACTCTTGCCGCTTTAGCCGGACTTCAAATTGACAATGTTTTAATTGAAATTGATGCTCCAGAACCACCAATTATGGATGGAAGCTCAGAACCATTTATTCAAGCGCTTGAAAAAGTTGGATTGCAAGAACAAAAAGAGGACAGAAATTATTTTGACATTCCTCACAATATTGTTTATTCAGAAAACGACCGTGAAGTTGAAATGGTTGCAATGCCTTTGGATGGTTTTAGAATGACTGTTATGGTTGATTATAACTCTCCAGTTTTAGGCAGTCAGCATGCTACCATTCACGACATGAAAGAATTCAGAGATGAAATAAGCTCTTGTCGTACTTTTTGCTTTTTACACGAATTAGAGACCTTACTGGAAAATGGACTAATTAAAGGTGGTGACTTAAACAATGCTATTGTTATTGTTGACCGCGTTGTAAAGGACAATGAATTAGATCATTTAGCAAAGTTATTCAATAAGCAAAAGGTTGAGGTTAAAAAGGAAGGCATCTTAAACAATGTTGAACTTCGATATCAAAACGAACCTGCACGTCATAAATTATTAGATTTAGTTGGTGATTTAGCGCTTATAGGTAGTCCGATTAGAGGCCACATAATGGCTGCAAGACCAGGTCACAAAGCAAATGTTGCATTTGCAAAGAAGATTAAAGAGCTTATTAAAAAGAATAAGCATCAAAAACCTGCACCAAAATACGATCCAAATGCAAAACCTATTTTTGATGTAAATCAAATTATAGCAATGCTACCACATAGGTATCCATTCTTATTGGTTGATAAAGTAACTGAATTAAGTAGCAAGCACATTGTTGGTGTTAAAAACGTAACAATGAACGAACCTTTCTTTGTTGGTCACTTTCCTGGAGATCCAGTAATGCCAGGTGTATTGCAAATAGAAGCGATGGCTCAAACAGGTGGTATATTGGTCTTAAGTTCTGTTGAAAATCCAGAAGATTATAGCACCTATTTTATGAAAATAGAAAAGGCTAGATTTAAAGAAAAAGTTCTGCCTGGTGACACCTTAGTTTTTAGATGTGAACTTGCCGCTCCAATTCGTAGAGGTATTTGCCAGATGAAAGCCGTAGCCTATGTTGGAAATAAAATAGTTTGTGAGGCAGAGTTAATGGCCCAAGTAGTGAAAAATAAATAATACAACATGAATCAACCCTTAGCTTATGTTCATCCGGATGCTAAAATAGCATCAAATGTGGTTATAGAACCTTTTGTGACGATTCACAAGGATGTGGAAATCGGAGAAGGAACTTGGATTGGTTCAAGCGTTACCATTATGGAAGGCGCTAGAATTGGAAAGAATTGTAAAATTTTTCCAGGCTCAGTTATTGCCGCAGTTCCTCAAGATTTAAAATTTGAATACGAAAAAACGACTGCCGTTATTGGAGACAATACTACAATTCGTGAATATGTAACAATTAACAGAGGCACCAAAGACCGTTGGGAGACTAGAGTAGGTAAAAACTGTTTACTTATGGCTTATGTTCATGTTGCACATGATTGTAAGGTTGGAGACCACTGTATTGTAGCAAATGCTGTGCAGCTAGCAGGACATATTACCATTGGAGATTACGCTATTGTTGGAGGATTAAGTGCGGTTCATCAATTTGTTCAAATTGGTGCTCATGCAATGATTTCTGGTGGATCATTAGTTAGAAAAGATGTTCCTCCTTTTACTAAAGCAGGTCGTGAGCCTCTAAGTTATGCTGGGGTTAACTCAGTAGGACTTAGAAGACGTGGTTACAATGTTGAAAGCATTAACCACATTCAAGATATTTACAGAAAATTATATTTAAGCGGATTTAACAACAGTCAAGCTTTAGAACACATTGAAGCCGAGATGCCTGTATCTGAAGAACGAGATGAAATAATAAATTTCTGCCGGAATTCAAGTAGAGGTATTATGAAAGGATACTTTAACTAGTTGTTCATGACTATTTCCCTCAATGAAGTTGGCAAAAGATTCAAAAATGATTGGATTTTTAGAAAACTGAGTTTTGAATTTGAAAGCCCTAACAGCTACGCTATTCTAGGCTCAAATGGAAGTGGCAAATCAACCTTGTTAAAAATAGTTTCAGGCCTATTAACGCCAAATGAAGGTAAATTGCTTATAAATAAGAACATTCCCCCAGAAGACCTTTACAAATCAATTTCATTTTGTGCCCCATATGTTGAATTGATTGAAGAATTATCCGTTTTGGAATTAGTCTCCTTTCATTTTGAATTTAAAGAGCCTCTTTTCGAAATGAATAGCACCGACTTTCTTGAAGAAATTGAGCTGCATAAAGCCAAAGATAAACTAGTAAGTGAATGTTCAAGTGGGATGAAGCAACGCTTGCGTATTGGATTAGCTGTTTTATCTAAAAGCGACGTGTTATTGCTAGATGAGCCTTGCACAAATTTAGATGAAGAAGGAATTACGTGGTACAAATCAATTATTAAAAAATATTGTAAAAATCGTTTGGTAATAGTTAGTTCAAATCAAAAATACGAATACGAATTTTGCACAAATCAATTAGAAATAGCAAAATATAAGAATTAGAATTAGGGCGCTTTGCCTAGGAAATCTATATTTGAATATTATAAAATAAAATCATGGCAACAACATCTGATGTTCGCGTAGGAACAATAGTCAAACACCAAGGAAATTTATGCCAAGTGGCAGATTGGCAACATACAATGCCAGGAAAAGGTGGAGCTTTTTATCAAGCAAAAATGAAAAATCTTAAGACTGGTAAATCAGTTGAATATAGATATAGATCAGGTGAATCGGTTGAACTAGCCAGAATTGAAACCAGAGATTATCAACTTTTGTACAAAGAAAGCACCGATTTTGTGGTAATGGACAAAGAAAACTACGAGCAATACAATGTTCCCGGTACGCTTTTCGGCATTGGAGAAAAATTTCTTCAAGATGGAATGGATGTAATGGTAAGTTTCGAAAGTGAAATTCCAATTATGGCTGAGGCCCCTACCTTTGTTGAAGCAGAAATCACTTATACCGAACCAGGAATTAAAGGAGATACGGCAACAAACTCATTAAAGCCAGCAACGGTTTTAGAAAACGCAGAAGTAAGAGTTCCCCTTTTTTGCGAGATTGGTGATAAAATTAAAATAGATACCAGAACTGGAGAATACGTTTCAAAAATAAAATAGTATGAAATTATTAGAAGGAAAAACCGCACTAATAACAGGCGCATCGAAAGGAATAGGAAGAAGAATTGCTGAAATATTTGCTGAAAATGGCGCAAATGTAGCCTTCACCTATTTAAGCTCTGTTGAAAAAGGCGAAGCTTTAGAGAAAGAATTAGGTGCAAAAGGCACAAAGGTTAAAGGCTACAGATCTGACGCTTCTAAATATAGTGCAGCTGAAGAATTAATCAACTCTATAGTTGCTGACTTTGGTGGCTTAAACATTATTGTAAACAACGCTGGTATTACTCAAGATAACTTAATCCTAAGAATGACCGAAGAGCAATGGGATAATGTAATTAACGTTAACCTAAAAAGCATTTTCAATGTATGTAAGGCTGCTGTTAAACCTTTAATGCGTGGTGGTGGTGGTTCTGTAATTAATATGAGTTCTATTGTTGGAGTTCAAGGCAATGCAGGTCAAACAAACTATGCAGCTTCTAAAGCCGGAATAATTGGTTTTACTAAATCTTACGCTCGTGAATTAGGTTCAAGAAATATACGTTGTAATGCAATTGCACCAGGTTTTATACAAACCGAAATGACTGACGCTTTGCCAGCAGAAACTGTTGCTGAGTGGAACAAAATTATTCCTCTTAAACGCATGGGAACTACTGATGATGTTGCAAATACAGCCTTGTTTTTAGCTTCCGATTTAGGTGCTTATGTAAGCGGACAAACAATTAATGTTTGTGGCGCAATGTGTACGTAACAATTAAAATTCATTTATACTTTAAAAGTCATACAACGTTTCTTTGTAAAAAGAAACGTTGTTTTTTATGTCAATACCTTCCTTTTATATAGATAGTTCTTCCATTTGGCTACTAATACCTTGTTTGTTAGTCAGTTTTGCCTACGCCTATATTCTCTATAAAAAGGAAAAAGATATATCCAAGTCCCTAAAAAAGATTCTTTTCTCGCTTCGCTTTGCGACTGTAGCCTTTATTAGCCTTTTGTTACTTGGCATTCTTCTAAAAACCACTCAACGAACAATTGAAGAGCCTAAAATTGTAATTCTTAAAGACAACTCCAGCTCTGTTATCCTTAATTCAGATAGCAGCTTTTATAAAAACACTTTCAACACTCAGTTTAGTGAACTTGAGGAAAAACTAGGAAGAAAATTTGATATACAAAGCTTTACTTTTTCTTCGAAATTAGAAGATAAAGGTGAACCTTGGACCTTTACCAAATCTCAAACAGATATTGGCGAGGCTTTAAGTACTGTTTACGATCGCTACAGCAATCAAAATGTAGGTGCAATAATTTTGGTTAGTGATGGGTTATACAACAAAGGACTAGACCCAAAATACACGAACAAAAAGCTAAATGCTCCTATTTTTACAGTGGCTTTAGGTGATACTACTGAGAAAATAGATCTAAAAATCACCAATTTAGAATACAACAGAATCACGTTTAAAGGCAATCGCTTTCTTATCATTCCTAAAATCAAAGCCAAAGGTTTAAAGGGTAAATCAGCTAAACTTGAACTGTTTTTAAAAGATAGTTTACTTTATTCTGAGCTAATTCCAATTAATCAAAACAGTTTAATCACTCAAACACAAATTGAGTTAAAGGCAAAAGAAGCTGGAAATTATCAATACATCGCCAAAATAACCTGTTTTGAGGAAGAAATAACCTGTAAAAATAACTCGGCTATTGCTTTTATTGATGTTATCGAGGAAAAACAGAAAATTCTAATTCTGGCAAACAGCCCTCATCCCGATATTGCTGCAATAAAAAGCACCTTAATTTCAAACCCTAATTATGAGGTGGTTTCGAAATTGATAGATGATTTCTCAGCGAATGATTTAGACAAATGCAACTTAGTCATCCTTCACCAACTCCCTTCGTCAACCAGCGCCTCTAAAAGTGCTTTAGAAGCTCTTAGCAAAAAGGAAGTCCCACGTTATTACATTATTGGTGAGCAAACAAACTTAAAAGAGTTGAACGACCAAAATATTGGAATTCAAATTAACCAAAAAAGCAAAGCAACTGACCAAAGTCAGGCTTCTTATACCAACAACTTTTATCGCTTTACTTTAGAAGAATCGCAATTAACAAACCTTCAAAATCTACCCCCGCTTAATTCACCATTTGGGGAATATAAAACTCAGGCTAACCTTTCAGTGCTTTTTAATCAGAAAATTGGAACTGTTGTTAGCGACAAAGCCCTATTTGCAGTAAATGCAAGCTCTGCTGGTAAAATCGGTATTTTAACTGGAACAGGTATTTGGAAATGGAAGCTTTTCAATTATGTAAATCAAGGCAATTCACTTGACTTTAAAGCTTTCATAAATAAGTCGGTTCAATACCTATGTTCAGATCAACGTAAAGACAAGTTTAAGGTTATTTTGAACAGCAAGGAGTTCACTCCAGAAGACAATATTTTAATTCGAGCTGAGCTATTTGACGATACCTACCAATTAATTAACTCGCCAGATATAAATATTCAACTAACTAATACTTCTGGACAGGAATTTAATTTTGCCTTTGGGAAGACCAAACAGGCTTACTTTTTAAATGCTGGTCAATTGCCTATTGGATCATATAGTTATAGAGCAGCTATTAAGCTGAATAATGAGACCATTTCACGTTCAGGTTCTTTTATCGTTAAGCAATTAAACATTGAAGAGCTAAATACCACCGCAGATCATCGACTTCTAAATTCAATGTCTGTAAATTCTGGTGGGAAGCTTTATTACCCAAGTGAAATTAGCGCAATTGAACAAGACTTATTGAATAACGTAAACATTAAACCTGTAAGTTATTTTGAACTGAGCACAAAAGAGTTAATCCGCCAAAAGTGGTTATTCTTTTTAATTTTAGTACTTCTAACTATTGAATGGTTTGCTCGAAAGCGAGCTGGAATTTACTAGTTCTTCTTCCGAACAATCACAAAAATATCCTCGTTGTTTTTCTTCATGTAGTACTTCTCCCTTGCGAACTTTTCAAGCATTTCGGGATTCGTAGTCAACTCATCTAATTCTCGTTTTACCTGAACAATTTGTTCTTGATAAAAAGTTCTGTCAGATCTTAACTGAGTAAGTTTTTTATTTTGATCGTAGCGAATTAATAGGTTGTTTGTGTCAAAGAAAAGCATCCAAATAAAAAACAAAGTTAGTGCTATAAAGAACTTGTTTTTAGCCACTTTTAAAAGATAACTAGTAGGGTTGTCTTTTATATTCTGAATAAGATATTGAATTTCTTCAATGCTTTTCATTCGCTTTGTGTTTAAACAAATTTAAAACTTTTACCGGGATAATAGGCACACTCCCCTAATTCTTGCTCAATTCGAAGTAGTTGATTGTACTTTGAAACTCTATCTGACCTTGATGCTGAACCCGTTTTAATTTGTCCTGTATTCAATGCCACAGCTAAGTCGGCAATGGTATTATCTTCTGTTTCTCCTGAACGGTGACTCATTACCGAAGTAAATCCATGCTTATGTGCATGCTCTACCGCTTCAATTGTTTCACTCAAGGTTCCAATTTGGTTTACCTTAACTAGAATTGAATTGGCTATTCCTTCTTTAGTTCCTCGCTCTAATCTTTTGGTGTTCGTTACAAATAAATCATCACCAACCAATTGAATTTTATCTCCAAGCTCATCAGTTAATTGCTTCCAACCATCCCAATCATCTTCTCCTAAACCATCTTCAATTGAAATAATTGGGTACTTTTTAGCCCAATCAGCCCAAAAGCTCACCATTTCTGAAGTGGTTAATTCATCTCCTGTTGATTTATGCAATCGGTACACCTTCTTTTCTTCGTCGTAAAACTCAGTAGCTGCAGCATCCATGGCAATGTAAACATCTTCACCAGGTCGGTAACCTGCTTTTTCAATGGCCATTAATACCGTTTCAATTGCTTCTTGGTTCGACTTAATATTTGGAGCAAAACCACCTTCATCTCCAACATTAGTAGAATAACCTTTAGACTTTAACACACTTTTTAAGTGATGGAAAATCTCCACTCCCATTCTAAGAGCATCTGAAAAACGTTCAGCACCCACTGGCATTACCATAAATTCCTGAAAATCGATTGAATTATCAGCATGGGCACCACCATTTAATATGTTCATCATTGGGATAGGTAGCGTACAAGCATTCACTCCACCTACATATCTATACAAAGGTTGCTTACTTTCTTGTGCTGCTGCATGTGCCGTTGCTAAAGATACTCCCAAGATTGCATTGGCACCAAAATTCGCTTTATTCGGAGTGCCATCCATTTCCAACATCAACTTATCTAAAAGTTTTTGTTCAAAAACATCAAAACCCCTTAATTGTGGCTCAATTTTATTATTTACGTTTTCAACCGCTTTAAGAACACCTTTGCCTAAATACACGCTATCATCGTAATCTCTTAATTCAACCGCTTCATGCATGCCCGTAGAAGCTCCAGATGGCACAGCAGCTCTTCCAAGTATGCCATTGCTTGTAAGTACATCCACTTCAATTGTGGGGTTCCCTCTTGAATCTAATATCTGTCGAGCGGTAATGTTATGAATTAAACTCATTTAAGTTATCTTTTTTAAGATTGCGTTGTTAAGCAGTTTGTTCTACTGATACGATACTGTTGATGAAATCATCAAATAAGTAACGACTATCATGTGGACCTGGTGAAGATTCTGGGTGATATTGAACCGAAAATGCTGTTTTATTTATTACTCTCAATCCTTCAACCGATTGATCATTCAAGTTAATGTGAGTTAACTCAGCATCCTTACATGCTTTAATACTTGCCTCATCCACTGCAAATCCGTGATTTTGTGATGTGATTTCACAACCACCAGTTAGTAGATTCTTTACTGGATGATTCAAGCCTCTATGCCCATGGTGCATTTTATAGGTGGTCATTCCACAAGCTTGAGCCAATATTTGATGTCCTAAACAGATACCAAATAACGGATGATTGTTGTCTAAGATTTCTTTTACCGTTTCAACCGCATAAGGCATTGCTGAAGGATCTCCAGGACCGTTACTAATAAAGAAACCATCTGGCTTGTATTCCATCATTTCCTTATAGGTAGTTTTTGCTGGGAATACTTTTAGTTTGCACCCTCTAGCTACAAGGCATTTTAAGATGTTTCTTTTTACTCCAAGATCTAAAACTGCTACTTTAATTTCGGCTGTTTCTTCCCCCATTTCGTAGCTTTCTTTTGTCGATACTACTGAACTCAATTCTAAACCTACCATAGATGGTACGTCTTTTAATTTTTTTAGTAATTCTTCAACATCGGTAGTTTCAGAAGAAATGATGGCATTCATTGCTCCCTTACTTCGAATATGACGTACAATTTGACGGGTATCTACATTTGAAATGCCAACAACCCCTTGGTCCATAAAGTAATCTTGAATAGACTCTTTAGCCTCCGCGCGACTGTAATTGGTGGAGAAGTTTCTACAAACCAATCCTGAAATTTTCATCTCATTCGATTCTCTTTCTTCTTCATGGATTCCGTAATTTCCAATATGAACATTGGTAGTCACCATTATTTGTCCGAAATACGATGGATCAGTAAAAATTTCTTGATATCCAGTCATTCCAGTATTGAAACAAATTTCGCCAGTTGTTGTCCCTATTTTACCCGCTGCATTGCCTTGAAATACGCTTCCGTCCTCTAAAACTAATACTGCTGGAATTTTTTCGTAGATTGTCATAACTCGTAGATTTTGGCAAAGATAATAAATCATAGCGCTTAACTTTACCTATATTCATGGATAAATATGATTTTACATTTCTTTAGAAAATATTTCACCCCATTTACCTCATTGTTGGGCTTTTCGCTGGTCAATGTTTTTTTAATTTGGATTCATCCTAATTTTATAACTCTTGATGGGCAGCTGCATACGTACAATGCGTTTGTCTTTCTACAAATGGTTACTGATAGCTCTCACTTCTTTCATCAGTTTCTAGAATTTAACTTCAGTCTATTCCCAAATTGGACCTCAACTGCTATTCTTAGCATTTTACATGTTGTTTTTACGCCAAAAGCAACTTATCTACTATTCTTAACCCTCCTTACTTTATCACTTCCCATAGCCTTTTATTTCTGCATCAAGCAAATTTCAAAACCCAACTTTTTAATATTATTGATTTTGCCTTTCATTTGGCATCGTATGTTTTTTTTAGGGTTTTTAAACTTCTCTTTAAGTTTAGCTATTCTTTTTATCTGTATTGCCTTTTTAATTAAAGCATTAAAAAACCTTAGCGGGATGAACTTACTGCTCTTATTATTAAGTAGCATCTTACTTTTCTTTACCCATCCTGTGGCTTCTTTAGTCTTTTTTATTTTCGCTGGAATTTATGCTGCCTTTACAATTAACGCAAATTACCATTGGGTTAGTAAGATTTTACCTTTTCTGGCTATTGGTCCTGCAATGTGGCTTTTTGCCCGATGGGTTTTATCCAACAAAAAAGACAGTGGTGATTTTTTTGTAAGTCGGTGGAATTGGGAGTTCTTTAAAGATTTTTCATCCATGAAAATGCTTCAAACCTTTTCTGCAACTGAAGGAATGATTCTAAAGTTCTTGGCGATTACTATTCTCCTAACTTTTGTTATTCAACTGTACCTGAATCGAAAGAACACCATTAGCACTGTAATTTCAATTACAGCATTGGCGGTTTTAATACTGAGTTTTTCTGTGTCGATGACCTTTGGTGGTGGCGAGGTGATAATTCCACGCTTAGTCCTTTTGTTTTATATTCTTGCTTTAGCAGCCATCTCCTCTACCCAAGTCCCTAAAATAGCAAGTAAAATTTTGTCAATAATTTTTGTAGTATTTTGGGCATTCAATCTGTATGAATGCTATCCAAAACACCTAGAAATAGCAAATAAAGCGAAGGGAATAGCTGAAATCATTCTACCAAGTACTCCACATACCGTTTTGTTATTAAACTTTAATCCAGGTAGGTCGGCTGCACCAGCTAATTATCCCAAAACCAGTTTCTATCGACATATTGATGCAGGATTAAATTATAATGAAAACACCTTATTAGTTCAGAATTTGTTAGCTCACACCAACTATTCTCCGGTTAAATGGAAAAGCAATAAAGATCCCTACTTACATCTAACAGCTACTGGCTTTAATGAAGAAATGGAACAACTTCCTCCAAAAGTTAATATTTCAAAATTCGAGAAACAAACGCACTCAAAAGTTGATTATGTTTTCGTTTGGGGAGCTCAAGAGTTTGCACCCTACAGCGAAAGTTATTTTGAAGGAACAAATTATCATTTAGCTAAAACCCTACCTAAAATCTTTTTGTTTAAACGTTTTGAATTGAAATAGCTCAAACAATTTAATGATTAGAGCAGGGGTATATTTTTTACTAATTTTTCTATTAGCCATTTCTTCTTGTAAGAAACCTCAAGCGCTTGTTTACGATTACGATACAACGGCTAAACGATCATTAGTACCAAGAGATTCCTATTTACCTTGGGATGAAACTACAATCCCAATAAAAACCATACGCTTAGTTTCACATGTCATTTTAAAAAATGATTCAACAGGCAATTTTCCTAACACTTTCTCCAGTCGATACTTTTTATCACAAGTACTAATGGGACATATGAACAGCTGGATGGCCCAACACAAGCCACTTCATCTTGAATCGAGCTCACAATACATTAAAGACACTCGTATTCGATTTGTAATGGATATTAACCATGTGTTTTTCCACGCAGATGAAGAGTTTTACGACATAAGTGATAAATACGCAGGGTCTGAAGGCAGAAAAATGCGCAAAAAATATGTTGAGTATGATTCTACCATGGTTCATAAAGAGGATGCTATACACATTTTCTGGATTGGCATTGATGATGGAGCACTTTCTAGTGGAATTGGAGATAAATCTTTTATAATAATGGATGGAGGAGAAAGGGTGGATCCATTAGACACTAAAAGACATCCTCATGAAGCAAGTAAATGGTTGAAACATGAACTAGGCCATTCATTTGGGTTACTTCACACTTTTCCTACCGATGATTGCGACGACACTCCAGTAAATTTGGGGTGTTGGTCCAATGGTTATCCTGCAGACAATCCTGCTTGTTCAGTTGCAAGCAGCAATATAATGGATTACAATGCCTATCAATACTCTATATCAGAATGCCAAATAGCAAAAGTTCACTGGGCATTAGATGGAAATTTGGGTAATATTAGTGATGTGGTCGTAGATGAATGGAATGTCTTTGATTCGAATACCACCTTCTTAAACTCTTTAAACGATACCATTTACTGGAAAACTCGACAACGATTTAAAGGGAATATTGAAATCCCAAAAAATAAAGTTTTAATTATCTCCGCTCCTGTAGATATGCCAAAAGAGGCAGTATTCATTTTGGGTAAGAAGTCAAAAATTATTCAACGATATCCGCAGGAATTGCGGTTTGAAAATTAGAAAGACGGTTTTAAGATTGATTATTCTTCCATTTTTTTATTTTCATTATTGAGCCCCATTGAAGCTTAATTCTGTAAACGCAACAATTAACCTACCGTCTTCTGAATTTTTAATTTCCACTCCGCCACCAGATTCACCTGCTTCTGTAGTTGAGCTCAAACTATTGGACTTAAATTTAACATCCGTTTTCATTAAAACATTTCCGGCTTTATCCTTAGCTTCAAATTCATACTTACCAAAGGATAGATTTAAAGAAAACAAGGAATCCAAAGTTTCTTGCGAAGCTTCATTACTATTAATGGTGGTATCTCGATGAGGTAATACACCTTTCTCTTCACCGTCTATATAAAGTGTGTATTGTTTATTTGAGTCTCCAACTGTATAAAAGTAGGAATCTTGTTTATTCTCTTTCTTGCAAGCAGATAGCAATACCATTAAAACAACTGTTGCTAAATAAAATGACTTCATGGTAATTATTTTAGTTCACATGCAATTTAATAAATAAAAAGCACAAAAAAACCCCGACAATTAGACTACGTCTACTGTCAGGGTATTTGATATTTTTAGTGAGTTGGTTTCTCAGTAATATAATCAGAAGTAAAAATAGTTTTTACTTCTTTTTGTAAAACCAACAACAGACATTGTCTGTTCGTGTGGAATCTTATTTTCTAGAAAAAATTACTCTTTTTCTTCTTTATCTTCGCTATCCACAGCCTTTGGCGCTTCCGCTTTTGGTGCTTCTGCCTCAGGTGCTTCTTCTACTTTAGTTTCAGTAGTTGCTTCCGTTGGTGTTGCTTCTTCACTACCACTGCCTCTTCTAGATCTTCTAGTTTTAGCTTTAGCAGGTTTCGCATCTTTAAGCATTAACTCATTGTAATCAACAAGCTCAATTAATGCCATATCAGCACCATCACCTAAACGATGGTCAACTTTTATAATACGAGTATATCCACCTGGACGATCTCCTACTTTTTGTATAACGTTTCTGAATAATTCGTTCACACCTTCTTTATCTTGAAGGTATCTGAATACTTTTCTTCTGTTATGCGTAGTATCTTCTTTCGCGCTAGTGATTATCGGCTCTACAAATACACGTAGTGCCTTCGCCTTTGCTTCGGTAGTTTTAATCCGTTTGTGAATTAATAGAGACGTTGCCATGTTGCTCAACATTGCTTCTCTGTGCCCCTTTTGGCGACCTAAATGGTTAAATTTCTTTCCGTGTCTCATTTTATTCTTCGTCTAACCTATACTTTGCTAGGTTCATTCCAAATGAAAGTCCTTTAGACTTAACTAAATCTTGTATTTCAGTAAGTGATTTCTTACCAAAATTTCTGAACTTCAACATATCTGCAACATCGTAAGTAACTAAATCGCCTAATGATTGAATGTTCGCTGCTTTTAAGCAGTTTAATGCACGTACTGAAAGATCTAAATCGTTTAATGGAGTTTTTAAGATTTTTCTCATGTGAAGAATTTCTTCATCCACTTCATTTTTAGATTCAGACGCTTGAGTTTCTAGCATAATTTTCTCATCACTAAACAACATAAAGTGTTGGATAAGAATTTTAGCTGCTTCTTTTAATGCATCTTCAGGATGTATTGAACCATCAGAAGTAATTTCAATTACTAATTGTTCAAAATCCGTTTTTTGTTCAACTCTAAAGTTTTCAACTCTGTACTTTACGTTTCTGATTGGAGTGTAGATTGAATCAATTGGAATGTAACCAATTGGTGCATCTTCTACTTTGTTCTCTTCAGCAGGAACATATCCTCTACCTTTTCCGATAAGTATTTCAAACTCTAAATCCACTGATGAATCTAAGTTGCAAATAACTAAGTCTGGGTTAAGAACCTCAAAATTGTTTGAAAACTTTTGAAGATCACCTGCAGTTAAAACATCTTTATTCTTAATAGAAACAAATATTTTTTCTGACTCTTCAGCTTCTTCTCTTTTCTTAAACCTAACTTGTTTAAAGTTAAGAACGATTTCAGTTACGTCTTCTACTACACCTTTAATTGTAGAGAATTCGTGAGGAACGCCATTAATTTTAATACCAGTAATCGCATAACCTTCTAATGAAGAAAGTAGAATTCTACGCAATGCGTTACCTATCGTTACTCCGAAACCTGGTTCTAACGGTCTAAATTCAAAAAGTCCGTGAAAATCATCGGCTTTTTGCATTATTACTTTATCGGGTCTTTGAAAATCTAATATTGCCATGGATGTACTCCGTGTTTATGTAATTGTGTAAATTAATTCAGTGATTATTTCGAGTAAAGCTCGACAATCAACGATTCTTTAATGTTTTCAGGAATATCTTCTCTTTCAGGAAGATGTAAAAAGGTACCTGTCATGGTATCTTGATTCCATTCTAACCAGCTAAATTTAGCTGAACGATTAACAGTTAATGAATTTGTGATAGCTTCTAAAGATTTAGATTTTTCACGAACTCCAACAACATCGCCTGGTCTTACTCTAAATGAAGCAACGTTTGTTACTACTCCATTAACAGTAATATGCTTATGACCTACTAATTGTCTAGCACTAGCTCTTGTAGGAGCTACACCTAATCTAAAAACAACATTGTCTAATCTTGCTTCTAAGAATTTCAATAGGTTTTCACCTGTGATACCGTCTTTTCTGTTTGACTCAGCAAATAAGTTTCTAAATTGCTTCTCTAAAACACCATAAGTGTATTTAGCTTTTTGCTTTTCCATCAATTGCACAGAATATTCAGAATCCTTACCTCTTCTACGAGAATTTCCGTGCTGTCCTGGAGGATAATTCTTCTTCTCCAAAACTTTATCAGCACCAAAAATTGGTTCTCTAAATTTCCTTGCGATCTTCGACTTTGGTCCGTTGTATTTGGCCATTGTTCTTTCTTCTAGTTAATGCGTAAAATAATATTATACTCTTCTTCTCTTCGGAGGTCTACATCCGTTATGTGGAAGAGGTGTTATGTCTCTAATAGTAGTAACTTCAATACCACTGTTTTGAATAGTACGTATTGCAGACTCTCTACCAGAACCTGGTCCTTTTACCAAAACACTTACCTTACGTAAACCTAAGTCGTGTGCTACTTTAGCACAATCACCTGCAGCTTGACCTGCAGCATAAGGAGTATTCTTTTTAGAACCTCTAAATCCCATTTTTCCTGCCGAACTCCAAGAAATTACTTGTCCTTGCATGTTCGTCAATGAAATGATGATGTTATTAAAAGATGCTGTTATGTGCGCCTGACCTATGGCCTCGACGTTAACAACTCTTTTCTTAGATGCTTTTTTGGTGCTCTTTGCCATCCTTTTATCTCTCTAAGTTTTATTATTTAGTTGCCTTCTTCTTGTTAGCAACAGTTTTCTTTCTACCTTTTCTCGTACGAGCATTATTTTGAGTTCCTTGTCCACGTACAGGTAAACCTTTACGATGACGTAAACCACGGTAACAACCAATATCCATCAAACGTTTGATGTTTGTTTGTACTTCAGAACGTAACTCTCCTTCGACTTTAATCTTTTCAGTGATGTACCCTCTAATCAAAGACAATTCATCATCATCCCATTCCTCCACTTTTTTATCGTGTGAGATTTTAGAATCATCTAAAATTTTTGCCGCGCGTGTTGGACCAATGCCGTAAACATAGGTTAGGCCAATTACGCCTCTTTTATTTTTTGGTAAATCTATACCTGCAATCCTTGCCATCTGTTATAATTTAACCTTGTCTTTGTTTAAACCTAGGGTTCTTCTTATTAATAATGTACAACTTGCCGTGTCTTCGCACGATTTTGCAATCTGCACTTCTTTTCTTTATGGACGCTCTAATTTTCATTATCCTCTATTTTTAAGCAACTGCTTATTTATATCTGTAAGTAATTCTTCCTTTTGATAAATCGTAAGGTGACATTTCTAACTTAACACGGTCACCTGGTAAAATTTTAATGTAATGCATTCTCATTTTACCAGAAATATGAGCAATTAGCTCGTGGCCGTTTTCTAGCTCTACTCTAAACATTGCGTTTGATAAAGCTTCCTTTATCACTCCGTCTTGTTCAATTGAAGCTTGTTTTGCCATTTATCAGTTTACGTTTATATTATTATCTTTAATTACTTCTTCAATCCATTCAAAACTTGACATTATATCTGCCTTGTTTTTTCTTATAGCTACTGTGTGTTCATAATGAGCACTAGGTAACCTGTCTCTTGTACTTATCGTCCAACCATCATCAAGTTGTGAAATGCCTGCAACTCCCAAATTAATCATGGGTTCAATTGCAATAACCATCCCCTCTTTTAATTTCGGGCCAGCACCTTTTTTTCCGTAGTTGGGCACTTCTGGTTTCTCGTGTAATGATCTACCTACTCCGTGTCCTACTAGTTCTTTCACTATTCCATACCCATGTTTTTTCGCATGTGTTTGAACAGCATAGCTTATATCGCCAACTCGGTTTCCCGATATTGCATTCTCAATTCCTTTGTATAAACATTCTTTTGTAACTCTCATTAATTCGAGTACTTCTGGTTTTACTTCACCTACAGCAAATGTGTAAGCAGAGTCACCATAAAATTCGTTCATATAAACGCCACAATCAACGCTTAAAATATCTCCGTCTTTTAACTCGTAGTCGCTGGGCATACCATGCACTACTTGCTCATTTTTTGAGATACACAAAGTGAAAGGGAAGTCATTATATCCTTTGAATCCTGGTTTTGCACCGTTATCTCGGATAAATTCTTCAGCAACTACATCAAGCTCAATGGTTTTAATACCGGGCTTTATGCGTTTAGCTACTTCAGCTAAGGTTTTTCCAACAAGTAAAGAACTCTGACGAATAAGCTCAATTTCCTCATCTGTTTTCAAATGGATCATAGTCTTATTCCTCCTTTAATTTTTTATACAGAGGCCCCAACTGCGCTCCGTCCTTTTATACGACCTGATTTCATCAGTCCGTCATAGTGACGCATTAGCAAGTGACTCTCTATTTGTTGCAATGTATCAAGGACAACACCCACCATAATTAGTAGTGAAGTTCCCCCGTAAAAGTTTGCAAATTTACTGTTTATTCCTAAGATTATTGCTATCGCAGGAAAAATAGCTACAATAGCTAAGAAAATAGATCCTGGTAATGTTATTCTAGACATTACATTATCAATAAAATCTGCCGTTCTTCTACCTGGTTTAATTCCTGGTATAAAGCCACCATTCCGTTTCATATCCTCAGCCATTTGATTCGGGTTAACCGTAATAGCTGTATAGAAATAAGTAAAGGCAATAATCATTAAAGCAAAAGTTACATTGTATGCAACTGAAGTATAATCTGCAAAGTTGTTTTGAACAAATACAGCTATACTAGATTCTGGGAAAATAGATGCTACTGTACTTGGTATAAACATAATTGCTTGTGCAAAAATGATTGGCATAACTCCTGCAGCATTAACCTTTAAAGGTATGTACTGACGAACGCCACCATATTGCTTGTTACCTACAATTCTTTTTGCGTATTGCACTGGTATTTTTCTAGTTCCTTGAACAAGTAATATTGTAACAACTACCACAGCAGCTAAAGCAACGAATTCAATAATTAATGGAATTGGACCACCACCGTTGATACCCATACGAGTAACAAACTCCTGAACAATACCACCTGGTAGTTCAGCGATAATACCAATCATAATGATTAATGATATTCCGTTTCCAATACCTTTATCAGTGATTTTCTCACCTAGCCACATAACAAACATTGTTCCTGCAGTTAAGATAATTAGTGACGAGAATGTAAATAAAGCAACTCCAACACCTGGTACAATTGCTTCTGGTGGAATAATGGATTTAATGTATCCAATAGACTGACCAGCAGTAATTACAATGGTTAAGTAACGAGTGATCTGATTGATTTTCTTACGTCCACTTTCCCCTTCTTTCTGTAATTTTTGGAAATAAGGAACCGCAACACCCATTAGTTGTATAACAATGGATGCAGAGATATAAGGCATGATTCCTAAAGCAAAAATAGATGCTCTAGCTAATGAACCTCCAGAAAACATGTTAATAAGCCCAAGAACACCGTCTTGTGCTTGTCCGCCAATTTGGCTAGGATCAACACCTGGAAGAACTATATACGAACCAACTCTATAAATAAGAATGAATCCTAAGGTATTTAGGATTCTGATTCTTAAGTCCTCTATTTTATAGATGTTTTTAAGTGTCTCTATAAATTTCCTCATCTACTTATAGTTTAGTAGTAGTTCCACCCTTAGATTCAATTGCTTCAATCGCCGCTTTAGAAAAGCCATGCGCTGAAACAGATACTTTCGCCGTTAATTCGCCTTTAGCAAGAACTTTTACAAGGTCATTTTTGGAAACTAATCCATTAGCCATAAAAACTTCTTGAGTGAATTCGGTTATTTTCTTTTCGTCTGCAAGTTGTTGCAAAGTAGATAAGTTTACCGCAACGTATTCAGTTCTGTTTGGATTTTTAAAACCAAACTTAGGAATACGACGTTGCAAAGGCATTTGACCACCTTCGAAACCTACTTTACTTGAGTAACCAGAACGAGCTTGAGCACCATTATGACCTCTAGTTGAAGTTCTACCTCTTCCAGAGCCTTGTCCTCTACCTACTCGTTTACTACTTTTTACAGAACCTTTTGCAGGTTTTAAATTACTTAAGTTCATTATTTAACTTTTTCTACTGTAATCAAATGATTTATCTTGGTAACCATTCCTAAAATAGCAGGAGTAGCTTCCACTTCAACACTTTGGTTCATTTTTTTCAAACCCAGAGCAATCATAGTAAGCTTTTGGCTTTTTTCTCTATCAATTGTACTCTTCACTTTAGTTATTCTAATCTTTCCCATCTTAGTAAATATTAACCGTTAAAAACTTTAGTTAATTCAACACCTCTGTGTTCAGCAACTGTATATGCATCACGCATTTTAGTTAATCCTAAAATTGTTGCTTTTACCACATTATGTGGGTTAGAAGAACCTTTAGATTTTGCTAGTACATCTGTAACTCCAGCACTCTCAAGTACAGCTCTCATTGCACCACCTGCAATTACTCCAGTTCCATGGGAAGCTGGTTTTAATAATACATGTGCTCCGCAATATCTTGCTACTTGTTCGTGAGGTACAGATCCATTAATTACAGGAACTTTAATTAATGATTTTTTAGCATCATCAATACCTTTCGCAATTGCTTCAGTTACTTCCTTTGCTTTTCCAAGTCCGTAACCAACAATTCCTTGCTCATTACCTACTACTACAATAGCAGAGAAACTAAATGTTCTACCACCTTTAGTAACCTTAGCTACACGTGCAACGTGAACTAATTTTTCTTTTAGCTCTATTTCGCTAGATTTAATTCTGTTAATGTTCTGATTAGACATATTGTTTCCTTAGAATTTAAGTCCTCCTTCTCTAGCACCTTCTGCTAAAGATTTAATTCTTCCATGATATAAAAATCCGTTTCTGTCAAAAATACAAGCATTAATTCCTGCTTTTTTTGCTTTCTCCGCAATTTTTATCCCAACTTGTTTTGACGACTCAACACGAGTACCTTTTGCTTTTGCGATATCCGCATCTTGTGAAGATGCAGCCACAACAGTTTTCTGATTTACATCATCAATTAACTGTACATAGATAGACGTATTACTTCGATATACACAAAGTCTAGGAAGTTCACTTGTTCCACGAACTTTCTTGCGAATGCCCTTTTTAATTCTTGCTCTTCTAAGAGTCTTATTGTTCGTTTTCATCTTAAAACGCTTATTTATTATTTAGCAGCAGTTTTACCAGCTTTTTTACGAACTACTTCTCCTTCAAATCTAACCCCTTTACCTTTGTACGGCTCAGGTGGTCTGAATGATCGAATTTTCGCCGCAATTTGTCCAATTAATTGCTTATCAATACTTTCTAATATAATTTTAGGGGTCTTACCTTTTTCTGTTTCAGTTGTTACTTTAACTTCCTCAGGAATCCTAAAAATAATGTGATGCGAGTAACCTAGAACTAAATCCAATAACTGACCTTGGTTTGTTGCTCTATAACCAACACCCACTAATTCTTGTACTGTTTTAAATCCTTCAGTAACACCGATTGTCATATTATACACAAGTGTACGGTATAAACCATGCATTGACTTGTGTCTTTTTTGTTCGGTAGGTCTTACAACCTCAATTACGTCATCTTTTACTTCCACCTTAATATCTGAATCAACAGCTTGTGTTAATTCACCTTTAGGTCCTTTTACGGTAACTACATTATCGCTTGCTACTGAAACAGTAACACCTGCGGGTAATGGTATTGGATTTTTTCCTATTCTAGACATCTCTTAATCTTAATGAACGTGGCAAATTACTTCACCACCTATGTTTAATGTTCTTGCTTCTTTATCAGTCATTACTCCACGAGAAGTACTGATAATTGCAATTCCAAGTCCGTTAATTACACGAGGTAAATTTTCAGCACTTGCGTATTTTCTTAATCCCGGCTTACTTACTCTAATCAGCTGACGTATCGCTGGAATTTTAGTTTCCGTATTATATTTTAGTGCAATTTTAATTACACCTTGTGCTGTAGCTGCATCGTCAAATTTGTAATTAAGTATATACCCTTTATCAAAAAGTACTTTCGTTAATTCCTTTTTCAAATTTGAAGAAGGTATTTCTACAATTCTTTTACGTGCTTTAACACCGTTTCTTACTCGTGTTAAATAATCTGCTATTGGATCCGTTATCATTTCGCTTTTCCTAATTTCTTTAAACTTACCAGCTGGCTTTTCTAACTCCTGGTATTAAACCTTGGTTTGCCATTTCTCTAAATGTTACCCTAGAAATACCGAAATCACGCATGTAACCTCTTGGTCTTCCTGTAATTCTGCAACGATTTCTCAATCGAACAGGAGAAGCATTTTTTGGAAGTCTATCCAAACCTTCATAATCACCGGCAGCCTTTAAATCAGCACGTTTAGAAGCATATTTTGCTACCATTTTTTCGCGCTTAGCCTGACGGGCTTTCATTCCTTCTTTTGCCATAACTCTTTTTGTTACTTTTTAAATGGCATTCCAAACGCCACTAATAATTCTTTTGCCTCTGCGTCGGTTGGAGCCGATGTTACAAAGGTTATATCCATTCCTGAAATGTTGCTAACCTTATCGATATCAATTTCTGGGAAAATAATTTGTTCTGTAACTCCCATTGTGAAGTTACCACGACCATCAAATCCTTTAGGGTTGATTCCCTTAAAATCTCTAATACGAGGAAGAGAAGCGGTAATTAGCCTGTCTAAAAACTCATACATTTGATCACCTCTAAGAGTTGTTTTAACACCAATTGGCATTTCTTCTCTCAACTTAAAATTTGATATAGCCTTTTTTGAGTAAGTAGCTACTGCTTTTTGTCCTGTAATGGTAGTCATTTCAAGTACTGCAGTATCAATTAATTTCTTATCTGCAACAGCATCACCAACACCTTGGTTAACACAAATCTTGGTTAACTTAGGTACTTGCATTACGCTATCGTAGTTAAAACGTTCTTGTAACGTTTTAATCACTTCCTCTTTGTAGAAGGTTTTTAACCTTGGTATATATTTAGTAGTAGTTGCCATTATGCTATAAACTCCCCTGTTTTTTTAGAGAATCGTTGTAATTTACCACTCTCATTAAGTTTGCGACCAATTTTAGTTGCCTCACCTGAAGCAGGATCAACAATCATAAGGTTTGACATATGCACGCCTGCCTCTTTTTTAATAATTCCTCCATCAGGATTGCTAGCATCAGGTTTTGTGTGACGAGAAACTAAGTTTACTCCTTCTACAACAGCACGGTTAGCTTCTTTACTAATAGAAAGAACTTTTCCCTGCTCACCTTTGCTTTCACCGCTAATTACTTTAACGATATCGCCTTTTTTAAGACGAAGCTTTCCGATATTTTCTTTACTCTTCTTCATTCTTATAAAACCTCTGGTGCCAACGACACTATTTTCATAAATTTCTTGTCTCTCAGCTCTCTTGCAACAGGGCCGAAGATACGAGTACCTCTAGGCTCATCAGTTGCTGTTAGCAAAACTGCAGCGTTTTCATCAAATCTTATGTAAGAACCGTCTTTTCTACGAACTTCTTTTCGAGTTCGTACAACAACTGCTCTTGACACAGCGCCTTTTTTAATGTTGCCTGAAGGCATAGCATCTTTAACACTTACTATAATTTTGTCACCTACGCGAGCATATCTTTTACCTGTACCACCTAGTACACGTATACATAATACTGTTTTGGCTCCACTGTTATCGGCGACTTTTAGTCTACTTTCTTGTTGTATCATTACTTCTAATACTAAAGTTTTACTTTGCTTTTTCTAAAATCTCAACCAATCTCCAACGCTTTGTCTTGCTTAAAGGTCTGATTTCCGTAATTGAAACGGTATCACCAATCATAGCGGTGTTCTTCTCATCATGTGCATGGAAGCTTTTACTTTTGGTAAAAAACTTACCATAAGTTTCATGCTTCAGCTTACGATCTACCCTTACAGTAATGGTCTTTTCCATTTTATTACTTGTAACGGTACCTACACGTGTTTTTCTAAGATTCCTTTCCATTATTTCTTACTTTCAATTTGCTCAGCCATTTCTCTGCTTCGCAATTCAGTGCTTAATCTGGCAACCGCTTTACGCATCGCTCTTAACTTTACAGGATTATCTACTGCAGAAACCGTATGACTGAATTTCAGCTTAGAGTAGTTCGTTTTCTCCTCTTGTATGCGTTCTACAATTTCCTCTGTAGATAATTGCTTAATATCTTCGTTTTTCATTACCCTGTTTTATTTTATTCTCCAACGTAATCTCTTCTTACAACAAATTTTGTTGTAACTGGAAGTTTTTGCGCGGCTAATCGAAGTGCTTCTTTTGCTACTTCTAAATTTACTCCTTCGACTTCAAATAAAATTCTTCCAGGAGTAACAACAGCAGCCCAATACTCAGGTGCTCCTTTACCTTTACCCATCCTTACTTCAGCTGGCTTTTTTGTTACCGGCTTATCTGGGAATATTCTAATCCAAACTTTACCCTCTCTTTTCATGAAACGAGTAACTGCAATACGTGCTGCCTCAATTTGTCTAGATGTCAACCAATGTGATTCTAGTGATTTGATTCCAAAAGATCCGAATGTAAGTCTGTGTCCTCTTTGGGAAAGACCTTTCATTCTACCTTTCTGCGCTTTTCTAAATTTTGTCCTTTTCGGTTGTAACATGGCTATTTTACCTTATCAGCTGTGTTAGTTAATTTTTCTTTGGTCCTCTTGATGGTCTTCTTCTATCTCCACCATGGCCACCACCTCTGTTTGGTCCTTGACCTTGGTTTTGAACACCAACGTTAGGTGATAAATCTCTTTTACCGTAAACCTCACCCTTACAAATCCAAACTTTTACTCCTATTTTTCCATAGGTTGTATGTGCTTCAGATAAAGCATAGTCGATGTCAGCACGGAACGTATGAAGAGGAGTTCTTCCATCTTTATATTGTTCTGTTCTTGCCATTTCAGCACCACCTACTCTACCAGAAACCATTATCTTAATACCTTCAGCACCCATTCTCATGGTAGAAGCTATCGAAGTTTTCATAGCTCTTCTGAAAGAGATCCTAGCTTCCAATTGACGTGCTACGCCATCAGCTACCAACTTCGCATCTAACTCTGGTCTTTTAATCTCCAAAATGTTGATTTGAATTTCTTTTCCAGTAAGCTTTTTAAGCTCCTCTTTTATACGGTCAACTTCCGTTCCTCCTTTACCAATAACTATTCCCGGACGGGCAGTATTGATAGTGATGGTAACTCGTTTGATAGTTCTTTCAATTATAACTTTTGAAATACCACCTTTTGGAATACGAGCGATAAGGTACTTTCTGATTTTGGTATCCTCTATCAGCTTATCAGCATAGTCTTTTCCACCATACCAATTAGAATCCCATCCTCGAATGATTCCTAATCTATTACCTATTGGGTTGGTTTTTTGTCCCATATTAGCTTTACTATTTGCTTATTTCGTTTCTTCTACCTTTTCTTCGGCTACAGCTTTTGTAGCTCCAATACTATCAAGTACCATGGTTACATGGTTTGATCTTTTTCTTACTCTATGCGCTCTTCCTTGAGGAGCAGTTTGTAATCTTTTTAGCATTCTACCGCTATCAACCATTACAGACTTCACATAAAGTTCACTATCGTCCAAGCTTTGACCTTCGTTCTTTGCTTCCCAGTTTGAAACCGCTGAAAGTAATAACTTTTCAATACGGATTGAAGCTTCTTTCTTACTATACTTTAACGTATGTAATGCTTCTTCAACTCGCTTACCGCGAATCATATCAATAACCTGTCGCATTTTACGTGGCGAGGTTGGACAATTATTTAGTTTAGCTACAGCTTCCATTTAAATATCTTATTTTCTGTTTCCACTATGACCTCTGAAAGTTCTCGTAGGAGAAAATTCACCTAATTTATGTCCTACCATGTTTTCTGTTACGTAAACAGGGATAAACTTGTTTCCATTATGTACAGCAATTGTATGCCCTACAAAATCTGGAGAAATCATTGATCTACGTGACCAAGTCTTTATTACGGTTTTCTTACCACCGTCATTCATTCCATCAATCTTCTTTTCAAGCTTGTGATTGATGTATGGTCCTTTTTTAATTGATCGACTCATTATTTTTTCCTTCTTTCAATGATATATCGATTTGAATATTTCTTTAACGCCCTAGTTTTCTTCCCTTTCGAGTACAATCCCGTTCTTGAACGAGGTTGACCTCCAGAAGACTTGCCTTCGCCACCACCCATAGGATGATCAACAGGGTTCATCGCAACACCTCTAACACGAGGTCTTCTTCCTAACCATCTGCTTCTTCCAGCTTTACCTGAAACAACTAGTGAATGGTCACTATTTGACACTTCACCAACTGTGGCAATACAAGTTTGTAATACCATACGGGTTTCACCGCTTGGCATTTTTAAAACTGCGTACTTTCCGTCCTTTGCAACCAACTGAGCTGAAGAACCTGCACTTCGTGCTAATGCTCCACCTTTACCTGGCTTCAATTCGATATTATGAACGTTTGTTCCTAATGGTATAGCTCCTAATGGTGATGCGTTTCCAATTTCAGTTGGAACTTTTTCACCTTGGATAACTTTATCATCAACTTTTAACCCTTTTGGAGCTAAAATGTATCTTTTTTCATCAGCGAAGTTTACTAACGCTATAAATCCAGAACGGTTTGGATCGTATTCTATTGATAATACTGTTCCTTCAACGTCGAAATTGGCTCTTTTAAAATCAATTACTCTGTATTTACGCTTGTGACCACCACCTCTATAGCGCATAGTCATTCTTCCCTTACTGTTTCTTCCACCAGACTTGTGAATCCCAAATGTTAGAGACTTTTCTGGTTTTGACGCAGTAATCTCTTCAAATGTGTTTCCCCTTTTGTGTCTAGTACCAGGGGTCATTGGTTTAAATCTCTTTATAGCCATATTCGTTATATGTTGCTATAGAAGTCGATAGAATCTCCTTCTTTTAACTTTACAATTGCTTTTTTAAAGCTTTTCGTTTTTCCTTCAATAACACCTCTTTTAGTGTTACGCGATTTTCGCTTGCCTGCATAAATGGTAGTTCTTACACTATCCACTTTAACATCGTACATGTCTTCAACAGCTGTTTTAATTTCCAGCTTATCAGCACGTTTTTCTACCTCAAATGCATATTGTCCTAGTTTTTCTCCTAGGCCAATCATTTTCTCGGTTAATATTGGTTTAAGCAACACTTGCATCTTACTTCAATTTTTCTTCTATTACCTTAATCGAATCAGCTGTTAAGATTAACTTATCAGCTCTAAGAACTTGGTAAGTATTTAAATCTGTTGCGCTAATTACATTAGTTTTTGGTATGTTTCTTCCAGATAAAACAATCATAGGACTGTTTTCTGCTGTTACCAAAAGGGTTGATGCATTGTCCAACTTTAAGTTTTCAAGTAATGCCTTGTACTCCTTAGTTTTTGGTAAATCCATGTTAAATGAATCCAATACAATAATATCCTTATCAATTGCCTTATAAGTCATGGCGCTATTTCTAGCTATTGCCTTCACTTTTTTGTTCAATTTGAAACCATAATTTCTTGGACGTGGCCCGAATACTCTACCACCACCTTTGAAAGTAGGTGATTTAATACTACCCACACGAGCAGCACCACTACCTTTTTGCTTTCTAAGTTTTTTAGTTGATCCAGCAATCTCCGCTCTTTCTTTAGACTTGTGAGTTCCTTGTCTTTGGTTAGCCAAGTACTGCTTTACATCCAAATATACTGCGTGATCATTTGGCTCAATACCAAATACTGCCATAGGTAGTTTTACCTTAGCTCCAGTTTCTTTACCTTTTATGTCTACTACTGCTAATTCCATCTTACTTTTCTACAATTACGTACGAGTTTTTAGCTCCGGCTACTGAACCAGTAACAACTATTAAATTTTGCTCGGTCATAACTTTAAGTACTTTTAAATTAGTTGTAAGTACTCTGTCATTACCCATTCTACCAGCCATACGCATTCCTTTGAATACACGTGAAGGATATGATCCACCACCTAATGAACCTGGAGCTCTTAGTCTGTTATGCTGACCGTGAGTTGCGTCACCAACTCCACGGAAGTTGTATCTTTTAACAACTCCTTGGAAACCTTTACCTTTTGAAGTTCCGGTTACATCAACAAATTCACCTTCTGTGAATAGTTCAACATTAAAAGTTTGTCCTAAAGCCACATCATTATTAAAATCAGTGAACTCAACTACTTTTCTTTTAGGTGTTGTTTTTGCTTTTGAGAAATGTCCAAGAAGCGCTTTTGAAGTGTTCTTCTCTTTCTTTTCGTCATATGCAAGTTGTACGGCATCATATCCGTCTGTCTCAGTTGTTTTAATCTGAGTTACAACACATGGACCTAATTCAATCAATGTACAAGGTATATTTTTACCTTCTTCATTGAAAATACTGGTCATTCCTACTTTTCGTCCAATTAAACCTGGCATCTCTATCTCTTTATGGTGTTTATCACACTTTAATTTCAACGTCAACACCACTTGGAAGCTCAAGCTTCATTAATGCGTCAACTGTTTTTGATGAAGAACTATATATGTCCATCAATCTTTTATAAGAACTCAATTGAAATTGCTCTCTTGCTTTCTTATTTACGTGTGGTGACTTCAATACTGTGTACACCTTACGTTCTGTTGGTAAAGGAATAGGACCGCTTACTACAGCTCCTGTTGGCTTTACCGTTTTGACGATCTTCTCAGCTGATTTATCAACTAAATTGTAATCGTATGATTTAAGCTTTATACGTATTCTTTGGCTCATTGTCTTATGCTTTTACCGCTTTACCTTGAACTTTTGCTATAATTTCTGCAGAAAGGCTACTAGTTGTTTGCTCGTAAGAATCAAACTCCATAGTAGATGTTGCTCTACCTGAGGTAATCGTTCTTAATTGAGTTACATAACCGAACATTTCAGACAAAGGAACTTTTGCTTTAATGATTTGATCATTATTACGCGAGTCCATTCCTTGCATTTGTCCTCTTCTTCTATTTAAATCTCCCATTACATCACCCATGAATTCTTCTGGTGTTACCACCTCCACTTTCATGATTGGCTCAAGTAAAACAGGTTTTGCTTTTTTCGCTGCGTTTCTGAATGCACCTCTAGCACAAATCTCGAAAGATAATTGGTCTGAATCCACTGCGTGGAAAGAACCGTCATACAATCTAACTTTTAAGCTATCTACAGGATATCCCGCAAGTACACCAGTTTTAATCGCTTCTTCGAATCCTTTTTGAACTGGTTGGATAAATTCTTTTGGAATTGATCCTCCAAAGATTTGATTGATAAACTGAACACCGTTTTTCATGTCCTCAGGTTTAACATCTTTATCTATTGGTCCTAACTCTACTTGAATGTCTGCAAACTTACCACGACCACCTGTTTGTTTCTTATATGTTTCACGGTGAGTGATAGTTTCAGTAATTGCTTCTTTGTAAGATACTTGTGGAGGACCTTGGCTACATTCAACCTTAAATTCTCTTTTTAAACGATCTAAGATAATCTCTAAGTGAAGCTCACCCATACCGCTAATAATGGTTTGACCTGAATCTTCATCTGTTTTTACAGAGAATGTAGGATCTTCTTCAGCTAATTTCTGAAGACCAATACTTAACTTATCAATATCTGCTTGAGCTTTTGGCTCAATCGCTAATCCAATAACTGGATCAGGGAAAGTCATAGACTCTAATGCAATTGGCTTACCTTCTTCGTAAAGAGTATCACCAGTTTTAATATCCTTAAAACCTACAGCTGCACCTATATCTCCTGCCGTAATCTCATCCATTGGTTGCTGCTTGTTAGCATGCATTTGAAGGATACGAGAAATACGTTCTTTTTTACCTGTTCTTGCATTAATTACATAAGAACCTGCTTTAAGAGTACCAGAATAAGTACGGAAAAATGCTAGACGACCTACAAAAGGATCCGTCATGATTTTAAACGCTAAAGCTGCAAATGGTGCATCTTCACTAGGCTCTCTTCTTACTTCAATTGTTTCATCAGAAGGATCGTGTCCAATGATAGGAGGAACGTCTAAAGGTGAAGGCAAATAAGTAATAACAGCATCAAGCATTGCTTGAACACCTTTGTTCTTAAATGCAGATCCACACATGATAGGGAAAATCGTTTGCGCACAAGTAGCAATACGAATTGCATTTTCTAATTCTTCAACAGTAATTGA
The DNA here is from genome assembly GCA_047632595.1 of Sphingobacteriales bacterium. Classification (GTDB taxonomy): domain Bacteria; phylum Bacteroidota; class Bacteroidia; order Sphingobacteriales; family Sphingobacteriaceae; genus JBLIDK01. Next base: position 124,436 of record JBLIDK010000001.1, read on the forward strand.
AGCTGGATCCTCGAAGAATTTCTCCAACATCGCATCATCATGCTCAGCTACTGCTTCAACTAATTTTTCTCTGTATTCCTTTACAATCTCAACCATGTCAGCAGGAACTTCTTCCTCAGCATAAGTCATCCCTTGTGTATCATCATCCCAGTAAATTGCTTTATTCTTCAATAAATCAACCACACCTTTAAATGAATCTTCAGCACCAATTGGTAATTGAAGTGGAACAGGGTTAGCACCGAAACGCTCTTTAATTTGGCTAACTACATTTAAGAAGTCAGCACCAGAACGGTCCATTTTGTTTACAAAGCCTAATCTTGGAACTTTGTATTTGTTCATTTGTCTCCAAACTGTTTCAGATTGTGGCTCAACACCACCAACTGCACAGTATAAAGCAACAGCACCGTCTAATACACGCATTGAACGTTCTACTTCAACAGTAAAATCAACGTGTCCTGGAGTGTCAATAATGTTAATTCTGTACTCTTTAGTATCAGCGTTAGCTTTTCCTAAAGTATTAGGATAGTTCCATACACATGTAGTAGCAGCTGAAGTAATAGTAATACCTCTTTCTTGCTCCTGCTCCATCCAATCCATTGTTGCAGCACCATCATGTACTTCACCGATTTTATGGCTAATACCAGTATAATATAGTATACGCTCAGTTGTTGTGGTTTTACCCGCATCAATGTGTGCTGAAATACCAATATTTCTGGTGTAGTTTAAATCTTTTTTCTTTGCCATTATAATTAACTTATACTATTAAGCTCTAAAATGAGAGAACGCTTTGTTAGCTTCTGCCATTCTATGTGTATCTTCTTTCTTTTTAACTGCAGCACCTTCTCCTTTAGAAGCAGCAATAATTTCATTTGCTAAACGAAGTGCCATGCTTTTTTCATTTCTCTTACGAGAATAAAGAATTAACCACTTCATTCCTAAAGCAACTTTTCTTGCTGGTCTAACTTCACTAGGAATTTGGAACGTTGCTCCACCTACTCTTCTACTCTTCACTTCAACACCAGGCATAACTGTGTTCAAAGCTTTTTTCCAAGTTTCAAGTCCGTTTTCTTCCGTTTTCTTTTCCACAATATCACATGCATCGTAAAAGATATCATATGCAGTACTTTTTTTACCGTCTACCATCATATGGTTTACAAATAAAGTAACCATAGTGTCTTGAAACTTCGGGTCAGGTAATAAATACCGTTTTTTTGGTTTTGACTTTCTCATTATGCTTTAGCTGCTTTAGGTCTCTTTGCTCCGTATTTTGAACGTCTTTGGGTTCTTCCTTCAACACCCGAGGTATCTAATGCTCCTCGAACAATGTGGTAACGAACTCCAGGAAGATCTTTAACTCTTCCTCCACGTATTAATACAATAGAGTGTTCTTGAAGGTTATGTCCTTCTCCACCTATATATGCGTTAACTTCTTTTCCATTTGTAAGTCTAACCCTAGCAACTTTTCTCATCGCTGAATTTGGCTTTTTAGGCGTTGTAGTATATACACGCACACAAACACCTCTTCTCTGCGGACATGAGTCCAAAGCTGGTGACTTACTTTTATCTACAAGGTTGTTTCTTCCTTTTCTTACTAATTGTTGTATCGTAGGCATTCTTATGGGTGAATTCTATACAAATCTTACCCCTGTTTTCAGAGGGACTGCAAAGGTAAGGAATATCTTTGAATCTGCAATGCTATCCATACGAAAAATATGAAGGTAATTTGATATTAATGTAACTTGTTGGTATTCTGCATATTTAAACACTCTTTTGAGGTAATCTGAATGAAAATAAATGAACTATGCTAAATAAGTCTCTATCAAATTGAGTCTTTTGAAGGAATTTGCAATCAAAAATTGTCTTAAAAATAGGGTTATAGGTACTTTGATAGCTAGACTTCGAAATAAATGAACTTTTCTCTAAATTTTATGTCTTCAATACTGTTTCTGAGATATTCTGAGAGTATTTCAATTTGAAACTGAACAAGGTGGTTTTGGTTGAAATAATGCACTTAAACTTTTTACGCTATAAACCATTATATTTAATTTAGGTTTAACACCCTTATTATCGAAATACTTGATTCTTTATGAAACCCATTTTAGCCATATTCTTACTGTCCATTTTAATTGCTTATACTACCTTCCAAGCAAATTCTCAAGCACTAAGTATTGATTCTACTTCTATCTATTCTATTTATGGAAACAGATTATTTGACTATGTTGGCTTTGATTTCATTGCTAATTTGTCCATTAATGGAAAAAACTGTTCGATAGATCCTGTTCACAAGAAACAAATCAAGGATAGCTTGTGGATAGACGCATACTATTCAGCAAGTCCTTCTTCAGACACTTGCAAAAGAGCCGATTCCATTAGTTATTGTTTTAAAGATTCGGGAAATAAAACTATCTATTTTAGGGCATTTACTAATACAGACACTGCAAAAACACAACAAACATTTATGTTAAAAAAGATAGCTATGCGGATAGTCTAAAGATGTTGCCTGAAATATTACACCCTGGTAAAAAAATATACGCAGTAGCCTATTTAATGTTTACAAGTCATCCTGCCTATAGAGATTCTTTTAAGATGGAATTTATAGAAGATTCCATTACAATTCACAGTTATTACACCCGCGGTTTTGCTACTTCAATAACTTATATAAAAGATTCATTCTTACTTCCAATAAAAAAAATGGAATGTACAAACTGGTATTTTTCACACACGATGAAAGTGGTTACGCCGACTCCACCTACGATTATGTGGAGTTCGAAGTAGAAGAAAGCAATTCCGTTCAGAATAGTACTGTTACCACTTATCGTTTTTTCCCTAATCCCGTTGAGGATTTAATGCATGTAGAGTTTGATTCTTCAATAAACTCTAAAAATGTTACTATACTATCATTAGATGAAAAAACTGTTTATCTCAATAAGGAAACAAAAAACTAAATGAGATTTTGAATTTGGAAAATATAAATCCTGGAGCCTATTTACTAAAAATTGAGGATGGGAATTCTACACAAATAGAGAAGTTTGTGAAGCGATAAAGTCTATGATTTTTGCGACATTGCTTTCTCAATGCCAAGCGCAATAAAATTCTGAATTATTGTTACGCTATTCGATACTAACTCTGGAAGTTGTTTGGCTTCTTCTTTATCAAAATGTCCTAACACAAAATCAATTTGCTGCCCACGTGGAAATGGAGCGTGGATTCCGAAGCGCAGCCTAGCGTATTCAGAAGTTCCCAAGGTGTCGTTTATATGTCTTATGCCATTATGTCCAGCATCGCTACCAGCAGCCTTTAATTTAATTTTACCAAAGGGAAAGGCAAGATCGTCAATAACCACTAAAACATTGGTCAATGGCACCTTTAACTCATTAATCCAATAGTTAACTGCTTTGCCACTTAAGTTCATAAATGTAGTGGGCTTTATAACGTGAATCGTTTTGCCTTTCCATTTCGTTTCAGCTTTAAAAGCATGTCTACTTAAAACAAAAGAAGCATCCTCCTTAGCAGGAGAATGCTTCTTTAAAAATTCATCAACTATATCAAACCCTATATTGTGTCGAGTGTTTAAATACTCTTCACCAACATTACCGAGTCCGACAAGTAGGTATTTCAATTATTCTTTGTTTTCAGATGCTTCATCACCTTCTGCTGTTGCAGCTCCTTCCGCATCGTCATCATCCTCCTCAGAAACTTCAACTGCGCTTCTTGGTCTCATGATAGTTACAACAGGAATACCAGCAGGAGTTACAACTTTCAATCCTTCTAATGCTATTTCGCCAACTTTTAAACTAGCACCTAAGCCTAAGTCAGTTACATCAACTTCAATTGTTTCAGGTAACTTGGTTGGTAAACCTTTAATTTTAAGTCTTCGTAGCTTTTGAATTAATCTTCCACCTAAACGAACACCAGCAGCAGCACCTACTAAGGTAACTGGAACTTCAACTGTTACAGGTTTCTTTCCTTGAATTTCTAAGAAATCGATATGAAGAATTTGCTCAGAAACTGGGTGAAACTGAATTTCTTGCATAATTGCTTTTGACTTCTTTCCTTCTAAATCTAGCTCTACAAAGTGCGCTTCAGAAGTATAAACTAAGTCTTTAAATTCATTAATTGGAGAAGCAAAATGAATTGGATCATTTTCTCCATATAGAATACATGGTACAAGTCCATAATTTCTAAACTGCTTCGCTCTTGAAGTTCCTTTAACTTCTCTAACTGTACCTTTTATTGCTATTGATTTCATTTTATTATTTATTAAATGTCGGCTTCTACATCTTTTCCCAGCTTAAACAAACTGCTAATAGATCCATGCTCATACACATTCGAAATTGCGTTTGAGAATAGGCTTGCAACCGACAATACTTTAATTTTATCTGTTCCTTCTTTAATAGGAAGTGTATCACAAACGATTAACTCTTCCAATTTAGAATTCTTAATATTTTCGTATGCTTTACCAGATAATACTGGGTGCGTACATAATGCTCTTACACTTCGTGCTCCTCTTTCCATTAAAAGGTCAGATGCTTTGCATAAAGTTCCTGCTGTGTCAACAATGTCATCCACTAAAACAATATCCTTACCCTTTACATCTCCAATAATGGTCATTGAGCTTACTTCATTTGCTCTAACTCTTTCTTTATCGCAAATAACTACTTCACATCTTAAAGCCTTTGCAAATGCCCTTGCTCTATGCGCACCGCCCATGTCTGGAGAAGCGATTGTTAAATTCTCTAAATTTAAACTTCTGATATGCGGTACAAATATGATAGTGCTATCTAGGTGATCTACAGGAATATCAAAAAATCCTTGAATTTGTGCAGCATGTAAGTCCATTGTCATGACTCTATTTGCTCCTGCAGCAGTTAACAAGTTTGCAATGAGTTTTGAACCGATAGCTACTCTGGGCTTATCTTTTCTGTCCTGGCGAGCAAAACCAAAATATGGAATTACTGCAGTAATGTAATGACCAGAAGCTCTTTTAGCAGCATCTATCATTAATAGTAGTTCAAAAAGATTTTCGGTTGGTGCGTTAGTCGATTGAATTAGAAAAACATCACACCCTCTTACCGTTTCATCAAAACTTGGTTGGAATTCACCATCACTAAATTTATTAAATGACACCTCACCCAATTCCTTACCAAAAGCTAAAGAAATTGCTTTAGCTAATGCTGGATTAGAGTTTCCTGCAAATAATTTTACTGGATTAAACTGTGATGGCATTTTACTTAATTAATTAAGAATCTTATTCAGATTCACACGTGTAAATTATACTCTTGCTTTAAAAATTTTCCTTTCAAGTTGAGAGGAAGTATATAGGCAATTGCTCCTATACTCTTTTTGCATTTATATTCGTTGTCATTCTAGTTTTCACCTTTCTGCCAACTGCGTTGTTCGACTAAGGCTTCCCGATGCTCCGCCTTCAGGCTTCGATCGGGACAGACTTCTCGCCCTTCACCTTTCGCTTTTCAACTTGGTTGTCCGACTAGGGCTCGAACCTAGACTCTCTTGTACCAAAAACAAACGTGTTGCCAGTTACACCATCGGACAATTTTCCCTCATCTAAATTTGGGACTGCAAATGTAGGCATACTAAGTATTCTAACAAAGAATAAAATCAATAATTCTTTCGAAAGAATTAAAATCAATTAAAAACATACCTTCGTGTACAATTAAATTATACCTAAAGAATCATTCTTTTACCTCATTGGCGGAAAATATTTATAATTTCGGCTTTTTAAAGAACTAAAGAAAAACAACCAAATACACATCATGTCGAAGTATAAGTTATATAATTTAATTTTTGGATGGCTATCCTTTTTAATTGCAACTATTGTTTTTGTCCTAACAATGGAACCTACAGTAAGTTTCTGGGATTGTGGTGAATTTATTTCCGCATCATATAAACTTCAAGTAATGCACCCTCCAGGCGCCCCATTTTTTGGAATGGTTGTGCGAATGTTTACTTTATTTGCCTTTGGTAATGTAGAAAACGTAGCCTACTTAGCAAACTTGAGTTCTGCTTTATGTAGCAGTTTCACCATATTGTTTATGTTTTGGACAATTACTCATCTAGCAAGAAAAATATTTGACAAAACAATGGAAAGCACACCAAGTGCTTACGAAATGATAACCATTTTCGGAACTGCAACAGTTGGAGCATTGATTTACACCTTCTCAGATACGTTTTGGTTCTCAGCTGCAGAAACAGAAGTATACGCAATGTCATCCTTATTTACTGCAATTGTTTTTTGGGCAATTCTTAAATGGGAAAACGTGGCACATGAGAAAGGTTCTGACAGATGGTTGGTGTTTATTTCTTTCTTAATAGGCTTATCAATTGGAGTTCACCTTTTAGGTTTACTTGCAGTTCCTGCTATTGCTTATGTGTATTACTTTAAACGTTACGAAGCAACTAGAAAAGGTTTTATCTATACTGGTATTATTTCAGTAGCCATCTTAGGAGGCTTTAACCTATTGGCTCCAACATTAGCTTCCTTTGCAGCAACATTCGATAGGATATTTGTAAACGGCTTTGGAATGTTCTTCGGAAGTGGAATGATTTTCTTTATGATTCTTTTAGGAGTTGGTTTATTCTACGCAGTTAAATGGTCGATGAAAAACCATAAGGTGGCATTAAACACCGCATTATGGTGTGGAATTGCTGCTATAGTTGGCTGTGGTACTTATGCAATGACGGTTATTCGTTCAGATGCAAATCCGCCTATTGACATGAACGATCCTGAAAATGCTTATAACCTTTTATCGTATATCAATCGTGAGCAATATGGGGAACATCACTTATTATCAGGTGGTCACTTTGCCGTAACTCAAGGAGATTGGGTAAGCAAAGAAACTAGTAAAACAATTTGGAAAAGAGTGGGTGATAAGTATGAAGATCGTGGTAAAAAAGTAACTCGTGAGTATAAAAAAAGCGTTAAAATGCTTTTCCCAAGAGTTTATAGTCATGATAGACCTTCTCACATTAGCTTTTACAAGGCTTGGTTAAAAATTCCCGATGGAGTTGCTCCAACTATGCAGGATAACATTAAGTTTTTCTGGACTTACCAAATGAATTTCATGTACTGGAGATATTTTATGTGGAATTTTGCTGGTCGTGAGAACAATGTTCAAGGTCATGGATTAAGTGACAACAACGGGCAATGGATTTCAGGAATTGATTTTATAGATGAAGCACGACTAGGCTCAAGAGATGCCTTACCAAGTTCTATAACTAACAACCCTGCACATAATAAATATTTCTTCTTGCCTCTTATTTTAGGTTTGTTTGGAATGTTTTTCCAATTCAAGCGGAATAATAAAGATGCGTGGACAGTATTCTTGCTATTCTTCTTTACAGGAATCGCAATTGTACTTTATCTAAATCAGTATCCATTACAGCCTAGAGAGCGAGATTATGCCTATGCGGCATCCTTTTACGCTTTCGCGATATGGATAGGTTTTGGTGTAATGGCAATTACAGAATTCTTAAGAAGATACGTCAATGGCAAGGTAGCGGCAACAGTAACAACAGTTGTGTGTTTAGCAGTTCCAGCAATAATGGCTGAGCAAGGTTGGGATGATCATGATCGTTCAAACAAATATACTGCTAGAGACATTGCGAAGAACTATTTAGAATCTTGTAGACCAAATGCTGTCTTATTTACCTTAGGTGATAACGACACCTACCCTCTTTGGTATATTCAAGAGGTGGAAGGGTATAGAAAAGATGTTCGTATTGTGAACTTAAGCTTGCTAGGAACAAGTTGGTATGTGGATCACATGAAAACGAAATATCATGCCGACCATGAAGGAATCCCTTCGGTTATTGAGCCAATAAAATACTTAGATGGAAATAGAGACTATATGCCTTTTGCACAGCAAACAGGTGTTACTGGTTATTTAGATCTAAAACGAGTATTGGAATTTGTAATTTCTGATGACAGAAGAACAAAAGGTGGTCCAAATGCTCAGTACGATCTTTTCCCAACTAAAAAAGTAAGTCTTCAAGTTGATAGAGATGCGGTTATTGCAACTGGAACTATTCCTACAGAAGTTCAGGATAGAATTGTTTCTGAAATGCAATGGGATTTAAAAGGTGGTGGAGTTATTAAAGATGACTTAATCATTTTAGATGTTATAGCTAACAATAACTGGGAACGTCCGATTTACTTTGCAACTACTATTGGTAGAATTGGAAGTAATGAGTTTAATGGTTTAGATAAGTACTTCCATCAAGCTGGACTTACCTACCAAGTATTACCTGTTGAAAACAGAAGGTACAAACAACGTGATGCAGAAATTATGAAGGAAGAGATGTTCCAAAACATGATAAACGAATATCAATGGACAAATCTTGCTACTGAGAAAATCAATATTGACCCTGAAACGAGTCGTATGGTTGATAACTTAAGAGGGCATTTCTACGCATTAGCTGCAGAATTTATGCAAGTTGGTAAAAATGATACTGCAAAGTTGATTTTGGATACTGGTTTAGAAAAAGTTAACGAAGAGAACTTTGGAACTGATGGTTATTTAAGAGGATATGCAAGTTTATATTTCCGTTTAGGCGAAAATAAAAAGGCTGCAGATATTCTTCGTAGAGTGAGTGTTAATTTAGAAGAAGAGATTGCATATTACAATAGTTTCACGGGGCAACAAGCTCGAATGAACGACCGTAATTTACAACAGCGTTTTGGTGAGTACCGAAATCTTATTCAAATTGCACAGCAAAGTGGAGCTGACTCAGTTGCTAAGGAATTAGGTGATAAACTTAAAACTATAGAAGGAACCTACTCAGGACCTATCAAGTAGTTTTTTATAAATAAATTTGAGAAGGCTCTTTGTAAAAACAAAGGGCCTTTTTTTATGGGTAAATTGTTTTTAGATATTGAATTACTTATTTGCTGCAATGCAGTTCACTGAAAAGAAACCATCCATTGCCGCAGAAACAATACCGCCAGCAAAGCCAGCACCTTCGCCACATGGATAAAGGTTTGTAATTTCTGGATGATTACCTGTCTCCTTAATTCTTGGAATTCTAACTGGAGAGGAAGTTCTAGATTCCACCCCTACCAAAATTGCATCGTTGGAATAATACCCTCGCATTTTGTTGCCAAATAAGGGCAAAGCTGCCTTCAAACTAGTAGTCACAAACTCAGGAAGTATCTCTGATAACTGGGTAGATTTTGTCCCGGGCAAGTAACTATTATCAGGCAGGTCTGATGAAATTTTTCCTTTTACGAAATCTAACATTCTTTGCGCAGGAGCTACTTGTAATCCACCCCCTGCTAATGCCGCATTTTTTTCTATTTCTTGCTGAAATTTGAGTCCTGCTAATGAGTCGTTTTCAAAATTGGGAATGTCATTTGGAGTAACTTGAACCACCGTTCCAGAATTTGAATACGGATTGTTTCTTTTAGAGGGTGACCAGCCATTTACAACAATACTTTCATTCCCGGTCGCACAAGGTGCTATAATACCACCAGGACACATGCAAAAGGAAAATACGCCCCTTTTATTCACTTGTTGAGTTAAGCTGTAGTATGCGGGTGGTAGAAACTCGCCTCTTGTTTCGCAATTGTATTGAATTTTATCAATTAAATCTTGATTGTGCTCTATTCTAACACCTAATGCAAAAGGTTTTGCTTCTAACAAGACTTGCTTTTCATTCAGCATCTCGTAAATATCATGTGCCGAATGCCCTGTTGCTAAAATCAAATTTGTGCAGGGTACTTTTTCACCATCGTTTAGAATTAAATGGGATATACTGTTTGTGTTTTTATCAAACCCAGTGAACTTTTTCTCAAAGTGAAATTCTCCTCCAAGTTCTTCAATACATTCTCGAATTGCAGTAATAACGGCTGGCAACTTATTGGTTCCAATATGCGGTCGTGCGTTTACTAAAATATCTGGATCTGCTCCAAAATGGACCAAAAAGTTCAAAACAAGCTCTACATCTCCTCTTTTTTTGGATCGCGTATAAAGTTTTCCATCTGAATAGGTCCCAGCCCCGCCTTCACCGAAGCAATAGTTTGATTCTGGATTTACAATTCCTTCTTTGTTAATTTTTGCTAAATCTCGTCGCCTGGCTCTAACATCTTTACCTCGTTCTAAAACAATAGGTTTTAATCCCAATTGCAAGCAACGCAAAGAAGCAAACATTCCGGCTGGACCTGCTCCAATAATGTGAACAGGTTCTGCATTCTTTACATTTTTAAATTCTGGATTAAAAGGAGGTAGCTCTATGGGTTTTTCTCCAATAAAAGCTCTGACCTTTAGTTGGTAGTTTACCTTTTTACGGGCATCAATTGCTCGTTTAAGAATTTCGAAGTGGGTTATTTCAGAATTTTTAACGTTTAGCTCAGAAGCTATTGCTTTAGAAATTCGGTCTTGATTTTCTACAAATTCTGGAAGAATGGTAATACTTAGTTCTTTTATCATGGCCGAATGTTTATTTCGGAAAACGTACTAAGCTTAAAGGTAGGTTTTATTCATTAAGTAATGATCAAAAACTACTAAAGCACTCAATGCCTCAACAATTGGCACTGCTCTTGGTAAAACACAAGGGTCGTGGCGACCTTTACCTTCAACTACTACTTTTTCTCCTGCAGCGTTTACAGAATCTTGGTCTTTTATTACTGTTGCTGTTGGCTTAAATGCTACTCTAAAGTAGATGTCTTGTCCTGAGCTTATTCCACCTAAAACACCACCAGCGTTGTTGGTTTTTGTGGTGATCCTGTCGTTTTCAAAGTCAAACATATCGTTATGTTCAGAACCTTTTAAGGTAGTTGATTCAAAGCCTGAGCCAATCTCAAATCCTTTTACTGCATTAATAGTCAACATTGCCTTACCTAAGTTGGCACTCAGTTTTTCAAATATTGGGTCGCCTAAACCTACTTTGCAGTTTTTAATAACTCCTGTAATTACTCCACCAACAGAATCTCCGTCTTTCTTAACCTCTTTTATCAGGTCAATCATTTTCTCAGCTGTTTCACCATCTGGACAACGAACATCGTTCTCGTAAGTTTTTGATAAGTCCAGTTTCGAATAGTGTTTCTCTAATTTTAGATTATGCACTTGAGAAACAAAAGCGTTCACTTCAATGCCCATTTCCTTAAGAAATTTGTTCGCTACAGCACCTGCTCCAACCCAATTGGCAGTTTCACGAGCTGAGCTTCTACCACCACCTCTATAATCACGAATTCCGTACTTTTCTGAGTAGGTAAAATCAGCATGAGAGGGTCTGTAAAAATCTTTTATGTGAGAATAGTCTTTGCTACGTTGGTCGGTATTTTGAATTTGTAAAGTAATTGGGTGACCCGTGGTAACACCTTCAAAAACTCCGCTTAAAATTTCTACTTGATCTTTTTCCTTGCGTTGGGTAACAATTTTTGATTGCCCTGGCATTCTTTTATCCAAGGAAGGTTGAATATCCTCTTCAGAAAGCTCCAAACCTGGAGGGCAGCCATCTACAATACAAGTTAAAGCCTTTCCGTGCGATTCTCCTGCTGTGGTGATTCTAAATACTATTCCGAATGAGTTTGATGCCATAATTATTATATTTTACCTTCAACCATTTCCATAATCTCCGCTTCATGCGAAATAGCTTTTTGTAGCATCTCTTCCCCGGCTTTTATGTGTTTTGATACGAAATCTTTGTCTTTTAGTCCGCCGGCGTTGATTTTTACATTTAAAAATGCACCTTTAATTGCCGCAGTGCAACACAAAGCACCCACTCCAGCATCACTTACCGAAGCCTTCAAACCAGAATTAGCCATTTCCTTCAACATTTCAAAGCAAGCAAAGGAGGTTTCCATAACTTCAAAAGGAATTTGAATAGCGTACTTGGTAGCATCTTCAATTGCTTCTTTACGCGCTGCCACTTCAGAGTCTGATCCTTTTGGAAGCCTGAATGCTTCCATTACCTTATTGAATGAATTTGTATCTTCATCAACTAAATAAAGCAATCTATCTTTCAATGTTTGAGCCTTTACCGCCCAGTCTGAAAAGAATTCCCACTTATCATCCCAGCCACGTTTGTGTGAACTTAAGTTAGCAACCATTGCGCCAAGTGATGCGCCTAAAGCACCCATATAAGCACTTACTGAACCACCACCCGGAGCTGGAGATTCTGATGCTGTTTGATTGGCAAACTCTTTAACCGTTAAGTCAATTAAAGCTGAAGCTTCTTCTCCTTTAATTACGTACTCAATAATTCTTTTACTTGGGTCAAATGGTTTTAAGTCATCTAATCCCAAAGATTTTATCGCAATATTAATTTTTTCTGATTCTGAGATTCCTAAAGAACGCTGTTGTTTCTCTAAAAAATAATCCGCTGCATCTAACATCGCTTTAAGCGGAATAAGTCCTACTAACTCAGAACCTGTAACTCGCAAACCACGGTCAATTGCCGACTTGCACGATTCATCAAAAGCAATGTGAACAGGGGTGATTGAGATGTTAGTTAGGTTGTAAGAAATTTGTGCAACGCCGTATTCTTCAATATACCAGCCAATACCTTTTACACATTTAAGTTTACCAGGAATCCGAACTGAATTTCCGTCCTTATCTTCTAGAATTTTACCGGTAATAGGATTGCCTTCTCTTTGTACTCTACCTGCTTCACGAATATCAAAAGCAATTGAATTTGCTCGACGTGCAGAAGTTGTATTAAGGTTTACATTGTATGCTACTAGAAAATCTCTAGCACTAATAGCAGTTGCTCCGGTGCGTTTTACTAAATCGTTGAATTCCTTTGCACCTTCGTCTGCCTTCCAATCTGGATTAGACAGTTTTTTAGGCAATGCTTCATACTCACCAGCTCTACAGCTTGCTAAATTCTGTCTTTTTGGCTCTTTTGCAGCATTTTCGTAGAAATAAATCGGAATTCCAATTTCTTTACCCACTCTTGCTCCAAGTTTGTGTGCATATGGCACCACTTCATCCATTGTAATGTTAGAAATAGGCACTAAAGGACAAACATCAGTGGCGCCAAAACGAGGATGTTCTCCGCTATGCTTAGACATGTCAATTAATTCACCTGCTTTTTTAATGGCTAGAAAAGCCGCTTCAATAACAGGTTCAGGTTCACCAACAAAGGTTACTACTGTTCTATTTGTTGCCTTACCGGGATCTACATCTAACAATTTTACACCATCAACAGATTCAATTACGTCAGTAATCTGTTTGATAATAGACATATCACGACCTTCACTAAAATTAGGTACGCACTCAATTAATCTTTTCATAGAATTCTAACTAAAGTGCAAATATCTGAAAAGCATAGTTCTAATGGGTAAGTATTTGTTAATTAATGTTAGGTGGAAAGACAAAAATAGACTGCGCTTTAGAGTTACAAGTAAAACGGTTTTGCTGTGAACAATAGTCTCCAGCAATGCGCTATTGCTTATAGGTGTCATTGTATGCCAATTATTATACTTCTTTATGCCGCTAACCAGGTTCCTCGGATTTTGGAGTTGGACCCTGCATATTAAGTGAAATTTAAGGTAGTCTTAAATTACTTAACTTAAGAAGGACTAAGATCCTTTAAACTAAACCAACTAAGACTAAATAAATAACTTAAATGCAATGTTGACAGAAGCTGTAAGCCACGGACAACGTGCGCTTGTGCCACAAGCACCGCTTCGCTAATGCTCGCACGAGAAGTCTGTATACTTATCCAGTTATACAAAAGCCCAATTCAATTTTTATTTAAAAAAAAAGCGGCAAATAATTCTTCCATTAGATGAATTTTTTGCCGCTTAATTGTAATGCTAATAAAAGCAGATACTAAATTAGTGTGTTAATGTCATTGTTAATGTTAAGATTGTCCCATTAAAAGTTTGAGTAATGGTTAATTTCAGCTCGGTTCCACTTAAAGTAGCAATATTCCAAATAGCGTCATTAAATTCAAGCTGCGTTTCACCAGCTCCAAAGAACCAAGCTCCAATAGCGCCATCTTGGCCGAAAGCTTCATTCCATATAGGATTATTTCCTCCAGAAGTAATGGTATTACATGGCTGGCCATTAAGGTTAGTCTGGTTTGGCCCACTAATGTCTGTCTCTCCACTACTGGCATTGAAACTAATTCTTTTTATTTTCTCACAAGGATCAACGTATGCTGCAAACCAATCAGTCTGACCATTTGTTAGATCACCATTTGGCCAGTTAAAAGCTATAGAGCTTGTAAATGCAGATAGTTTCCACACTCCATTACCAGTAAGTTTTTGTTCGTTTGTTTGGTTAACTTCTGCGGTTGTGGCAACAGTCTTACTAATCACAGTTGTGGCACCAGCACTATTTGTTGCAACTAAAGTCACTGACCATGTTCCAGGGGAAGTGTAATTATTTGAAGGACTTTCTAAAGTGCTTGTATTTCCGTCACCAAAATCCCAGCTGTAACTGATAGCATTGGAAGATGTATTTGTAAATGTTATTGTACATGGTACAATGCAGTTACCACCACTAGATGTAAAGTTGGCAGTTGGCGCTGTAGCTACAGGTGCAGCAGGTGCTGGAACATCGTCTTTCTTGCATCCGATAATTGTTGCTAAGGAAATGCCTATTGCCATTATTGACAAATAAAATATTTTACTTTTTCTCATCTGATTGTTTAGTGTAAGTTATAGTTTATTATACTTTTTCTTAAAAGTAGGCTTTTTATGACCTCAAAAAAAACAATGATCGATATTTCTTTTATCAAATGAGTTAATGAATCAATTGTTTTTCTTCATTATTATCTGATTCTAGCAAATTTTTCAAATCCAAGAATCATTCTTCCAATTACAAATCCAGTCAATGAAATCCATTTATTAGATAAAAAAGTTTGAGGTAAGACAATTGCTAGATGCGTGAATGTAAATAGCATTTAATATACTGTCGTTTTTAAATTTACTCCTATATTAAATCTAGCAGTAACCCTTGAAAATGAAACGGCTAAATCTAAACAAAAACTTTTTCAATCAGATTATTACCGAAACTGTAGGGAATAAAAGAGTAACCAGAAATCTTTTTAGTTAGTATTAAACTAGCCTTTTTTCCGATTCCAATTGTTCCCAATTCACCTTCTACTTCCATTGCAAAGGCTGCGTTTATTGTGGCTGCGTTTATTGCTTCTTCAGGCAGCATATTCATCTTAAAACAAGCCAATGAAACTACTAAATTCATATTTCCACTAGGCGCAGAACCAGGATTATAGTCAGTTGCTAAGGAAACCAAGCAATTGTTATCAATTAACTCACGAGCTGGAGCATAAGGTATTGAAATGAACAAACTGCAACCAGGTAATAAAGTCGCAATTGTTTGTGAATTTTGTAGAGCTTTAATGTCTTCTTTTGTCACCACTTCTAGGTGATCTACACTTAACGCCTTATTTTTAATACACGCTTCAATGGCTCCAAAGGAATTAAATTGGTTGACATGAACTTTTGGTTTTAGACTTAGTTTTACGCCAGCTTCTAATATTCTTGTTGTTTCTTCAATGTCGAAGTAGCCTTTCTCACAAAATGCATCTACATAATCAGCTAAGCCTTCTTCAGCAATCTGCGGAAGCATTTCATTCACTATTTCATCAATGTAGCCTTTGTGATTGTTTTTATACTTAGCAGGAAATGCATGAGCTCCTAGAAAAGTAGCTTTCACAGGAATTGGCGATTTTTCCTTGATTTTTCGAATAACTCGAAGCATTTTGAGTTCATTCTCAAGGCTTAGTCCATAGCCGCTTTTAATTTCAATAGCTCCAGTTCCCATTGAAATAACTTCTTCTAAACGCTCCCAACTTTGATCAAATAATTCTGATTCGGAACATTGTTCCAGTTTTTTTG
>JBLIDK010000002.1:0-91596 GCA_047632595.1 Sphingobacteriales bacterium
TGAGCAAAACAGCTTAGATGCATTAGCAGAGTCTCTACAGTATTTTTATAAGAAAACAGGAAATAGAATAACTTTTGAATACATCATTTTTAATAATTTTAATGATGAAATTCAAGATGCTAAGGAGCTAGTTGATTTTTGTAAAAAAGTTCCTGCCAAAGTAAATATTATTGAATACAACCCTATTGAAATGGCAGACTTTGTAAATGCAGCAGAAGATAAGGTTGATAAGTTTGCAGAATACCTAAGAGAGCATAAAGTAGTGGTAAATGTGAGAAGAAGTAGGGGGAAAGATATTGATGCAGCTTGTGGGCAACTAGCCATAAAAAGTAAATAAATGACTCTATTGCAAGCTATCAAATCGCCGCTAAATGATTTTTTGGAGCTTTTGTATCCAAATTTATGCGGAGTTTGTAGTAATGGCTTGGTTAATGGAGAAAAATCACTTTGCACTTCCTGTAGTTTAGAGTTGCCAATTACCAATTTTCATCTTTCTAAAGATAACCCAGTTGCTCAAAGCTTTTGGGGCAAGGTGCCAATTGAGCGTGCTACTGCATTTTTGTATTTCGCTAAAGGCGAAAGCACTCAAAAAATTCTTCATCAACTAAAATACAAGGGCTCGAAGGAAATTGGAATTGAGATGGGAAAACGTATGGCTAATCAGTTTAAAAGTTCAGCCTTTTTTGAAGAAGTTGATTTAATAATTCCCGTTCCTCTACACAAAAAGAAAAAACGTGAAAGAGGGTATAACCAAAGTGAGCAAATTTCAAAGGGGCTTAGTGAAATTTTAGAAATTCCAATAGAAACAACCTCTTTGGTGAGAAATATTTATACAAAAACTCAAACCAAAAAAAGTAGATTTAGTCGATTTGAGAATGTGAAAGATGTGTTTTCTACCACCAAATTAGCCGCGTTTGATGGTAAACATATTTTATTAGTTGATGATGTAGTAACAACTGGTTCAACTATTGAAGCCTGTGCTTTAGCGGTAAAAAAGAATTTTAATACCAAAATATCAGTAGTTTCGTTGGCATATGCAGAGTAACTCTCGTTTTATGAAGTATATACTTCCAATTTTACTTTTTGCCCTTATTATTTCCTCCTGTCGTAAGCCAAACGACATAAGTGGAGACACTGAAGCGCGACTAAGTTTTAGTACTGATACTATTTTATTTGATACCGTATTTACTGAAATTGGTTCCACCACAAAGCGTTTTAAAATTTATAATTTCAATAAGAAAACAGTTGAAATATCTTCCATTCGTGTTGGTACAGGATCTCAATCTAGTTTTAGAGTAAATATTGATGGAATTTCGAATACACAAGTCACCAATTACCGTTTAGCTGCGGGCGACTCAGCTTTTGTTTTTGCAGAAGTAACTATTGACCCAAATAATGATGCAGTCCCATTTATCGTTTCAGACTCCATAATCTTTGAAACAAATGGAAATATTCAAGATGTAAACTTGGTTGCTTTTGGTCAAAATGCTCATTTCTATGCTGACAGTGTTTTGCCTTGTGATATTTTTTGGACAAATGATTTGCCCTATGTAATTTATAACTCTGTTCTGGTTCAAAAGGGTTGTAAGTTAAATATTGGAAATGGAGTAAAAATATATAATCATAAGGGGTCTAAAATATTTGTGCAAGGAACATTAAGAGTATTTGGAAGCAAAAGCGATTCAGTTATATTTCAAACGGATAGACGTGAGGAATTTTTAGACGATGAACCTGGGCAATGGGGTGGAATACATTTCTTACGTGGCAGTGTTGATAACAGAATTAATTTTGCAGTTATTAAAAATGCTATTGTTGGCGTGCGTGTAGATAGTTTAGCTGAAAGCGGAAGTGAGTTTAATGTGGAGATAATTAACACCACCTTAAAATACCACACAGTAGCTGGTGTTTTGGGCTTTACAGGTGGGATAAGAGTAATGAACTCGTTGTTTTTTGCGTGTAATCAATTTGCTTTTATTGGACTTTTGGGAGGCAAATACCACTTTTTTCATAATACAATTGGCAATTATAATAATGTCCTTTCAAGAAATCAACCATCGGTAGCTATTAGCGATAACTTTGATACAGGAGAGGAACTACTGATTGCAGACGTTGATGCCACTTTTGTAAATAACATCATCTACGGACCATTAAAAACTGAATTTGTGCTAAACAATGATGGTGGAGCTACTTTAAATTTAGCTTTTGAAACCAATATTATTCGAACAGAGGATACAGCCTTGTTTTCTGGTTCAAACAATATTTTAAATTTAGATCCCAAGTTTATTGATATTGGGGAGGAGAACTTTAGAATTGACACCTTAAGTCCGGCGTTTATGGCCGGTACCGATGTGCGTTTGATAAGTGGTTTTTTGAATAGAGATAAGGACAATGTTGACCGTCCTGAAATACCAACTATTGGTTGTTTTGAACGTGTAGAATAGAAAAAGTCGGCCCTACTAGAAGCGACTTTTGAACACTCATAATCTCTAAGTTTCTCTACTTAGCTACTACTATTTTCCCTCTTCCAATAAGTGAATTATCGCTTGAGAATATTTTTAATTGATACATCCCGTTTGGATATTGATCTACCATTAATTGTGAATTATTATTTACTAATTTTTCAGAATAAACTTTCTGGCCTGTAGCATTGTATAATTCCAGTCTTTCTGCATCCCTCGCATCTGATACATTAATACTTACTATTGAAGTAGAAGGGTTCGGAAATAGCTGAATTATTGGATATATTCCATACTCTTTCTCTTTGTTAGATAAAAACGTCTTTGGAGTATCGCATAAGCCAATAGAATCTTCGTATACAAAGATTTCAGTTTCAAATATATCACTTCCACAAATGTTTGAAACATAGGAATAAATAGTCCAAAAACCTTCTTGCGAGAAAGTTAAAAACGGATTCTTTATTTTAAACCCAGTTCCGATTCTACCAAATTCCCATCTCCAACTTGTAGCCGTTTGACTTAAATCATAAAATTGATAAGTTAAATCCCCTTCAGCACAATAGCTAAAACAAGCAGTTGGTTTTTCCTTTTCACACTTAATTTTCCAAGTAATAAAAGTACTCTCACACGAATCATTTTTATAAGCTTTTAAATAAATAGTTGTGTCTGATATTACTTGAATATAAGCACTTGTGGAGTCTGAAATGGTATCTAGAGCTGTAGAATCTGAAAACCAACGATAGTTAAAATTTGTAGAGTCAGCATCGACTATTAAGTCTACTCCGTCATTTAAACAGGCCTCATTTGGCCCAACAACTTCCATCCTACCAAAGCCACAACTATTGTTTTGGGCATGTGCAACCAAACTATGAGTCTGAAAAAAACAAAATGAAAAAAGAAGTAAGTATAAAGGATTCATTTACCGAAAATAAAAGAAATTCTTGATAAAACAAAAGTAGCAGGAGTCTTAACTTAGTTCTTATTCAGTATTTTAGTGTAAGTAGAACTAATTTGTCAATTCAATATATCGAAGGGGGTTTGAGCCTCTGGCAAGCGCCATTATAACAAAATGCAATAGAAGAAATAAAAAAACCATCCTTTCACAATAAAGGAAAGGATGGTTCAATATAAGGTGTTAGAAAAGCTTAGTTACGAATGAACTTACCTTTTGCTATTGTAATGTTGTTATCACCAATAATAGTGAATGAATGTAAGCCTAAAGCTAAATCTTGAACATTTATTACTTTAACCATTTCATTCATGGTAACCGTTTTTACTAACTGACCATTAACATTGTAAACGCGAACTTCTTTTGGAGTTACGTTAGTTGACTTAATGGCAACAGTTAATTGTTCTGTAGTAGGGTTAGGGTAGTAAGAAACTTCAGAGCGTATTTCTTTTTCAGAAACAGAGTTGAAACCAGATGTTGTGATTGTTTGAGTACTTACATGAGTACCAAAATCGTTAACAGCAGTTAAGCTAACGTCAAAACTACCTTCTGTTAAAAAGATATGCGTTGTGTCTTCAACACTAACTATTGTTTCATCGTCAAAATCCCAAGAAAATGAATCTACGTTACCAATAGTTTGATTAGTGAATGTAACAGTATCGCCTACTTTAATTTGAGCAGGAGGGCTATAGCTAAACTGGCTTAAAGCTCCTTGTGTAAAGTGAACTGTAGTTGGAAAATCAGACTTATCTGTTATAACATTTACTATTCCGCCAATTGCATTTCCTAAATGAACACCAGCTACATTCGCTAGAGAAGGAACTATGTATTGGTATTGGTATGAAGTATCAGTTCCATTACTTTGGTATTGTGTTAATGCAGAAGAAGGGAATGAAGAGGTTGTGTCTCCTATAGCATCTATCACATAACTTGTGTCGTTAGCAACAGATAATAATTTTGCTCTTATTACATTCGGATAAGTTCCCCATGGAGTGGTCATAGAACCAAAAGCATCAAAAACCAAAGTTGAAATGTTTTCGATCATCCCAATGGTATCTGCGTTATCTGCTAGATTTCGATCTAACTGGTCAAAATGAACTCTCCCATATGAAGAAATAGTATCACCATATTTTTGACCATTGTATGTAATAGTATCTGGTGGTACATTTCTAAACTCGGGATTAGAGAAAAAAGCAGCAAATTGAGTAGGTAAAGTAAAACCTAGGTTAACAATAGAGCTATCGTTTAACCTTTCAAAAAAGTTTTCAATGGTAAGAGAAAATCCTTGTTGAGCGAAAAGCAAATAAGTGGCAAATTCATCTGCATCAGTATAATTTACTCCTCTATTTGAATTATCTGCATCATCAAAACTAATTGTGTAGGCTAATTCAGCCGGAATAAGACTAGTAAAATCAAAATGCTGAGAATCTGGAGAGGCTGTTCCAACACTTAATAAAGGTGTTTGGTTAGTCGCTACCCAAAAAGTATCACCTATTGCAGGCATTGTTGTCTTTGATAAAGAATCTGATGTTTGAGCGAAAACCGCGGTTGTAGCTAAAACTAAAAGACTTAAAAGTATATTTTTCTTCATAATCATAAATAGTTATAAGGTGCAAAGATAAGTGTTTTGATAGTTATCTAATAGAAATTACGCTTTGCAATAGGATTATTACATTAGTCAAAAGCTTGCATTGAACAAAGCTTGGCATAAATGCCACCTTTTGCGACTAGTTCGTCATGCTGACCTTCTTCACTAATTCTGCCATCTTCCATCACTAATATTTTATTAGCATGGCGTATTGTGCTTAATCTATGGGCAATTACTAAAGTTGTTCTGTTTTGCATTAAAGAATCTAACGCATCTTGAACTAGCTTTTCGCTTTCTGTATCCAATGCAGAAGTTGCCTCATCTAAAATTAAAATGGAAGGGTTTTTCAATATCGCTCTTGCGATGCTTAAACGCTGTCGCTGACCTCCACTTAAATTTCCACCTCTGTCACCAATTATAGTATCGTATTTAGCATCAGTTTCCATGATGAAGTCATGTGCATTGGCAATTCTTGCAGCCTCTTCAACCATTTCTTTAGTGGCAGTGGGTTTGCCAAAAGCGATGTTATTATAAATGCTGTCATTAAATAAAACGCTTTCTTGAGTAACAATCCCCATAAGCTTCATTAAATATTCATTTTTTACATCTTTAACATTTAAACCATCTACTAAAATTTCTCCTTTACTGATGTCGTAAAACCGTGGCAATAAATCGGCAATGGTAGATTTTCCAGCACCAGATGATCCAACCAAAGCAATGGTTTCTCCTTTTTTTATTTCAAAAGAAACTCCTTTTATAATTGGTGTATCATTATAGGCAAAATGAATATCCTTAAATTCAATCGAGTTATTGAACTCTTTAATCTCCAAAGCATTTGGTTTGTCCTTAATTGTTTCATCGGCATTTAATATTTGCTCAATTCGCTCTAACGAGGCAGTTCCTTTCATAATATTATAAAAGGCATTGCTAAAGGCTTTCGCAGGACTAACCACTTGGGCAAAAATTCCTAAATAGGTAATAAAGGTAGCAGCATTTAGTGTACTGTCTTCCGACAAAACAGATCTCCCACCAAAATACATTACAATCGCTAAAACGGTAATAGACAAAGTTTCACTCATTGGTGAACTAAGCGTTCGTTTTCTATTCATTTTAATCTGAATGCGATGATGTTTTTTATTCTCATCCTTAAACTTATTGAAGATACTTGTAGAAGCATCAAAAGCTTTAATAATTCGAAGTCCATCTAGGGTTTCGTCAATCATAGACATTAAGGAGCCTAATAGTTCTTGTCCTTTTTTACTTTGCTTTTTTAAACTTCGACCAATTAAATTGATAAAAAACCCAGAAACCGGAAGAAGTATTAAAATCATCATAGTTAATTGTGGACTTATGTAGAACATAGCCCCAATAAACACTAGAATTGTTAAAGGCTCCTTGAAAAATACAGATACTGAAGTAAGGACTGACCATTCTACCTCTTGCAGGTCTCCACTCATTCTTGACATTAAGTCTCCTTTTTTCTCAGCATTAAAATAAGAAATTGGAAGGTTTAGGATTTTCCCATAAACCTTTTGTCGAATGTCGCGAAGCACTTTATATCTAACAGGAACTAAATAATAAGTAGCCATGTAGGTGAAGAAATTCTTAAGGAATATTAGAATTACAACTGTAAAACAAATGAATATTAGGGCGTTAACGCTACCTTTTTCAATTATTATTTGACTTAAGTAATACGAAAAGTGTTCAATTATTGACTCCACCTTAAAAGTTAAAGGACTCACTTCGGTGACTAATTCTTGTTTTCCAAATAGTAAACTCAAAAACGGAATCAACATAGTAAGTGATACCAATGAGAAGATAATGGAAAAAATTGTTGCGCCTAAGTATGCCACGGCATACTTCCAATAGGGAAAAATATATTTTAATAATCGATAAAAACTTTTCATTAATGCAAATATCTGTAATTTCAGCACATAGTTTAGAATTCAATGAACATCTAAGCGAATATAATGTTTAAATAATATGGAATCACAACGTCAACAGAAGTTTGCAAAGCAATTAACTAAGGATTTAGCTGAAATTTTTCAGAAAGTGGGCTTATCGGTATACAATGGAGCGATGATTACCATCACTCAAGTGAAAACGAGTCCAGACTTAAGAACCTTAAAAATTTACCTAAGTATTTTCGGCGCGGCTAACAAAGAAGAGGTGTTAAAAGACATAAGAGACAATCACACCAAAGAGGTGAGATATCACTTAGGAAACAAAATTAGAAATGCTGTAAAATCTATCCCAGAATTATACTTCTATATCGATGATTCTCTTGACTATTCTGAGAATATAGATAAGATATTTGATGAGCTAAATAAGGATAAGAAAAAAGAAGATTAATACTTTGTAAGTGAATCGTCTACCTCGTCAATCCACTTAAAAATACCACCATCTAAATTGTATAAATTTTCGTATTTAAATTGAGTTTCGAGAAGGTTGATAATAGCTTTGCTTCGTGTGCCTGCTTTACAATGAACTACCACCATTCCGTCTTTGCGAATTTCTTCAGTTTTATTGATTACTTCTCCCATTGGGATTAGTTTTCCGCCAATATTACAAGCTTCAAATTCAAATTCTTCACGAACATCTATGATCTGAATGTCTTGGCCTTTGTCTAATAGTTCCTTTAAATCTTTAGGTGAAATTGAGTTCATTTGGTTTCTTTTTTACAAAGGTAATAGGATTTATCATCATTAGTGAATAACTTTTTTTGCCTTAGGATTTCTCAATACTTACCTTGTAATACAATTGAAAAGGGGTGCTATTGATTTAGCTGAGATTATACCCTTAGCAGGATTATACTTGCTTTTACCTGATACAGATAATGCTGTCGTAGGGATTTCGCAAAGTGCTATAGCGCCTTTTCAATAAACAATTATGACAATAACCGTTAACGAAAAGGAATTTAATGTTTCTGACACCACAAGTGTCAGTGATTTATTTGACATACTTGACCTGGGCTCTTCAAAAGGCAAGGCTGTAGCAGTAAATAACCATGTGGTACCTAAAAGTAAGTGGGACAGTCATAAGTTAGTATTAAACGATACGATATTATTAATCAAAGCAACCCAAGGAGGATAAGCATGAAGGAGAATAAACTGCCAAGCCAAGCGTCAATCACACGTGAATCATTTCCATCGAGTACAAAAATTCACGTTGATGGTAAAATACACCCAATTAAAGTGGCAATGAGAGAAGTTGCATTAGAGGATTCACCTTCGATGTTTACAAAAAATAAAGTTGCTAAAAACCAACCAGTTACAATTTACGATACGAGTGGTCCTTATACCGACACGAACGCAGAAATTGATGTAAAAAAGGGGTTGCCAAAGTTAAGAGAAGAATGGATTCGTGAAAGAGGTGATGTTGAAGAATTACCTGAAATTTCTAGTGAATACGGTAAAGAAAGACTTTATAATTCAGAATTAGATCACTTACGCTTTGAGCATCTTAAAAAACCATTACGAGCTAAAGCAGGTAAAAATGTTTCTCAAATGCATTATGCGCGTAAAGGAATCATTACTGCCGAAATGGAATATGTTGCCATTCGTGAAAACATGAAGTTAGAGTTGGTTTCTGAGCCAGGAAAATCACATCCTGGAGAAAGTTTTGGAGCATTAACGCCAAAAGGAACCATAACTCCAGAATTTGTTCGTGATGAAATTGCTGCAGGACGTGCAATTATTCCTAACAACATTAATCACCCAGAAAGTGAGCCAATGATTATTGGAAGAAACTTTAGAGTGAAAATTAACGCAAACATTGGAAACTCTGCAGTGACCTCTTCAATTGAAGAAGAAGTTGAAAAAGCAGTTTGGGCATGTCGTTGGGGTGCAGACAATGTAATGGACTTAAGTACTGGGAAAAATATTCATGAAACACGCGAGTGGATTATTAGAAATTCACCAGTTCCAATTGGTACAGTTCCAATTTACCAAGCTTTAGAAAAGGTAAACGGTAAAGCAGAAGATTTAACTTGGGAGATTTTTAGAGATACTTTAATTGAACAAGCAGAACAAGGAGTTGATTATTTTACAATTCATGCTGGAGTACTATTGCGTTATGTTCCAATGACAGCTAACAGATTAACTGGTATTGTTTCTCGTGGTGGTTCCATAATGGCAAAATGGTGTTTATCTCATCATAAAGAAAGTTTTTTATATACACATTTCGAAGAAATTTGTGAAATAATGAAAGCATACGATGTTTCTTTTTCTTTAGGAGATGGACTTCGTCCAGGTTCATTAGCCGATGCAAATGATGAAGCGCAGTTTGCCGAATTAGAGACACTTGGTGAGTTAACTAAAATAGCTTGGGAGCACGATGTTCAAACAATGATTGAAGGCCCTGGGCACGTACCAATGCAGTTAATCAAAGAAAACATGGACAAGCAATTGCAACATTGCTTTGAAGCACCTTTTTACACCTTAGGTCCGTTAACAACTGACATTGCTCCGGGTTATGATCACATAACTTCAGGAATTGGCGCTGCACAAATTGGCTGGTATGGAACTGCAATGCTATGCTACGTAACACCAAAAGAACACTTAGGATTACCAAATAAGGCTGATGTAAAAGAAGGAGTAATTACTTATAAAATTGCTGCTCACGCTGCAGATTTAGCAAAAGGACATCCTGGAGCCTATATAAGAGACAATGCATTAAGTAAAGCACGTTTTGAGTTTAGATGGAACGATCAGTTCAATTTAAGTTTAGACCCAGATACTGCAAAAGAATATCACGACGAGACATTACCAAAAGAAAATGCTAAAGTGGCTCATTTTTGTTCAATGTGTGGACCGCACTTCTGTTCAATGAAAATAACACAAGAAGTACGCGACTATGCTGATGCAAAAGACTTGGAAGAAGCGAAAGCCCTGAAAGAAGGATTGGAAGAAAAAGCAAAAGAATTTTCTGACAAAGGAGGAGAACTCTATGTATAAGCCACAAAAGTTTGCTTTATTATCTCCAGAAACTCGATTTGACAAGGAAATAGAATCTCTAATTGAATTTTTCAAAATGGGATTATCAACTTTTCACCTTAGAAAACCAAAATTTTCTAAGGAAGAGACCATGGACTATTTGTTAAAAATTCCAGAAGAGTATCACAACAGAATTGTTCTTCATGATCATCATAAACTAAGAGAGCAATTTAAGATTGGCGGAGTACATTTTAACATGCGAAATAGGCTCGGTGATTCTGGTTTATTTGAAGGAATGAGCAATTCGCAAAGCATACATAGTGTAGAGGAATTGTACTTAATTCATGAACATTTAGATTATGTATTTATTAGTCCAGTTTGGGATAGCACTTCAAAAACAGATTACGTATCTTCTTTTAAAGATAAAAAGTCACTTCAAATGCAATTGCACTTTTGGAAAGAGTCTGATAATCGTAAAACAGAACTATATGCCCTTGGAGGTGTTAATGGAAAGAACATAGAAATGGCGCAGGAACTTGGTTTTGACGGTACTGTTTGTCTTGGACATGTTTGGGAACCAATTTTTGGTGGTTCATTAATTGAAGGGCAAAAAAGACTGCATGATATATTAGAAAAATGCCACGTTCCAGGAAATACTGTCTCAGTATAGCAGGTTTTGATCCATCAGGCGGAGCGGGCCTCTTAGCTGATATCAAAACTTTTGAAGCACAAGGTGTTTTTGGGTTGAGTGCGTGCACATGTATCACTTATCAGAATGATGAAAAGATTGAAGGTTTAGAGTTTTTGCCTGAACACCAGCTTACTCATCAATTAGAGGTTTTATTCAATTACTACGAAGTTTCTGCGATTAAAATCGGTTTAATCAAGAATTTAAAAGTGCTTGATACGGTTGTAAATTTTATACGTTCTCACGATAAATCCATTCCAATAGTTTGGGACCCTGTTTTAAGTTCCACAAGTGGTTTTGTTTTTCATAATGGATTTGAACCTAAAGAATTCGTTGATGTTTGTTCTAAAATAACCATTGTAACGCCTAATGTTGAGGAGCTTATGGCAATTTATTCTGAAGCTAAAACTAAAAAAGAAGCCATTGAAAAGATGGCTTTATCTACCAACCCATATGTAAAAAGTTTTAAACAAAGTAAGGATAATGTTACAGATAGATTTATATTCAACAATAAGACAATAGAACATAGCAATATTAAGTTACTTAGTAGTAAGCGCGGCACTGGATGTGTTTTTTCTAGTGCTTTATGTGCCAACATAGCAAAGGGGAATTCCATGGAAGAAAGTGCTAGATTGGCAAATGCTTATGTGAATGAATTTTTAACAAGTGAAGAAGGTCGATTAGGTCTTCACATTCAACAAAACAAAGCAAATGAAAAAGTCTATATCTAAGCTTCAATTTTTAACAAGAGAATTACCTGGCTACACTCATTGTAAATTGGCCGAATTAGCTTGTTTAGGAGGTTTTGATTGGATTCAACTTCGGGTTAAAGGAAAATCTTTTGAAGAATGGTTGGACATTGCTCGAGAAACCAAAAAAATCTGTGAAGCTTATGGTGCACGTCTTATTGTTAACGATAACGTTTCGATTGCAAAAGAAGTAAAAGCCGATGGAGTACATTTAGGGATGAACGACATGCCTCCTGAAAAAGCACGAGTAATTTTAGGAAAGGAAGTAGTTATTGGTGCAACAGCAAATACTTTTTCAGATGTTACAAAGCATTATCAAGCCGGAGTGGATTATATTGGTTTAGGTCCGTATAAAAACACACAAACAAAAGATACTTTAAGTTCAATTTTAGGAACCTCAGGAGTAAGTGATGTGTTGGGAAAAATGCGATCGAAAAAAATTTCAACACCAGTTATTGTTGTTGGCGGAATTGATTTAGAAGATATAGGAGTTGTATTAAGTTCAGGTGCTCACGGAATGGCTTTAGCAAGTAGTTTAGGTCATGGAGATGAATTGCCAAATAATGCAAAAAGATTTAGAGAGCAGGTGGATTTATACTCCATGGCGTTTAAGACAGAGTTAGGATGACAGAATTGCGTATTGCCAATAAGGTATTTACAAGTAGATTATTTACGGGGACAGGAAAATTCGCTTCTCCACAGCAAATGGAAGAAGCAATACTTAGCTCAAAAAGCGAACTAGTAACTGTAGCTTTAAAACGAGTAAATGTTGATGATGAAAGTGATTCTATGCTTTCACATTTAAACCACCTACATATTAGTTTATTACCCAACACAAGTGGGGTGCGAAATGCAAAAGAAGCAGTATTTGCTGCCGAACTAGCCCGTGAAGCTCTTGAAACAAATTGGCTTAAACTTGAAATTCATCCCGATCCAAAGTATTTAATGCCCGATCCAATTGAAACATTGAAGGCAGCGGAAGAATTGGTTAAAAAAGGGTTCATTGTTTTACCCTATATTCATGCCGATCCAGTATTATGTAAACATTTAGAAGAATGTGGAACGGCTGCTGTGATGCCTTTAGGGTCTCCTATTGGTAGTAATAACGGGCTTTTAGCAA
Source organism: Sphingobacteriales bacterium (assembly GCA_047632595.1). GTDB lineage: Bacteria > Bacteroidota > Bacteroidia > Sphingobacteriales > Sphingobacteriaceae > JBLIDK01. The sequence goes on from JBLIDK010000002.1 coordinate 12,485, forward strand.
AACGATTCTTAGAAATTATTATAGAGCAATCAAATATTCCAGTAATAGTTGATGCAGGAATTGGCGCTCCATCTCATGCTGCAGAAGCAATGGAAATGGGAGCAGATGCCGTGTTAGTGAATACCGCAATTGCAGTTTCGCAAAACCCCAAAGCAATGGGGTTAGCTTTTGCAATGGCAGTTGAAGCTGGAAGAATGGCTTACGAGGCAAAATTAGGGATGAAAAAGAAGGAAGCATCGGCAAGTAGCCCGCTTACTTCTTTTGTGTAAAGGAATATATGCAATCGTTTAGAGAAGTATTTGATCAGTATAGTTGGGATGATGTTCTAAAGGATATTTATAGCAAAACTTCTGCGGATGTTGAGCTTGCCTTAAACAAAACTACTACCAGAAATCTAGAAGATTTTAAAGCACTAATTTCTCCAGCTGCTTTGGATTATTTGGAGCCAATGGCTCAACTAAGTCAACAGCTAACTCTTAAACGTTTTGGAAAAACAGTTCAAATGTACATACCGATGTACTTGAGTAATGAGTGCCAGAATATTTGTACTTACTGTGGGTTCTCGTTAGACAACGACATTCGTAGAACAACACTTACCGAAGCACAAATTTTAAAAGAAGTAGAGGTAATAAAAGCTATGGGTTACGACCATATTTTGTTGGTTACTGGCGAGGCAAATAAGAAAGTAGGAATTAATTACTTTAAAAAAGTATTGAATTTAATTCGACCTCATTTCTCAAATATTTCTATGGAGGTTCAGCCTTTGGACTTAGAAGAATATACAGAATTAACTCAATTAGGTTTGCATTCGGTATTGGTTTACCAAGAAACATATCATGAAGCAACTTATAAACAACATCATCCAAAAGGTAAAAAGTCAAATTTTGACTACAGACTTGAAACTCCAGACAGATTAGGACAAGCCGGAGTGCATAAAATGGGCTTAGGAGCTTTGTTAGGCCTTGAAGACTGGCGAGTAGATAGTTTTTACACTGCCTTACATCTGCAGTACTTAGAAAAGAAATATTGGAGGAGCAAGTTTAGTATTTCTTTCCCTCGCTTACGTCCTGCTGAAGGTTTTATTGAACCAAAGGTTGATATGAGCGATAAAGAATTAGTACAGCTGATTTGTGCCTACCGTATTTTCAATGAAGAGCTTGAATTATCAATAAGTACACGCGAGAGTGAAAGGTTTAGAGATAATATTTTTAAGGTTGGTATTACTGCTATGAGTGCAGGTAGCAAAACCAACCCTGGTGGTTACCACGAAGAACCAGAAAGTTTGGAGCAATTTGAGGTTGACGATGATCGAGATCCAAAGGAAATTGCTACCATGCTGAAAGACTCAGGCTACGAGCCCGTTTGGAAAGATTGGGATCGGACGTTGATGTAGTGAATAGAGCCAAGGCTTCGAAACTGTGTCCTTTCTTAGCAATACATTCGGCTTAAGTTTTTAACAAAAACTTGTTGTATTAGTCAAAAATTGACTTTGAATAAAATCTCTTTAATAGGTTAATTATTATCCTAATTCCTAACTTGCGCTACATGTTTAATGAAATGAAAAATATATTCTCACTTACTAACTTGAAGAAAATTTTACCATACGGCATGGCAATTATAATATTTATAATTGTCTCATTTGCGTATTGTGCTCCAGTTTTAGAGGGTAAAAAAATTAATTGGCAAGATAAAATTCAGTCTCAAGCCATGTCTAAAGAGAGTATTGATTATAGAAATTTAGAAAATGATGAACCTTTATGGTCAACTTCTATGTTTTCGGGAATGCCGACATATCAATTTGCAGCCAAGTACCCGAACAACATAGGTTCTTGGCTTAGATCCGTTGTAACTCTAAAAATACCGGGTCCGATGTATCATATTTTTCTGTCCATGTTAGTAATGTTTATTTCATTATTATTGCTACGAGCCAACCTATTAGTTGCGTTTCTTGGTGGGTTAGCTTTTGGGCTTTGCACATTCCATTTAATAAGTATTGAAGCAGGTCATACTTCTAAAATTGCAGCTGTAGCGTTTATTCCTTTAATATTATCAGGTGTTTACTTATGCTTAACTGAAAAAAGATATTTGGGGGCCATAATGGTAACAATTGGTGTTTGCTTGCAGCTAACTTTTAACCATTTACAAATAACATATTATACCTTATTAGCAGTATTAATAATGGTTATTTTTTTAATTGTTATTCAAATAAAACGTGGGAACATTAAACAATTGTTGCTTAGTGGAATTCTCTTGTTAACTGCCGCTTTGGTTGGAGCTGGATCAAATTTTGGAAGACTAGCAACAACCTACGAATATGGTAAAGAGACAATTAGAGGAGGTCAATCAGAGCTTGTTAGCAAAGTAGAGACTGCTGGAGGTTTAACCAAAGATTATGCTTTTAGCTGGTCATACGGTATCACAGAAACTGGTACCTTAATTATTCCAAATTATAGAGGAGGTGGTAGCCAGGTGGATGTAGGCAAAAATTCTAAAGCTTTTAAAGAACTGCGAGCTAAAGGAGTACCAGCAAATCAAGCCACTTCATATGTTCAAAACTTACCCACCTATTGGGGGGATCAACCTTTTACGTCAGGTCCTATATACTTAGGGGCTATTTTATGGTTTTTATTTGTACTGTCACTATTTACACTTAAGAAGTCATCTAAATGGATGTTTTTGTCAGTAATCATTCTTTCAATCATTATTGCTTGGGGTAAATATGCAAGTGTTATTACAGGTTTGTTTTTCGATTACTTGCCGCTTTATAATAAGTTTAGGGCTCCTTCTATGGCGCTCGTCTTAACTGAATCGGTTGCTATAATAATGGCTATGATAGGTCTTCAAAAGTTTATGGAAATTAAGGACCAAATAAAAAAGAAAGATATTCTTAAAAAAGTAGGTTTAATTTCCCTTGGAGGCATTGCATTTTTAGGGTTAATTGGAGTAGGACTGCAAGACTTTACAGGAAGTGTAGATGCACAAATAAAACAAGATTGGCTCCTTGAAATTCTTAGAAGCCAAAGAAAAAGTATGCTAATTGGAGACACATTTAGGTCTTTGGCACTAGCAGCAGTTGCATTTTTAATTTTATGGTTTTCAAAAGATAAAGAGAGTAAGGTCAAACCAGCATTAATTCTACTTATTGCATTTTTATTTATTGATGCCTGGTTCATTGGCAAAAGATATTTTAATAACGATAATTTTGTTTCAAAAAGGCAAGTAGATCAAATTTATGCTCCTTCGGATATCGATCTTGAAATTTTAAATAATGAATTTTCTATTAGGCCAGAGCTGCAAAGTATTTATGATGGGTATCTGCAGCAAACTCCAAAAGCTTCAAATCGTGAAAAATTAGAACTTAAATTCGCGGCTTATAGACTTAATACTAACGTACGGATTTTTGATTCATCAATAGGCAATCCATTTACTAATGCAATGCCAAGCTATTTCCACAAATCTATTGGTGGATACCATGCTGCAAAGTTAATTAGGTATCAAGATTTGATTGAAAACCACCTAAGTAAAGGCAATCAAAAGGTGTATAATATGCTTAATACAAAATATTATATAACTAAGAGTTCCAATGGTAAGCCGCAATTACAATTAAACCCAAGTGCTTTAGGGAATGCTTGGTTTGTTGATTCAATAATTTGGGTTCAAGATGCAAATACTGAAATCCAAAAACTGAATACTTTTGATCCAGCAAATGAAGTAGTTATTAATAATGAACTAAAAAATGAAGTTGTTTTTACTGATTTAGTTAAAGGAGAAGTGAAGATGATTGACTTTAGTCCAATGGAAATTAACTATGAATACAATGGTATGGGAGATGGCTTTATTGTTTTTTCTGAGGTTTACTTTAATTCAGGCAAAGGTTGGCAAGCGTATCTTGATGGTGAAAAAGTTGATCACCAAAGGGTTAATTATACACTTCGCGGAATGCAAGCTCCTCAAGGAAACCATAAAATTTCGTTTAAGTTTGAGTCTAAATCTTATGCATTAAGCAAAATCATCAATTTAATCGCATCTATACTTTTTGTATTATTTATAGCCGGACTTTTGTTTCTCCATATAAAGAGAAAAGAAAGTACAAATGAAAATATGAATAAAGTAATTGTATAGTAAATTAGCTATGATGTTTTTAAAACAATTTACTATACAAGAGCATTACTTTATTGAAATATGAAGAAAGCCGAAAGTATATTGTTTTTTGATGGAGTCTGTAATTTTTGCAATTATACTGTTGACTATTACGTAAAACACAATAATAAACGTAATATTTACTATTCTTCTTTACAGTCTGAATTTGCAAAAGCAATTTTACCTAAGGAACTAACTAAAGTCGAAGAATTTACAACAATATATTTTTATACTAATGGTAAAATATATTCCCAATCTTCAGCTATTCTAAGAAGTTTATATCACCTTTCTTTCGTGCACAAACTTCTATTAATATTTTTAATAGTGCCTAAGTTTATCCGCGATTTTGTCTATAGTGTGATTTCGAAAAATCGACATAAAATATTTGGAAAATCAAGCAGTTGTAGAATTCCAAATGAGAAAGAAAAAGAACTTTTTCTTGAAACTAAAGCTGATTTTGAAAAGTTTAGTAGCAACTAGAATATAAATTGTTAATTTGCTACTGAAATGCAAGACAATATTCCTGATTTAAAGTATTCCATTGTCATAGTTCTACTTTTACTAATCCCTTTTTTAATGAAGGCACTATTTGAAGAGCCTTATCCAGCGGTAATTTTTCCAAGTGGTCAAACTGTTATAAGTCTTGATAAAAAATATATCGAAAACACAGAATATGAATTTTTTGTAAAAAAAGATAGTAGCCTTATCCTAGTAAATGAAGCCCAATTATTTGGGAATATTCCTTCTGTTTATTATAGATATTTAGTTAAAAATAAAATGGGATTCTATCCAGTTTTCTACTCCCAAAACCAATATAATCAAATTATTCATCCTTGGCTTGAAAGAAGTCCAAGGAAAACGGATGAACTTATTTCATTTTATTTTAACAATCTTAATATGGAAGTTGATTCTTTATTTATTAATGAATACAGCGTCAAAAGATCTATTTCAACTGGGGAGATAGAAGGAAAAGAATTAAGTGTTTCATATAAATATAATTTGAAATGAAATATTTACAATACATCAATCAACTTGCATGGCAACAAATTTATAAAACTACTCACTTAGAAAACAACTCGCTGTCTTCATTTAGATTAATATTTGCATTGTTTTTTATTCTATTATACATTCCTGATTACTTTTGGCTTAAGGGAATTCCTGACGCTTTTTATCGCCCGCCGATTTTTTCAATTGCTAATTTTTTTAATGGTTTTCCAGATTTTTCGGTCATCATATTTCTCTACATTATACTTGTTTTTTCTTTAATGCTTGTTGTATGGAAGAAATACATGAAACTGTCTGGTGTTTTGGTGTTTTTTACGTTCATAATTCTAAGTAACATAGCATTTGGTATAGGCAAAATTAATCATTCAATACTTCTTCCAATTTCTTTTTTAATTCTTTCATTAGCCAATTGGAAGAGCACTGGAAAAAATAGTTTTCTTTCTAGAGTTCCTCCGATAGCTTTGATTGCTGTTGTTTTAACCTTTGGTATGTTAACTGCAGGTATCCCAAAAGCACTTTATTGGATAGATTTTGATCTTAATCAAAGTGGCTTTTTATCTTGGTTTTACCCAAAGTATTTTGTTGAAGGTCGAGACGGGTTACTGATGAATATGGTGTTCAGTTTACCGCCAATCATATTGGAGTTGATGGATTATTCAGCAGTATTTATAGAAGTTATTTCTATTTTTTTGCTCTTTAGTGGAAATGCTAGGGCTTGGAAAATTTGGATTATTACACTAATTGTGTTTCATATTGCAAATATTCTTGTCTTGAATATTGGATTTGATTCACACTTTGTCGTTTATTTATTGTTCTTTATGACTCAAAAAGTGAATTTATTTATTGAAAAATATGAAAAGGTATTATCGGGTTTCATTGTACTAATTGGTGTCACTCAACTTTACTTAATTATTTTTACTAACCAAACTATACGAGGTTTGATTTTTCCTGAATTCAATTCGAGAATGTACTTTTCTCTTGTTATACTATCCCTTGCTTTAATTTTTGTGTGTTTTCAATTCTTTAATCGAAAAGAAAAAATAGCAAACTAATACCAATTTTTGCATTGTCTAATGTTATATTTCTAGGCAAATGGATTGAGATTTAGATGGAAACATCAGATTCGAATAACTTGTTATTCCTTAATCCACCAACTCTAAAGCCTCTTTATGCTTATAATGCTCAGGGTATTTTGAAATTCTACTCAAGTATTTATATGCGGTGCGTTCATCTTGGTCCTTTAAGTAGCAAAGGGCTAAAAACCAACGACTTTCCTCTGAAAAGGAACTTTCTCTCATTGCCAAACTTCCAAAAAGGGATCTAGGAATTTGGATGTTACTATGAGAATATAAATGGCTAAGAGCTAAGTAAAACGAATCTTGATTGTTAAGCTGTTCGCTTGTTGAATTTGCAAGTAGTTTTGTAATGTCTTCGTATCTATTATTTGCATACAGTTCAGCAAGTTTAGCTCGATGTGGTGCTTCACCTTCTATTACTGCAGGAGCAGGGTAGCGTTCACTCAAATGGTTATTTATTTTGTAGAAATCGCTGGATAAATATAAAACAACAAATAGTATCACAATAACAAGGAGTCCAACAAAAACCGATACTAACCTAATGGTAGATTCATCGAATTTTAATGAGCCCTCTGCGTTTATTTTATAATCGTTTTCAATTAAGTAGAGGTCAAGTTTAACTCGGTCGTGCCCATATTTTTTATAATAAGCCAATATGCCTTCATAGGTTGTGCTATAATCGTCGTTAGTTTTAATTTTGCCTATAACTTCACGCTTAATTGGAGTGCTTAGTTCTCCGTCAACGTAATCTGCAATTTCTTTAGTTATTTTTTTGTTGGACATATTGAATTCATATTTAACAGCTCACTGTTAATGTAACATAAACGAATGAATATCGACTATCACAAAATTAGATATTCTTAATGGTATGGTGTGTATTTTATTTAGAATGTAAGACAATTTATTTTTTTAACGGGCCAAATATTTTGTATACTTGTTTAACATGAAATCCAAAATTCCTTTATCTCTTAGAGTAATTCAAAAAATATTTCCCCTAGTGGAAAAGGTTTCACCTAGGGCTGCCAAGCTTTGGGTTATTCGCTTGTTTTTTAGACCTCCACGTTATAGAATGCCAGCTCGAGAGCGAAACAAAATAGATTCTAGCCAAAGACTTTCAATCACCCATAATGAACAAGAAATTGCACTTTATGAATTTGGTGAGGGACCAACAGTAATTTTGTTACATGGCTGGGCTGGAAGATCTATGCAGCTTATGGCAATGATTGATCCAATTGTTGAATCAGGTTATTCGGTTGTAGCCGTAGATTTACCAGCACACGGAAATTCTGAAGGCAAAAAAACAACCTTACCCGCTTGTGCAAATTTGCTTTTAAAAATTGGTGAGCAATATGAGCCGATTGAAGCGATTGTTGCCCACTCCTTTGGAGGGTTAGTTACTATGTTTGCTCGAACTAAAGGATTGAAAGTGAACAAGCAAGTTTTTATTGGTGTACCGGCAGTAGCAACTGAAATTCCAACTGAATTTATGTCATATATCAATGGATCACCCAAAAGTGCTGGATATATAAATGGTTACATTAAATCTAAATTTGGGATCGAATTTAAAGACTTTACCATGGAAAAGTTAGCAGTAGAGTTACCGGCTGTGCCAACTTTTTTAGTTCACGATCATGACGATAAAGAGGCTAGAGAACATCATATGAAAGCCATTGAACGCGCATTTCCGGAGGCGCCTTTTCATAAAACGAAAGGGTTGGGTCATACTCGAATTTTACGAGATAAAGAGGTTGTTAAGAGGGTAGTTGAGTTTATTAGCTAGAAAGCGGAATAACTTGGTTTTTCTTATAAGGTCTATATAAAATCTGTCACGTTACAAAATCACATTACAACTTGGCAAACTGTCAATAATTCGTTGTATCTCTCTCTCAGAAAAATTATTTTTTGTTGCAATTACTGTCGTTAAGTTATCTAAATTTTTAATGTATTTAGAAAGCTTTTTTAAGTTATTATTGCTTACTAAAAGAACTTCTAATTCCTTCAACTCGTTTATAGACTTTGGAAGTTTTCGAAGGTCATTATTGGTTATTATCAATACCTTTAAGGAAGTTAACTTCCCTAATTTTGTATCTATACTTTGCAAAGCATTATTCTCAAAATTCAGTTCTTCTAATGACTCTAATTCAAATACAGAAGTAGGAATAAAACGAAATTGATTGTGAGCTAAATTAAGAGTTTTTAAATTTTGTAAATAACTAAACTCGCTAGGCAAACTGCTTAAATTGTTATATTCAGTTACGATAATTTCTAACTCTGTACATTTCCCTATTTCAGAAGCAATGAAAGATAATTTGTTTTTAGAAATGTCAAAATTCACTAAGGAAGTTAATCCTCCAAATTCAGGAGGAAGTTCAGTTAGTTGATTTCTGGAAAGATTTAATACTTGTAGCTTTTTCAAATTACCAATACTTGGAGGTAGCAAAGTCAGATTGTTTTGACGTGCCATAATTTCCTTCAAATTGTGCAAAGCAAAAACAGAATCAATATTATCCAGCTTGTTTTTCATCAGGTTAATAAACTCTACTCGTGGAAAGTATCCAAAATCTTCTGGTAGGTTATAAAATGTAGCCTGACGAAGGTTTAAAAACACAACGCTATCTCTATGTAAATTTGCTTCAGCAAAATTATCATACACTTTTTCTTTTTGAGCGAAAACGAGTACTTCAGCTATCAAAAATGTTAGGATTAATAAATTTCTCATGACTTACTTGTTGATTGTAACTTTTGAATAGAATTCTCCAGATTCTGTTGAGATTCGAATGGAATAAATGCCATTTGAAAAGGAATTCAGGTCTATTTTATTGTTTTCCATAACTAATTTAACCGATTGCCCAGTTAGACTAATTAGCTGAACCTCTTGAATGTCATTAAAACTAAATCCTGTAACATAAACTTCTGCTTTAGTAGGATTAGGATAAACAGTAAGCTTTTTAATTTCTTTAGCACCAATAAGTTGAATTGTTTCTAATTCAACTATTTGAGAATTTTTCATTCCCTTACAGCCAAAAGCATCTGTTTCTTGAACGATAATTTCCCCATTTGTCACCCATAAAACAACTACTTCGTTGGTTTCATTTCCTTGTAAAATTATGCCCCCATTAATTTCCCAATCGTATTTGCTATCATCTGTTTTTAGAACTGAGTAAACGATTGTATCTCCAGCTAAAGGATTTGTCTTACCCATGATAATAGATGTAATTGGAGTATTTAACTCAACACTATCTAGAATTTCTTCTTTGTAATTATAAAAGTCTTGGGACTCCGCTCTGTTGAACTCTATAATTTTGTAGTAAACTTTTGATATACCTTCTGGTAAAAGAAAATTAACTGTACTTGTGTCGCCATTATAAACCACAAAATTGCCATTTCCAATTTCGGAACCCATGCCAAAAACACTATCCGCAAAGTACTGTACACCGTCAACAGGATTAGTATCAACAGGTTTTGAGGCATTTATTAGTACCATTCTATTTGTTCCATTTCCATTAGTCCAGTTAAACCTAATTTGCTTACAATCTTTTACGGTGCTGGTTAGCGAAGTAACTCCACTTGTTGGTCCGTAATACCCCAAATACTCTTTCCTTGCAATTACTATAGTTGCACTTGCATTGAAACTTACATTTTCACCAGTTGCATCTTCTTGCAATTCATTTAAACTGGAAGGGTGTTGAATAGATAGGAAGGCAAATCTATTATCTGGTGTAAATGTCATTCCAGTTGGTTCAGAACCACTAGGGGCTAGTAAAAACAACTCCACTTGAGGGTCTTCTTCTTTATGCTCTTTACCCACAAACCAAATATGATTTCTGCTTCCATCTTGAAGTACATATAAGTTTCCAAAATTGTCAAATGTTAAGTTGTCATTACCGCTAGCCCATGATTCAGTTGTTATTCCATTGTCATGAATGATATCATAACTTGTTCCTCCTCCTACATATGTTCTTACTTTTGTAGCCGTTAAGCCCAAATCAGTTAAAGCATAAACTCTATTGTGTGACTTTGACGTCCAAAATATTTCCCCTGTAACTGGATTAATTTCAACATCCTCAGCCCCTCCAAAGTTTGTGCCACCTGCCGCCGAAGCTAAAGAGGAAGTGTTATTTCTTTCGGTTTTTGTGAAGTTTGGAACCACAACCCAATTTGCTTCTGGCGAGGCTGGACTTCCGCTTAACAAGCCGCCTGTAACTTCTAAGGCGTATAATGTGCCGCTTCTCAAATCCATTTTATTGTCTGCTACGAACTTGAACAAGCAACCCGATCCTCCATCCTCTGCTTGATATGCAGTCATGCTATCTTTTGCAATAACTATATTTTCGTGATTCATTGTACCCAATGCCCAAAGTTTTTGATCTCTTATTACTTCTACTTTTGGACTCCCAAATAAGGAATCTTGAATACTAGCATATTCCAAGGTGGTATCAGAATATTTAATTTTGGCGGTTACTGGGTCAATTTCTACTTGCCAACCTATTGCCTGATAGCCATCGTTGTTGTTATCAGCCTCATCGTTACTTTCTTCTGAAGTAATAACCGTACCCCAAGGAGTAACACCACCTGAGCAGTTCCTAACAGTACCTTCGGCTTTGCTAAAATCAACAGCTCTAGATTTAATTAATTCCCATAATTCTAACTCCGAATTATATTCAACATCTACAATTGATACACCTCCAGGTGAGTTTTCATGATTTACAGAAACATAACCCATGGTTGAGCTTCCTTTAATTGGAATAAACCCAGTAAAGTCATTATTTCCCGGAACATTTCCTCCACCTTCAGTATAGGAATCACCTTGCTTAAAGAATAATTGAAAAGCATGTGTTTTAGGAATTTCAATGAATTGATTTTGTGCTCGTGGTTCAACTGAGGTGAAACAGCTGAAATTTTGAGCATTTTCAGTTTCACAACCGATTTGTTGTGAAAATAGCAAGCTGAATTGACCCGATATAATTAAAAGTATTGGTAGAATTAAAGTTTTCATTTGGTTCATTTATTTTATGAGCCAAAGGTCAAACTTGAATAAAAAGTTAGAGGTAAGATGCTATTAAGCTTAAATTAATTTCAGCACAGCTATGTTAATTTTAAATGAAGTCCTGTAGCTTTTCCTTTATTAAGGAATCAATTCCATATACTTTGGGACGAGCAAATACACTATCTGCGAAAGCGTTTAACTGAAATTGAACATTTGTAAATTCCGCATAGTATCTAGGCTCACTGTAAGTACTATCGTTTTTATACTTAAATCCAGTTATTGACTTTGGTACTATCAGGTCGTCTTTTGTTTGCCAAGAGTATTCTAAACAATTGAATTTTTCAGTTTTTTCTCCACTATAGTAAGTAACTGTGTATAATAAATAATCCATAACCCCAGTTTCAGGGTTGAAATAAGGCACGTAAAAATCGTCATCTGCATCGCCAACACCTTCTTGGTATGAAACCTTAACTGCATTATATGTTTTCCCGTTTAGTTGTTGCTCACCTAAATCGGTATAAATGGTTCCTGAATCGGCAAGTAAAAAGGGTAAACCAAAAAAGTAGAAATATAGGGTATGATAAAATCGAGCTCCTTTTCCAAAGGAATCTAAATTTGGACTTACCCAAACTTGGGCCCCGTCAAAACCTAGTGAAGCATTTTTAAATATATAAAAGCCTTTCTATTTGAAAGGTTAGTTAAATGAGTTTCTGACTTGTTTTTTTGACTAAATCGAAGGAAAGTGAATTATAACTTTGCCATTTATTTAATAAGCCGTGAACTTCAAATCCTTTTTCCAAGGCGGTTGGGAAATTTTTAGTGTCTGATGGAACCTCTTCTTGATTACAATGAAATTAGAGGAAATAGTAAGACAAAAAGGCAAAAAGAGTTTTATATAGACTCAAGCTTACGATAGTTTGAAGCTCAAAGATTAAAAAAAGGGGATTAAATAAAAATACCAGAATCAAGGCTGATACTGGTATTTTCTTACTTACTATGAAAAACTTACTACGATTAGTATTATTCAATAGTCGTGCCAAAAATTGTTCCGTTTGAAAATAATATACCTTCAATATCTAATGAGACTTTAGCAGATTAAAAACAAATGGCTAATTTTGAAAATACATTTCATAATCATGGGAAGAGCATTTGAATTTCGAAAAGGAAGAAAACTAAAACGTTGGTCTAAAATGTCGAAGATATTTACCAGAATAGGTAAAGACATTGTAATGGCAGTTAAAGAGGGTGGACCAGATCCTGACACCAATTCTCGACTAAGGGTGGTCATCCAGAATGCCAAGGCTGCAAACATGCCTAAGGACAATGTAGAAAAGGCAATAAAACGTGCCAACGATAAAGATACTGCCAACTACAAAGAAATGATATTTGAGGGTTATGCCCCACATGGAATTGCACTTTTAGTGGAAACAGCAACGGACAATAACAATAGAACTGTAGCAAATGTTAGAGCTGTATTCACAAAGTATGGTGGCAATTTGGGTACTTCAGGTTCAGTTTCATTCATGTTTGACCATAAATGCCACTTCAAAATTGCAAAAGGCGATCATGATTTAGAAGAATTAGAATTCGAGCTAATTGATGCTGGAATTGAAGAACTTTTTGAAGAGGATGACGACATACTTATATACGCTCCATTCGAAAGTTTTGGTGCAATCCAATCATCACTAGAAGAGAGAAGTATAGAAATTGTCTCATCAGAATTTGAGTGGATACCTCAAAATACAATGTCCTTAACGGAAGAACAAGAAGAAGAGGTGAACAAGCTTTTAGAGAAAATGGAAGAAGAGGAAGATGTTCAGACTGTTTACCATTCAATGGCGTAAAAAATTCAAGGCATTTCACCTAAATTACAAACAGCTTGGCTGAGAGATTGTCTTCAAGTTATCGGTTGCTTGGTCTTAAATTTTAAAAATAAAATAAAGTGACTGTTGAATAGTTAACATATTGTGGATTATAGAGGAGAGAAAAAATCGAATTTAGATTGAAATAATTATACCTTTGGGCAGTTTACACCATTCGATAGTAAAATGCCAAGAGATACCAGTATAAAATCAGTATTAATATTAGGAAGTGGACCGATTATTATTGGGCAAGCATGTGAATTTGACTACGCTGGAAGTCAAGCCGCTCGTTCATTAAGAGAAGAAGGAATTGAAGTATCCTTGATTAACTCTAATCCGGCAACCATTATGACCGATACGGTTATCGCCGATCACATATACCTAAAGCCTCTTACTTCCGATTCAATTATTGAAATACTTGAAGAACGTCAAATTGATGCTGTTTTGCCAACCATGGGTGGACAAACTGCATTAAACTTATGTATTGAGGCCGATGAAAGAGGAATCTGGGAAAAATACGGTGTTCGATTAATTGGAGTAGACATTCATGCTATTGAAGTCTGTGAAAACAGAGAAGAATTTAGAAAATTAATGGTTGAAATTGGAGTGGGAGTTGCTCCATCTAAAATAGCAAACTCATTCCTTGAAGGAAAAGAAGCCGGACAAGAAATTGGCTTTCCATTGGTAATTAGACCAAGCTACACCCTTGGTGGATATGGTGGTGGATTTGTTCACTCTAAAGATGATTTTGAAGAGAAGTTACAACGAGGATTGCACGCTTCACCATCTCATGAAGTGCTTGTTGAAAAAGCTGTTTTAGGCTGGAAAGAGTACGAACTTGAATTATTAAGAGATGCCAGTGATAATATTATTATCATCTGTTCTATTGAGAATTTTGACCCAATGGGAATTCATACAGGTGATTCAATAACGGTTGCTCCTGCAATGACACTTAGTGATACCTGTTACCAAGAAATGCGTAATTTGGCTATTAAAATGATGCGTAGCATAGGAAACTTTGCTGGAGGTTGCAATGTGCAATTTTCAGTGAATCCTGAGAATGATGACATCATTGCCATTGAAATTAACCCACGAGTTTCTAGAAGTTCTGCGCTTGCATCAAAAGCTACTGGTTATCCAATTGCTCGTGTTGCTAGTAAATTAGCAATAGGATACAATCTAGATGAAATTTCCAACTCCATTACTGGAAATACCTCAGCTTATTTTGAACCTGCTTTGGACTATGTGATTGTAAAAATTCCACGTTGGAACTTTGCAAAATTTCCTGGTGCAGACACTGAGCTAGGACTTCAAATGAAATCGGTTGGTGAAGTAATGGGCATAGGAAGAAGTTTCAATGAAGCGTTTCAAAAAGCTGCCCAATCGCTAGAAACTAACCGTGATGGAATTGGAGCAGATGGAAAAGAAATAACAAGGCTAGAAGAACTTGTTGAAGGCTTAGAGCATCCAAGTGATGATAGAATGTTTCTTATTAAAGACGCACTCTCACTGGGAATGCCAATTACCTCAATTCAAAAAATAACCAAAATCGATCGTTGGTTCTTAATGCAGATGAATGATTTGGTTAGGTTAGAGAAAGAACTAAAGCGTTATACTTTAGCTTCAGTTCCAAAAGGTTTACTAGTCGACTTAAAGCAAAATGGCTACTCTGATATGCAAATTGCCTATCTTCTAAAGAATACAACCGAAGATGAGGTTTTTGAAAAACGTACTGAGTTAGGAATAAGAAGAGTGTATAAAATGGTGGATACCTGTGCAGCAGAATTTGAAGCACAAACGCCTTATTTTTATTCCACTTTTGATGGAGAAAACGAATCAATTGTATCTGACAATAAGAAAATCATAGTTTTAGGTTCAGGTCCGAATAGAATTGGACAAGGTATTGAATTTGACTATAGTTGTGTTCATGGCTTACTAGCTGCAACAGAAAGTGGTTATGAATCGATCATGATTAATTGTAATCCTGAAACTGTTTCCACAGATTTCAACATGGCCGATAAATTGTACTTTGAGCCAGTTTATTGGGAACATTTAAGAGAAATAATTGAGCTTGAAAAGCCTGAAGGAGTAATAGTTCAACTTGGTGGGCAAACTGCTATTAAACTTGCTGAGAATATAACAGCAATGGGTGTTAAAATTATTGGTACAAGTTTCGAAAATATGGACTTGGCTGAAGATAGAGGAAAGTTTTCTGAAGTGTTAGAGAAAATGAATATCCCTTATCCTACCTATGGAGTTGCAGAAACACCAGATGAAGCCCTTAAAGTTGCAAAAGAAGTAGGTTACCCAGTATTAGTTCGTCCGAGTTATGTATTAGGTGGGCAACACATGCGAATTGTTATAAACGATGAGGAGTTAGAGTCTACAGTTATTCGTTTATTAAGAGACTTACCAAACAATCAAATTCTTATTGACCATTTCTTAGACAGGGCTGAAGAAGCAGAAACAGATGCGATATGTGATGGGGATGAGGTTTACATAATTGGCATGATGGAGCACATCGAACCAGCAGGAATTCACTCGGGTGATTCAAGTGCAGTTTTACCTCCATTTGCTTTTTCTGAGAATGTTATAAACCAAATGCGTGATTACACTGTTAAGATTGCAAAAGCATTAAATGTTATTGGTTTTGTAAACATTCAATTCGCAATTAAAGAAGAGAAGGTTTATGTTATTGAAGCCAATCCTAGAGCCAGTAGAACGGTTCCTTTTATCGCAAAAGCATATGGAGTACCATTTGTTAACATTGCAACAAAAGTGATGTTAGGAGAGAAAAAGCTTAAAGACTTTAAAATTGAGCCAAAGCTTGATGGTTACGCAATTAAAGAACCAGTATTCTCATTTAACAAATTCCCTAATGTAAATAAGGAATTAGGACCTGAAATGAAATCGACCGGTGAAGCAATTCGTTTTATAAAAGACCTAGACGATCCATTCTTTAGAGAAATGTACAGCGTTAAATCAATGTATTTAAGTAAGTAATATGTTAAAATTTATATTCACTTCAGTTTTAGTACTAGTTTTAGCGCGAATTGTGTTCAGAATGATAGCCCCCTATTTATTTGGTTCACCAGATAAAGAAACTGGCCCAAAGGTGGTACATAAAAAGAATACTAAAACCTATACCGATAATCAAGGAGAGTTTATTGATTATGAGGAGGTGAAGTAGTTGGTTGTTACCTATTGCTAATTATTATTAACCCATCACTTCGAAATTTTTCCTTACCCATTTGGCACCAATAAATGAAGTCAAATAGTAGAGAATCGACTTTATTGAAAGTGAAGATTTAGCAAAGTGCCTTCTGGCTAATTTATACTTTCCAATTACGTAATAATATCTTGCTCTAGAGCCATAAAGTCTTTTGATTCCTTTGTTTACTTGCCTGGGATGTTTGTCATAAAACTTTTCTAAGGTGAGCATCGAGTAATGAAAATCTATTAAACGATAGTTCTCATTAAGCGAAAGATTGTTTTTATTTATGTATCTATTGTAAAGCGGTTTGCAAATCTCTATAGACTTTTGTTGATGAAATATTTTAAGAATCCAATCAAAATCCACCATTCCGAAGTGTTCTTCAAAGCGAATATTTTTTAACTTTTTGCTTATAATTAAACACCCTAGATAGGTGTTTTGACGATTATTTGTTTTACTTAACTTGTCTATAAAAGTTTCATTTTTTCCATAGCGAACGAATTTATCCTTGGAGTTTTTCGTTTTTATAACAGTTTTGTTCAGATGTGCATTGAAGATTGTGTAACCGCTAGTTAAAATAGGTGCATGATCAATATATGGCAAGACACTTTGTAATTTATCCTCTACCCAAATGTCATCATGATCTACAAATGCGATAGAATCACCTGTGCAGTTTTCGAGTCCTATATTTCTTCCAGCATTTGGACCACCAGTATTTTGATTTGTTTGATATAGCTTAATGTTTTCTTGGTTCTGCAGTAACTCAAAAGTTCCGTCTGTAGATTGATCGTCAACTACAATTAATTCCAAATCAAATTCAGTATATATCCCTTCTTGACCAAATATACTCTCAATAGTCTTTTGGATAGTGTTTTTAGCATTAAAGGAAGTTAAAACAACTGAAAATTTCTTATTTGTATTCTGCTGATTCATAAAAATCTTTTAGTTGTTTGTTGTAGTTGTTACCTGCCTTTAGGTTTAAATCATGCCATTTTTGACTGTTTACTAACATGCTTTTTAGAGTTTCTAACATTGCTTCATAACTCGACACGCAAGGAAACCCTAATTTCTTAAAATCATCCATAAAATTTTTTCTATCTGTTAAGTTTACAAAAAGGCCTAAATTTCCATGCCTTATGGCATCAAGGGCGGAAAGTGAAAACTCTGAAATAAAAATATCTCCTCTTTCCCAGTCCATTTCTAAACTAACTTTTGATACTGAAAGGTTGCTTAATTTTAAGTGTTTAACAAGGTTTGCAACTCTAGATTTTGAATTTACACCTTCCGCTTCTGGGCGATTCATAGTAGGATGCAATCTTATAATAAAATTTTTGTTTGGAAATTGCGGTGGTAATTTACAAAATGCTTCGATCAGTATATCGGTATCAGATCTGTTTACAAATGCTGAATAGTCTATACCATGGTTTAAGGAAAGAATTATCGTTTTTGATGCTATTTTTCCTTTATTCGAATTAACTATAAATTCCGGTTTTTGTATAAAATAGTAGGATTTAATTGTTTGTTTGTTCGCTTTTTGAAAATATTTTTGTGTAAAAAAATCTCTTACTACAAAAGAGCCATAGGCAAATATTCCGCCACTATAATGATGTGGTAAGGATGGGGGCCTAAAAGCATCTTCAAATACTTCTATTGGAAAATTAGGTTCATATAAGATTTTTTTTAAGTTAAAGTATTGATGTATTGGAACAGCAACTACTAATTTGATATGCAAACTTTCAGGTATTTTTTTATGGATAAATCTCTTAAATAAATCGTCAAGAGTATTTCTGGAGAACAACTTAAAGTAGCTTACCGGTCGATATTCTAGTAGAGTGGGTTTGAAATTACTTGTAAATTTTATTCTTTTTAATGAGGTAAAAACAAAAAGTTTTTCTGCCGAATTATGTACATATAATTTATGGTTTTGAAATAACCAGATTAGTTGATTAAAATGTCTAATTAATTTATAACCAAATTTGAAGTTTTTCAAACTCTCAATAATGGACTTTATTAAAAATTTATTCTGAACAGAATAAATACGCTTTGCCCGCTGTTCTTTCCAAAACTTCCAACTCACTCCCAAATTATAAGATTCGGCAGGAATTGCGGTGAAATAAACCTTATCAATATTAAACCTTTGACTAATGTTTTGAAAAACTTTTTGATTGACTTGGTATAGCAAGAATTTTTTATAGACTCTGGCATAGTCCCAAGAGCTAAAGCTAGAATTTAAAACTTTTTCAAATGTTATTTCATCAATGAAATCCATTTCTTTTGGAGATAAAAAATCTGCAAAAGTGAAGAACATAATGTCTAGTTTATTGAATGAATGAAAAAGGTTTTTTTCAAATTCAAATAATTTATGTGTGCTTAAAATAATAATTGAGTTACTATTCTTACTTAAAGAATTAACAATACCTTTTATTTTGTTATAATTTACATTTTGACTTATGACAATAATTGAAGTTTTGTGTTTCATTAATTATTAGATTTCTAACTAGTTTTTCTACTTATTTAAGATGTTAGATGTCAATATATTTTTAAAAGTAATTATCTTCTATCAGTATTATAAGTAAGTTCGCTCTAAGAAATATGTAAATTTAGAATAATAATTTGAAATGGTAGTTTGTAAGTTCAAGTAATAAATATAAAATGAACATGGAATGCAGAATTTGTAGTAATACTAGTAACCTAAATAAATATCTAGTTAAAGAAATGATGTTTGGATTAAGAGAAGAGTTTGAATATTTTCAATGTCCCAATTGCGAATGTTTACAAATAGTGAATTTCCCAAAGGACATGGCGAAATATTATCCTTCAAATTACTATAGCTTTACAAAAGATAAAAAATCGGTCATTTCAATAATTTCTGGCTGGATGAAATCTAGACGAAATCGCTTCGCTATGTTTGATAATGATATGTTAGGGTGGCTAATTCATTCCATATTTCCCAGTGTAAACCCAAGCTTTAATGCGATCGTATTAGCAGATGCGCATAAAACACATAAAATTCTTGATGTTGGTTGTGGAAGTGGATATTTTCTTAAAAATTTGGCTAAAATAGGCTTTAAAAACCTACATGGTGTTGATCCTTTTTTAAATGAAAACCTTATTGAGGAACAAGGAGTAAGGCTCGAGAAAAAATCCATTCATCAGGTGAAAAGCAAAAAGGATATTATTACTTTTAATCATTCATTTGAACATTTGTCTGATCCTTTAGAAACGTTAAAAATGGTTTCTGATATAATGAACCCTGGCGGACAATGTATAATAAGAATTCCAACCGTGTCTTCATATGCCTGGAAACATTATGGAGTAAATTGGGTTCAACTGGATGCACCTAGACATTTCTTTCTCCATTCAATTAAGAGTGTTAAATACTTGGCAAACCAAGTAAATCTAACTGTTGAAAACGTAGTTTATGATTCCAATGAATTTCAATTTTTAGGCAGTGAAAGATATATTAAAAATATTCCATTAAGAAGCAAAGAGAAAAACAAAGACATATTTAGCAATAGTGAGATTAAAAGTTTTAAAAGTCGTGCTAAAAAGCTTAATTATGAAAATAAGGGAGATGCAATTGCTGTTTTTCTACGGAAGCCTTAACGGTATTAAAGAATCCCCTATTTTGATTGAGTTTTTTCTTAATTCTTCTTTAATATTGCCTTGGGAAAAAAATGTTTTTTAATTCTTACAATTGGTTGTATTACTTTATTGGTAAAAAACTGATTAATTTGAAAGCCAAGTTTTCTTTCATTCATTAAGTGAGAGCTATAAACGGATAATTGCTTTGAGTAAGACTCATCAGATATCACGGGCTCTAAATTTATTTTAGACTTTCTTACAAAACAAAACAATTCTTTTGGGTGAAAACTGTCTCCTTCCGTCATATATTCGGAGTGTAAACTGTTTTTATTAAGTATATTAGTTAGGGTTGTTTTAGAAAAGTAATAGGTATGAACAGCTCTAAAGAAATTTGAAGTTAGAGGTAAAAATGGATTATATGCATCTGGTACGGCGATATAAATAATTCCGTTGTCTGTTAACACGTTTTTAACTTTATCCAAAACTTTGTCTAAATCTAACATGTGTTCAAATACATGTCTCATGATAACAAAGTCGAATTTGTTTTCGTAGTCGCTGTTCCAATCAGAATTAATATTGTTTGAAATAAATTTTATTCCTTTTTGATTTAGTCTGTTTTTATGCCCTTCAGATGGTTCAATGGCAAAATAATTTTCACCTAAATTTTGATCAATAAAACTCATCAATTGTGAGCCATCACCACTGCCAATGTCTAAAATGTTTTTAAACTTTATTTCATCACCAAAACTTTCTTTTAATCTACGGGTAATAGGATAGTAGCTTGTTGGATTATTCTCAGCTGATATTTTTACTGGATTAGGCCTGTAATATTTGTCATATTTTTTAGTGTAGAAATTTAGGTATTCAGCGTCTGACCACCGCGGGTTTAAGTAGCTTAGACCGCAATTTTTGCAAATGACCACATTTGCGGCAATGCCAAACTGCCCAACACTATTTATTTTTTCTGTATTGTTGCTTTCACAAACTGCACAATTTACATTTTCCATTTTTCTATTTTTTAGTGTTTTTTAGCAATTAGTGCCAATATAAGCCCAGTCTACTAAAGTGAATTCTGATTCAAATGTCTGAATTAAAAAGTGTATCAACAATAATTTAATAGAAGTTGTTAAAATATTTAAAGTATAAAACAATATGTCTAAATTCGTGGCTAAATAATTGTTAATATTTTGGAGTTCTGCCAAAAACCATAAATTGGTATATTAAGTCTTCATTACCAACCTATAAATAAATGAATGTAATTGTTACCGGCGGAGCTGGTTTTATTGGTTCTAATTTGATTTCGGATTTACTTCATAATAATAGAGTAACCGTCTATTGTATTGATAATTTTGACCCGTATTATGACAGATCAATAAAGGAAAAAAGTATAGAACCTTTTTTATCGAATGATCATTTTCATTTTGTAGAGTGTGATATTTTAGATTATGATAATCTAGTTACAATATTTAAAAATGTCAAGATTGATGTAATAGTTCACCTAGCTGGTAAAGCAGGTGTAAGGCCTAGTATCGAAGACCCAATATCATATACCAAAACAAATGTAGAAGGGACGAACAAAATGTTAGAGTTTGCAAAAGTTAAAAAAATACAACAATTTGTATTTGGTTCCTCTAGCAGCGTTTATGGAAAATGTAAAGATTTACCATGGAATGAAAACTCTACTTGCGACCCTATAAGTCCATATGCCTCTTCTAAATTAGCTGGTGAGTTTCTTGGTAAAGTTTATTCAAATTTATTTGACATTAATTTTATTGCATTAAGATTTTTTACAGTCTTTGGTCCAAATCAACGCCCAGATTTAGCCATACATAAATTCATAAATCTAATGTCAAAAAATCAAAAAATTGATTTGTATGGAGATGGCTCTACTAAGAGAGACTATACTTTTGTTTCAGATATTGTTCAGGGTATCAAGGCGGCCATGAAGTTAAATAGACCATTTGAAGTCATAAATATTGCCAGCAATAACCCCATAAAACTTAAGGATTTGGTTAGAACTTTGGAAACAGTATCAGGTATTGAAGCTAAAATTAACTATATGCCAGAACAGCAAGGTGATGTATCAATTACTTATGCATGCATTGATAAAGCTAAAAGAATGTTAAAATATGCCCCTACAACGTCACTAGAGCATGGAGTAGAAATGTTTTATAGTTGGTATGAAAATAAAAATAAATGATGGAAGTATTAGCTATTATCCCAGCAAGAGGAGGGTCTAAAGGAATAAAGAAGAAAAACCTTGTAAAAGTAAAGGGCAAGACCTTGATTGAGTATTCTATTGAGCATGCTCTTTCCTCCAAATACATTACCAAAACTATTGTTTCGTCAGAAAACGAAGAGATTTTGACTTTAGCTAGAGGTTTTAAGGAGGTAATACCATTACAACGACCTCAAAAATTAGCAGAAGATCATGTATTAGACCTTCCAGTATTTGAACATGCTCTAGAGTATTTAAAACTAAATGAAAACTATGTGCCAGATATTATAGTTCACTTAAGGCCAACTGCGCCATTTAGAAGAGTAGAGTGGATTGATGAAGCAATAGAAAAATTAATTGAAACCCCAGAAGCAGAATCAATAAGGTCTGTGTCTGAACCTGAAAAACATCCTTATAGAATTTTTGATATTGATGAAAATGGTTACTTAAATTCAATTATGAAACACAAGCATGAGCAATCTTTTGTTTTAAGAAGACAAGATCTACCTAAAATGTATTACTATAATTGTGTAATAGATGTAACTCGATGGTCTACAATTATGGAATTGAAATCTATGACTGGTAATAAGATGTTGCCTTTTATAATGGACCCAGATGAGGTAATAGATATAGATACACCAAAGGATCTTTTTATATTAAATCAACTTTTTATGGATAAATTATGAGAATAGCGGTACTTGGTTCAGGAATGTATGTTACCGGAAGAGGACAAAGCACACATGGAACAATTTTAGGTTCACTTTTTCAGATGACCAAAGAAAATTCGATTTCTGAAGTGTCTGTAATTTACAGAAGCTCTACTTCATTAGACGAAATACATAAATGCAATGATAACCTAAGCGAAAAACTCAAAATTAGGTGCCAAACTAATAATATTCAGCTAGGTGCTGACAGTTTATCAAGTTTTACAGAAATTCTGCGTAAATCTAAATTTGACGCCGTAATAATTTCTGTTCCAGATCATTTGCATTATGATTATTGCAAAGCAGCAATATTATCCAAGACTCCAGTTCTTGTGGTTAAGCCTTTTGTAACGAAACAAGAGCAAGCTAAAGAATTGGCAGAATTATCTAAAGAACTTGATGTTTATGGTGCTGTGGAATTCCATAAAAGATGGGACGCAACAAACTTGTACATTAAGAAAATTATTAAAGAAGGTAGACTAGGTGACTTATCATTTCTGCAAGTTGATTATAGTCAAAAGATCAGCATTCCGCTTACAACTTTTAAAGGTTGGTCAGATAAATCAAATATATTTCAATATTTAGGTGTACATTATGTTGACTTATTTTATTTTCTGACTGGTTTTATTCCTATAAAAGTTTTAGCGATTGGAACAAATGGTATTTTGAAAGAAAAAGGAATTCAAGCTTTTGATAGCGTTCATGTAGATTTAATTTGGAAGTCAACTAGTGACTCTTCTAAAGAAGTGCTAACTAGATATGATACAAGTTGGATAGATCCAGATAACACCACAGCAATGTCAGATCAACGTTATAAACTGATAGGAACAAAAGGTAGAATTGATTGCAATCAAAAAAATAGAGGTTTAGAGGAGGTTTCAGAATCACATGGGGTAGTATCTGCGAATCCGTACTTTTCTGATTTTTTTGAAAACCCAGACGGCGAAGTAGAGTTTCAGGGTTATGGACATGACAGTATAAAATCTTTCATTACGGATATAAAATCTTTGATGAATAAAAAAGTAACCTTAGACCACTTAATAAAAACCAGACCTTCATTTGAGCAAAGCATAATTTCATCCGCCGTGGTGGAGGCAGCAAACAAAAGCTTAGCAAATGGCTTTAATTGGGTAAAAATTGAATTATAACATGAGTTTAAAACTAGATCATAAAATACTATCCACTATAATGTTAAAAAACCTACAGGGTATTGGGGTTTGCGACGATAGTGCTAATTACTTAGTAGAGTCAATAATACAAACATCACTCAGAGGAGTGGACTCTCATGGGATTAATTTATATCCTCATTATTGTCAAGCGTTTAGATCAGGTCGAATTAATCCAAATCCATCAATAAAAATTAATCAATCTGCAAGTTCAATTATTTTGGTAGATGCAGATTCCTCTATTGGGCATCATTCTGGTTCAGTTGCTATGGAAAAAGCTATTGAAATAGCAAAATCAACAGGTATAGCTGCAGTAAATGTCAATAATTCAAACCATTTTGGAGCGGCTGCTTATTTTGGTTTAAAAGCTGCGGAGAAAAATTGTTTGGGATTTGCATTTACAAATGCTGATGCTTTGGTAAAAGTGACTGGCTCTAGTGAAATGTTCTTTGGAACTAATCCTATTTGTTTTACTGCCCCTTTAAAAACTGAAGAGCCTTTTTGCTTAGATTTAGCCACTTCATTAGTTTCATATAACAAAATTAAAAATTATAGAATGGCTGATGAACCAATTCCTGATGGATGGGGATTTACGAAAAAAGGTGAACCAACTAAAAACCCTCATGAAGTAGTTAGTTTAAATCCTATTGGAGATTATAAGGGATATGGTTTGGGTATGATGATTGACATATTATGTGCGATTCTAGGAAGCTCAGTTATTGGGAAAGATATGTTGCCAATGTTTAATACAAGTATGAAAGATAAACGATTTGTTTCTCATTTTTTTATGGTAATTGATATAGAAAAGTTTCTGCCATTAGACAACTTTAAAAACAATTTACAATCAATGGTTGATCGTTTAAGACAACTTCCAAAAACAGTAGAAAATCAAAATGTTATGGTTCCTGGTGACCCTGAAAAGAAAACATTTAAAATAAGGAACCAAACTGGAATTCCAATTTCAAAAGAATATTTTAATCAATTTTTAGAGGAAAATAACCAATTTAATAAAGCTTTGCTGTAGAATGAGTAACAAATTACTAGATATAGTTAACTTCAATGCAGATGCATCCTGCCTAGAAAATTCAGTTTGGATTAATTCATTAATTGGTGGTGTAAATTCTAAATTTTGCAAATATTTAAAGAACTATGTCCAAACTAAATCTAAAGTAAATTTAGGATTTTCTGGCGCAACTTTAATTGATATTAAGCATTACAATCCTGAAGCAATTGATTTAATAAATCAAAACGAGGAATATTTTTGTTTGATTGTAAGGCCATTTGCTCACGATATTGCGTTGCTAAGAACAGAAGAGGGTTTTAGGTTAAACTTAGAATTAGGTATTGAAATAGCTACAAGCTTGTTTAAAAATCTAGCTTATTTCTATCTACCTCCAGAGTTTATGCTAACAAATGCGCAAGTAAATATCATAAAATCCTATGGTTTTAATTGGGTGCTTATTAATCCAGGTAGATTTAATGATGAAATATCTTTAAGAATTCCTGATCAGAACTATCAACTAGAAGGCTTATTTGAGGAAAAAATTAATTGTATACCTTTTAATAGTAACCTTACTAAAAATTACCTTTTAGCAATGCAACAATTTGAATTTGAGGAGTGGAACCAAAGTGTTTTATCTATCAATAATGAACATGCTTATATTTGGCGGGATGGTGAGAGTCCTTTTTTAATTCCCAATGGAATTCATAGAGAGCTTTTATGGCTTGAAAATGAATCCAGCTCGATTGAAAGGTTGTTATTTAATGAAATTAAATTAGAACAACCATCAAATAAAAAGCTTAAAGGTAAATTTTATAAAAACTATCCAGTTCATTCTTTTCATTCATGGATGAGAGAAATGAGGATGCTTGGTTTTATTCAGAAAGTGAATTTAGTTGAATTAAAATTAAATTCCCTTTCCAATACGCAAAGAATTTTATGGTTGTTGCTAATTAATTCTGATATACTCAGTGCAGTTGAAAAAAACTCACCTATTATACAACTGAAAGAGTTAGACAAAAAGAAATACATCGACTTCACTATTAATCGAACACAACGTTACATTGAAGGGGAGGAGCTTTTGGAGCTAATTAATTCTAAATCAGAAAATTTTCTTGAGAGTTTTGTTCAAGAAAACAAAAACACAAATCGACTTGCTGCTAGGATTTTTATACTTCAAAAAGGATTTATCCAAAATGTCTCATAATGGGAGTAATAAAAAGACAAGGCTTTAAGCATTCAATAGTAAGTTACCTTGCTGTTGTAATAGGTGGTATTGCAACACTTTTTATCTATCCATTAGACCTTGAATCCTACGGAAAAGCCGTTGCTCTTATTCAGTTTGCAATGGTCTTGGTGCCTTTTGCTTCATTTGGGAGTGTCTCAATTGTAGTAAAATTCTTCCCTTTTTTTAAAGAGAATGAGGAGGATGTTTCTGCCTACTTTGTGTTTCTGATAATTTATCAACTAGCCTTTCTAGTAATATTTTCTAGCCTATATTTGCTGTTTTTTGACAAGCTAATGGGCTTTTTTGGAAAGTTAGAATGGAATATATCTACTCTTTCAGAATACAAATACCATCTTCTTGGATTAATTTATTTAGTGTCATTTGCTAATTTGCTTGTTGCATATTCTAGCAACCTTAAAAGAATTGTTGTTCCCGCAGTTTTGTACAATATAGGGGCCAAAATAGGAATGTCCGCTTTGATACTTTTAGTCGCACTTAAAGCTTTAAGTGCATCTAATATTGGTGCAGGAATGGTTATTATTTGGACAATAATTCTCCTTGGTCTTGTTTTTTATCTTAACAAGTTAAAAGAGATGAAACTTAAATTTAATCCTGCTATTTACAAAGGGAAACAAATTAAGGAAATTTTGGCTTATGCTTTATTTGCAACTTTTGGCAGCGTTGGGGCTTTTTTAGCATTAAAAATAGATTTCGTCATGATTAACCTACTTACAAATGATGTAAACACAGGTATTTTTTCAATCGGAACATTTATTGCAAATGTTATACTTATTCCAAGTAGCGCTATTATAAGCATAAGTGCCCCAATAATTAGCGAGTCTATAAAAAAGAATAACTGGTCTGAAGTTCGAAATATCTACTCAAAATCTTCTTTAAATTTGACAATTATTGGAGTTATACTTTTTGCACTTATTGCTGTTTCTATTGAAAATGTATTT
Organism: Sphingobacteriales bacterium; assembly: GCA_047632595.1. Classification (GTDB taxonomy): domain Bacteria; phylum Bacteroidota; class Bacteroidia; order Sphingobacteriales; family Sphingobacteriaceae; genus JBLIDK01. Next base: position 39,629 of record JBLIDK010000002.1, read on the forward strand.
TCTCTTACTGCAAGCAAAACTGACTTAATGAGCGCATTTAATGTTGTTTTGTTGTTGGGTTTGGCAAAACTTTTTGATATGGCTACAAGTGTAAATGGTTCTATTGTTGGCTATTCAAAATACTTTAGGTTTAACTTTTACGCGCTTATATTTTTAGCAATAACTAATATTGCTTTCAATTATTGGCTAATACCAATTTATGGAATTACGGGTGCGGCGGCAGCTACATTAATTTCACTTACCTTATTTAATATTGCAAAACTCTTATTGATTTGGATAAAGTTTAAAATGATGCCTTTCACTAAACTTCACTTAATTCCATTAGTACTTGGATCATTAGCCTATTTGATAGTAAGCGTGATACCTAGTTTTGGAAACAATCTAATTCAGATTGCTATCAATTCAATTATAATTTTCTTGCTAGTAGCTCTTCCAATTTATTTGCTAAAGGTTTCACCCGATTTAAATAGCATGTTTATTAATCTTGTGAATAGAGCCAAGAAAATATTCTAAAACAACTCCAAATACCCAGTTAACTCTACTAAAGTCTTCTTGTTATTACCTACAAATACTTCGTTGCTAACAATAAATACAGGACGCTTTAAAAAGGTGTACTCTTTTAATATTAATTCCTTGTAATCACTTTCTGTTAATGTCTTTTCACTTAGCTTCATGGCCTTAAATTTCATCGCTTTGCGACTAAATAAGGACTCGTAACTTCCTGTATGCTTTTTTAAATTTTCTAACTGCGCTTCAGTTATTGGCTCTTCTTTAATGTTTTGAAGCTCAAAACTATCATCTACATTCACCTCATTCATAATACGAATACAGGTTGAACAGGTTTTTAAGTAGTATACCTTTTTTATCATAATTCTAATTTTTCTAAAGGAGTGAATTCTAAATTTCTATCAAATAAGTAGGACTTTACCTCATCTGGTTCAGTAAAAATTGATTTTTTAGGGATGCCGAAAGGTCTCCATAATACAGCTAATGTTTCCGACAACACTTTGTTATCCCAACTTCGTAGTACTTCAATTTTCGAAAATGGATTTTTAACTATTTTAATTTCACCTTGTTCAACAGTGTAAGATGGAACTTCATCACATAAGTAAGATGCCATATAAACCATTGCCTCAAATTCTGCATGTTGAACTGGGTGTAGTGTGTGTTCCTTAAGCTTCTTGTATTGACTATTTAGTACTTCACCCACAGTTCCATTGTCCATCAAACTAATAAAATAGGTAGTCCCATCAACACTTAAACTAAAGCAATAGGATTTTAAATCGCAACGATAAGCGAATTCTTTTGAAGATGTTTTTACTTTGAATAATGTATAAGTGTTTTGATCTGAGTTGCCATCCAAACGCATTCTTATTAAATCGTAAAAAGCATTCATTTTTTGCATTACATGCGATGAAATAAAAGCTTCTGGCGAAGGATGTTGTAATACTGCTAAGGCTTCAAAATAAAGCATTCCTAAAAAAGCACGACTTGCAAAATTTACAACTGTAGTTTCGTTAATTACACCATCAAATTCATTTTCAAATTGGGTATATATTTTCTCGGAAACTGGAAAGGAAAAATCTTCTAAAGCTAAATCAGAATCATCTAAAAGCTTCATGATTTTATCATCCAATTGATGCTTTTGTTGAAATGAACTAGGCCAAACAGGTAGTTTTTTAGTTGCTTTTTCCTGAGTTATGAGACAAAGGTCACTTTTTAATATAGCCTGTTCAAAAGTTAATGTATTAGTCATTGGTAGTTAAAATTACTTACGAAACCTGCTTCTGATTCCCTATTAATTGAATTAGTACTGTTGTTGTTTGCTTAGGTACAAAGGCATATTCGCTTTGACCTACTGTTTTATGCTCTAAGGTAGTATCCCCAACTTTTGCAGATGCTACAGCATTATTACTTAGTGCGATTGGTAAAGTATCTAACTCAACCCACGACCATTTCTGTTGCGCATTTAAACTTAGCAATAAAGAATAAACTCAATACGAGAAATCCTTTCATTTAAGTCTTTCTTTTATGTCTAAGCGATGTTTCCTTAAGGTATCCAAAGCAATGTCATATCCTGCATCGGCATGTCTAATAACTCCCATTGCTGGATCGTTATGTAAGACTCTTTTTAAACGTTTTGCAGCGTCATCCGTTCCATCAGCAACTATTACCATTCCAGCGTGAATTGAGTAACCAATACCAACGCCTCCACCGTGATGAACACTAACCCAACTTGCACCACCAGCAGTGTTAATCAAAGCATTAAGTATTGGCCAATCGGCAATAGCGTCAGAGCCATCTTTCATTGCTTCTGTTTCTCTGTTTGGAGATGCTACACTTCCAGTATCTAAATGGTCTCTTCCAATAACAATTGGAGCTTTTAATTCGCCACTTTTAACCATTTCGTTAAAGGCTAAACCAGCTTTTTCTCGCTCGCCTTGACCTAACCAGCAAATTCTACAAGGCAAACCTTGAAAAGCAATTTTTTCTTGTGCCATTTCAATCCAACGTTTTAATGCCTTGTTTTCTGGGAATAATTCTAAGATTTTCTTATCTGTTTTGTAAATATCTTCAGGATCTCCGCTAAGTGCAGCCCATCTAAACGGTCCTTTTCCTTCACAAAACAACGGACGAATATAGGCAGGCACAAATCCTGGAAAATCAAAAGCATTTTTAACTCCATGTTCTAATGCTCTTCCTCTTAAATTATTTCCATAATCAAAAGTTACAGCACCTTTTTTCTGAAGTTCTAGCATTTGTTCAACGTGTCTTGCCATTGTAGCATAAGATCGTTTTACGTATTCTTTCTCGTTAGTTTCTCTTAAAACATTGCTTTCTTCAACCGACATGTTTTCAGGTAAATATCCTACTAGTGGATCATGAGCAGAAGTTTGATCTGTTAAAGTGTCAGGAGTAATTCCCCTGTCAATTAATCGTTGAAGTAGGTCAACAGCATTGCATAAAACACCAATACTCCATGCTTTGCCTTCTTTTTTGGCTTCTAAAGCCTTGTCGATAGCAGTATCAATGTCTTTTTCCATCTCGTCGATATAACGAGTGTCAATACGTTTTTGGATTCTCCATTCTTCCAATTCGGCAGCTAAACAAACACCTTCGTTCATCGTAATTGCCAAGGGTTGAGCTCCACCCATTCCGCCTAAACCTGCTGTTACATTTAATGTGTGTTTTAATGAACCACCAAAATGTTGTCGGGCAACTTCAGCGTATGTTTCGTAGGTGCCTTGAACAATTCCTTGAGAACCTATATATATCCATGAACCCGCAGTCATTTGACCATACATGATGAGTCCTTTTTTCTCAAGCTCATTAAAATGCTCGTTGGTAGCCCATTTTGGTACGAGCATTGAGTTTGAGATAATTACTCTTGGTGCATCTTTATGTGTAGGAAGTATTCCTACAGGTTTGCCACTTTGAACTAACAAGGTTTCATCCTCATTAAGGTCTTTAAGTGCTTTTACAATTAAATGAAAAGCTTCAGGATTTCTAGCAGCCTTGCCGGTTCCGCCATAAACAATCAGTTCTTCAGGTCTTTCAGCAACATCTGGGTCAAGGTTATTGTGCAACATTCTCAGAGCAGCTTCTTGCACCCAGCCTTTAGTAGTTAAGGTAGTTCCTGTTGGAGTTTTAATTTTAGAAATGTCTAATGTTTTCATTCTATGAAATTATAAATGCAAAATTAAGATTTAATGGCAGTTTATTAGGCATTAAATAAGAAAGTCATTTAGCCGAATGGTATTTTTGATTTTTACGGGAACTATTCCACAAAATCACTCAATTTTTAAACAAGTGTTTTAACTAATAGTATTAAACCGCACATTAGATGAAATTTTAAAATCAAATGGCTAAAACAAAAAGTGCTTTTTTCTGTCAAAACTGTGGTAATCAGTCGGCTAAGTGGGTTGGGCAATGTAAAAGTTGCAATGAGTGGAATACGATGGTGGAAGAGGTTTTAGAAAAGGAGACTAAAAATGCCATGCCAATCAAAGCTGGAGCGCACACTAAACCACAACCTAAGCTTTTGCAGGATGTTGAAACTTCCTCTACTTTTAGAATTCCAGTTCCTGATGAAGAACTCAGTAGAACACTTGGTGGTGGTATTGTACCTGGCTCTTTAGTGCTTTTAGGTGGCGAGCCCGGCATTGGAAAGTCCACGCTTTTATTGCAATTAGCAGTGAGGCTTAAAGAAACGAAAGTCTTATATATTTCAGGTGAAGAAAGTGCACAGCAAATTAAAATGCGTGCAGAGCGTCTATCAGTTGATGGTAACCAATGTTATGTATATACCGAAACCAATACGCAACACATTTTTAAGGAGCTGGAAAAAGTAGAACCTCAATTGGTGGTTATCGATTCTATTCAAACCTTACACTCAGGTTATGTAGAATCTGCTCCAGGCAGCGTTTCTCAAATACGGCAATGTGCAGCCGAATTAATGAAATATGCTAAACTCACCAATACTCCTGTTTTTATTATTGGGCACATTAATAAAGATGGAGCAATAGCTGGTCCGAAGTTATTAGAACACATGGTGGATACCGTTTTGCAATTTGAAGGGGAGAGGCATTACGATTATAGAATTTTGCGGTCAATAAAAAACAGATTTGGTTCTACAGCAGAGCTTGGAATTTACCAAATGCAGGGCAATGGTTTAAGAGAAGTAAGTAACCCTTCTGAGATATTAATATCTTCCAATTCAGAAATACATTCAGGTATAGCAATTTCAGTTACTTTAGAAGGACAAAGACCCTTACTAATTGAATCACAAGCCTTAGTAAGCACAGCAGTTTATGGAACACCACAACGTGTTTCTACAGGTTTTGATACTAAAAGGCTAAACATGTTGTTAGCAGTTCTAGAAAAACGCTATGGCTTTCCTTTAGGTGGAAAAGATGTGTTCATAAACATTACCGGAGGCTTAAGAATTGAAGATCCTGCTATAGATTTAGGAATGATGTGCGCTATTATTTCCTCTTCAGAAGACATTATTATTCCTAAAGAAGTATGCTTTGCTGGTGAAGTTGGGCTAGGGGGAGAAATTAGAATGATAAATAGACTTCCAGATCGGATTAAGGAAGCCGAAAAACTTGGCTATAAGAAAATTTTTGTACCTCAAAGCAAGGACAATATTAAAGACAACTTTAAGATAAAAGTTTTGGAGTTTGGGAATATTCAGCAAGTGCTAGAGGAGTTATTTGGATAAATGGCACGAGTTTAGATTTAAAATCTAATAGTTGTAATCCTCAATAGCTGTAAATTTTGGCCGCAATTATGGCGAACTACTACAGTTTGCGATTTTCATACGGAAACATCCACTGTAAGCATTGATATTTATTATTTCGGTGTTGAATCAAAGGCTAATGAATTAACAATGAATGTGTATCCTAACCCAAGCAATGGAGAGTTTGTTGTTAAATTAGGTGAAAATGTCGTTAATCCAACAGTTGAAATTGTTGATTTACAAGGAAGAGTAGTGTACAACAATGCGCTTTTTGGTTCGATAAATGAAATTCCATTAAAGATTCTTATTGTCAAAGGAAATTTTGTGATAAAAGTTACAACCAATGAACAGCAAGTGATTAAAATGATTACAATCTTGTAAGTGAACTAAAAATCACTTATATTTGCACTTTATTCGGCGTATTAGAATAGAAAAAGAGGGGACCTAGTCCCCTCTTTTTGATTAAATAGAATGAACAAAACGGAAATAGAACAGTTTACTAAAAACATTGCTGAGACTCAATTAGAGGACTCAGAATTTTATGTTTTGGATGCGCGAGTTCTACCAAAAAACAGAATTGTTGTCTTAATTGATGGCACTACAAGCGTACCAATTGAAAAGTGTTCGGTAGTTAACCGTGCTCTTTCACAGGAGTTTGATGAACAAGATGTTTTTGGTGAGTTTCCTTTTACGATTGAAGTGAGTTCTGCAGGTATTACTAATCCACTAGTGGATATTAGACAATACCACAGACACCAAGCAAAAGTGATGAATGTTTTATTAACTAATGGCGAGCGAATAAAAGGAAAGTTTTTAGGCGATAATGAAGGGTTGTTAACATTTGAAACAATACCATCAAAGAAAAAGCCAGAGACTGTAGAAATTTCCATTAAAATGGAAGAGATTAAAGAGACTAAATTGGAAATAACCTTTTAGTAAATTATAAAAAACAAATGTCAAGTATTAACCTTATTGATTCGTTCCAGGAATTCAAAGAATTCAAGAATATTGACCGACCAACAATGATGAAGGTGTTGGAAGATGTCTTTCGTAGCATGCTTCGTAAAAAATATGGCAGTGACGAAAACTTCGATATTATCATCAACACCGAAAACGGTGACCTTGAGATGTACCGAAACCGTATGATTGTTGCTGATGGTGAGGTGGAAGATGAAATGTTAGAAATCAGTTTATCTGAAGCTCAAAAAATTGAAGAAGATTTTGAAGTAGGTGAAGATGCAATTGAAGAGGTTAAACTTGAAAACTTTGGTAGACGTGCGGTTCTTGCAGCTAGACAAACACTTGTTTCAAGAATTCTTGAGCTAGAGAAAGACGACATCTACAAAAAATATAAAGACAGAGTTGGTGAAATCGTAACTGGTGAAGTTTACCAAGTATGGAAACGTGAAATTCTTTTATTAGATGATGACGGTACTGAAATATTACTTCCCAAAAGTGAACAAATACCAGCGGATTATTTCAAAAAAGGAGATACTGTTAGAGCAATTGTTCTTAAAGTAGAAATGGTTACAAGCAGTCCTAAAATTATTGTTTCTCGAACTTCACCAATCTTTTTAGAAAGATTATTTGAAATGGAAGTTCCAGAAGTGTTTGACGGACTTATTACCATTAAAAATATTGTTCGTGAGCCAGGTGAAAGAGCTAAAGTTGCAGTGGAAAGCTACGATGATAGAATTGACCCAGTAGGAGCATGTGTTGGAATGAAAGGTGCGCGTATTCATGGTATCGTTCGTGAGTTGAAAAATGAGAATATTGATGTAATTAATTACACAAATAATGTTCCTTTATACATTCAACGTGCATTAAGTCCGGCGAAAATTTCGGATATTAAGCTTGACGAAGAAAAATTAGTTGCTAGTGTATACCTAAAACCAGATCAGGTTTCTCTTGCAATTGGTAAAGGTGGACATAACATTAAGTTAGCTGGAAAGTTAACAGGTTATGAAATTGACGTATACAGAGAAACTGATGGTGTGGATGAAGATGTTGATTTAGATGAATTTTCTGATGAGATTGAAGCGGCATTGCTTGACGATTTGAAAGCAGTTGGTTTCGACACAGCAAAAAGCGTATTAAAGTATAACTTAGAGGAACTAGAAGATAAAACTGGTTTAGACAAAGATAAACTGCTGAAAGTAGTAAATATCTTAAGAGCTGAATTCGAATAAATCTAATAGAAACCAAGAGTTAAGTAAATTATAGTATAGAAAGGATTACATGTCAGACAAACAATCGGTTAGATTAAGTAAAGTAGCCAAAGAGCTAAATATTGGTGCATCTACAATTACCGAGTTTTTAGCAGGAAAAGGTCATGAGGTTGAGAATAAACCAACGACTAAAATTGCGGGAGACTTGTATGATCTTCTATTGAATGAATTTCAGGATGAAAAAGTCCTAAAGGAAAAATCGCAAAAGGTTAACATTGGTAAAGTTGAACGCGAAAACGTTGAAATTGATGAGAACGACCATTCTAGGCCTCATGCCAAGAAGGAAGATTCTCAGGAGTTTTTGATTAAAAACGTTACAACTAAGTCTTTTACTCAAAGTGAAGACAAGCCAGCTGTAAAACCACAGGCTAAACCTGTTGAAACACCAGCGGATAAACCAACTTCTAATGTTAAAGTAATAGGTAAAATAGATCTTAATGCTAAACCTAAGAAAAAAGAAGCACCTGTAGCAGAAACGCCTAAGGTTGAAGAGAAGAAAGTAGAAGAAGCTCCAAAAGCTGAAACTAAAAAAGAGGAAGCGCCAAAGGTTGAAGAGAAAAAAGTAGAAGAGACACCAAAAGCTGAAGCTAAGAAGGAAGAAACTCCACCTAGTGAGGAAAAGGAAACTCCAAAAGTAGTGGCCAAAGCAGAGCCTACTAAAGAAGTGAAAGCTGAAGAGAAACCGAAAGAAGAGGTTAAACCAGCAGCCGAAACTGAAAAGAAAGTTGAAGAATCTACAGAGGTTAAAAAGGAAGAAGCTAAACCAGCTGCAAAAGTAGATCAAACTATTAGAGCTCCTAAAAACAAACTATCTGGCCCAAACATTATTGGTAAAATTGTATTACCAGAAAAGCCAAAACCAGTTGCATCTTCAAGAAAAGATGCTGAAGCTGAAAACAAACGTAAACGTAAACGTAAACGTACAGATGGACCAGGAGCAACTCCAGGTGCGGGCACTGCAGGCACTGCAAGACCAGCATCTGCAGGTAACGACAGGCCAAGACGTCCGGCACAAAGAGGTAAGTACAGCAAACCTGAACCAAAAGGAGAGTTAACTGATAAGGAAGTACAAGATCAAATTAAGGCTACTTTAGCTCGTTTGAGCGGTGGAAGTAAACAAGCCAAAGTATCGAACAGAGCAAAGTATAGAAAACAAAAACGTGATGACGTTGCTTTAAACATTGAAGATCTTCAAAGAGCAGCGGAGGAAGAAGAAAAATTCATCAAGGTTACTGAGTTTGTAACTGTTTCTGAGTTAGCAAACATGATGGATGTTGGTAGTACCGACGTAATTTCAGCTTGTTTAAGTTTAGGAATTATTACTTCAATCAACCAGCGACTTGATGCAGAAACGTTATCTATTGTTGCAGAAGAATTTGGTTTCAATGTTGAATTTGTAAGTGCTGATGTTCAAGAATCAATTATTGAAGAAATTGAGGATGATCCTAAGGATTTAGTTCCTCGTGCACCGATAGTAACCGTAATGGGTCATGTCGATCACGGTAAAACATCATTACTTGATTACGTAAGAAATGCAAATGTAATTAAAGGTGAAGCGGGTGGTATTACTCAACATATTGGTGCTTACGAAGTAATAGTGCCAGGGGATAAACGCATTACATTTTTAGATACTCCTGGTCACGAAGCCTTTACTGCCATGAGAGCAAGGGGTGCCCAAGTAACTGATATTGTTATTATTGTAATTGCAGCTGATGATAGAGTGATGCCTCAGACTAAAGAGGCCATTAATCACGCACAAGCAGCAGGTGTTCCAATGATATTTGCTTTAAACAAAATTGATAGAGAAGGTGCAAATCCAGATCGTATCAAAGAAGAGTTATCAGCAATGGATCTTTTGGTTGAAGAATGGGGTGGTAAATACCAATGCCAGGAAATTTCGGCCAAAGTAGGTACAAACGTTAATGAGTTGCTTGAAAAAGTATTACTTGAAGCTGAATTACTAGAACTAAAAGCAAATCCTAATAGACTAGCAAAAGGAACAGTAGTAGAAGCAACATTAGATAAAGGACGTGGTATCACTACTACTATTCTTGTTGAAACAGGTACACTAAAAGTAGGAGATCCAATATTAGCAGGTTGCTACGCTGGTCGTGTAAAAGCGATGTTTAATGAGCGTGGTGTAGCTGTTCAAGAAGCAGGACCATCAACGCCAGTTCAAATGCTTGGCATGAGTGGAACTCCTCAAGCTGGTGACAATTTCCATGCAATGGAAACGGAACAAGAAGCGAAGGAAATTGCAAACAAGAGAATGCAATTACAACGTGAACAAGGTTTACGTACTCAAAAACACATCACTCTTGATGAAATTGGAAGACGTCTTGCAGTTGGAAACTTTAAAGAACTTAACGTTATTGTAAAAGGTGATGTGGATGGTTCTGTGGAAGCACTTTCTGATTCGTTAATCAAACTTTCTACTGAAGAAATTCAAGTGAACGTTATTCATAAGTCAGTAGGTCAAATATCTGAATCAGATGTTTTATTAGCAACGGCTTCAGATGCGATTATTATTGGTTTCCAAGTTCGTCCTAGCCCAACAGCTAGAAAACTTGCTGAAAACGAAAAAATTGATATTAGACTTTACTCTATTATCTATGCAGCTATCGAGGAATTGAAATCGGCAATGGAAGGCATGTTATCGCCAGAAATTAAAGAGGAAATTACTGGTAATGTAGAAGTTAGAGATGTATTCAAAATTACCAAGGTTGGAACCGTTGCAGGTTGCTATGTATTAGATGGTAAGATTGCAAGAGACAGTGAAATACGTTTAATACGTGATGGAGTTGTTGTTTACACTGGAGAAATTTGGAATCTTAAACGTTTCAAAGAAGATGTGAAAGAAGTTGCAACTAGTTATGAGTGCGGATTGAGTATCAAAAACTTTAATGATATTAAAGTTGGTGATGTTCTTGAAGTGTACAAACAAGTAGAGATACAAAGAACCCTTTAATTTCGTTCTAATAAGATGAGCCTTCTTAGCAAATTTGTTGATCATAGAAAGGTATTCGTTATTGGCTTATTATTAATAGCCGTTGGACTTCCTATTTCCCCACTTTTAATAAGTGTTGGTCAAATAATTCTTGTAATTAATTGGGTAATTGAAGGAAATTTCAAGAACAAGATTGAGAGTTTAAAGGCTTTAGATACTGGTTTGCTGGTGTATCTTGGGATATTTGCAATACATATTTTTGGACTTACCTACACTGAAAATTGGTCCTACGCCTTTCACGACCTCAAAATAAAGCTTCCATTATTAATTTTGCCCTTGGTTATTGGTACTTCTGCATGGATAAAAAGGAAGGAATTTGAACTCGTTTTAGTAGCCTTTATATCTGCAGTTGGATTCTCTACTCTAGCTAGTTTATTAGCTTTTTTAGGGTTTTTAGATGTTCCGATTAATGATATAAGAAATATTTCGATTTTCATTTCACATATTCGCTTTAGCTTAATGATTTGCTTAAGCTTCTTCTTTACATTATATTTCATTAAACGCTACCATTATCATTTTAACGATTATCTAGCGTATATCTTGGGAATTATAGCACTTTGGTTCTTAGTGTTCTTAGGGCTCCTTGGTGCGCGAATTGGCTTTGTTGGCCTAATGGCCTCATTAGTAGTTTTAGCAAGTTATTACACTTATAGGTCAAGCAGAAAACTTGTAGCTATTCCAATTTTTTCTTTAATTCTAATCTTTCCTATTGTAGGCTATTTCTTTGTTCCAAATGTACAGTACCGTGTAAATGAATTGATAACAGAATATGAAGACATTAAACAAGGCGAAAGTGCAAATGGTAATAGCATTCAACAGCGTTTGATGTATTGGGAGTATGCCTCTGAGATCATTAAAATGAACCCAATACTAGGAGTTGGAACTGGAGATATTTCAGATGCTTTTGTAAGTTATTATAGCGAAAACGAAACAGGACTGAAGCACAAATATAAATTACGAGCACATAATCAATACTTGTCAGTTCTTGCAACGTTTGGAATTTTAGGCTTACTTATATTCTTAATTGCCATTTTCCATCCTATTTACAAAGCCCACTATAGAATGGATATTTGGTTTACTATGTTCTTGATTATAATGATGCTTTCATTCATAACAGAAGACACCCTAGAAACTCAATCTGGCGTCACCTTGTTTACGCTTTTCTATTCTATACTTTATAAGCGGGTGCCGTAAGTAGTTACAAGCTTTAAGCTGAAAGCTATTTGTCCAAAGTCTAAGGTTGAAAGTCTAAAAAATAGCCGAAAGTTACGAGCCACAAGCTGAAATTGTCAAGCTGTATGGCCAAGGTCCTAAAAACAAAAAACCCTATCCGATTAAACGAATAGGGTAAATTCTTTTCAATTTATGAGCTTTAAGCTTTAAGCTCGAAGCTTTTGACTTGAGGCTTTTTTAAACCGTCACACCCAATACCTCTGCCATTTTCTGACCAATGTAAGCTGGACTTTCAACTACGTGAATTCCACATTCTTTCATTATAGCCATTTTAGCTTCAGCAGTATCTGCTTCACCACCAACAATTGCACCTGCATGGCCCATTTTACGACCTTTAGGAGCAGTTTGACCTGCAATAAAACCAACTACTGGCTTTGTTGAATTTTCCTTAATCCAATAGGCTGCTTCTGCTTCCATACCACCACCAATTTCACCAATCATGATGATACCTTCAGTTTTAGGATCGTTCATTAACAATTCAACCGCATCTTTTGTAGTAGTTCCAATAATTGGGTCACCACCAATACCAATACAAGTAGATTGACCCAAACCAGCTTTAGTAATTTGATCTACGGCTTCATAAGTTAATGTTCCAGAACGACTAACAATGCCAATTGTACCTGGATTATGTATAAAGCCTGGCATAATACCAACTTTTGCTTCTCCTGGAGTAATAACACCCGGACAATTTGGTCCTACCATACGGCAATCTTTTGTAGAAAGATAGTTTTTAACAACTATCATGTCTTTTGTTGGAATACCTTCAGTAATACAAACTATAAGTTTAATACCAGCATCGGCAGCTTCCATAACGGCATCAGCAGCAAATGGAGGAGGAACGAAAATAATCGATACATCGGCACCAGTTCCTTTAACAGCATCTGCTACTGTATTAAAAACTGGTCTGTCTAAGTGTTTCGTTCCACCTTTACCTGGAGTTACGCCACCAACAACTTGTGTTCCGTATTCAATCATTTGTTCTGCATGAAAAGTTCCTTCTTTTCCTGTAAAACCTTGAACTATAATTTTCGAATCTTTATTTACTAAAACGCTCATTTATTCTGCTTTTTGAAGAGGTACAAAGCTAAGATTATTTCAAAAATCTTGCAACGTTCTCTTCTTCTATCTCTAATTGTTTTTAAAATACTTTTTTTGAAAGACCAATAATGATATCACGCCTGTGCTTATTGCAGTATCGGCAATATTAAATACTGGTCTAAAAAATATAAAATCTTGTCCACCAAAAAACGGCAACCATTCTGGAATCATTCCATGAAAAACCGGAAAGTAAAACATATCTACTACTCGCCCAAATAATAACTGCTCGTATCCAAAAAGGACTCCGTAAAAAACTGAATCTAAAATATTTCCTAAGGCGCCTGCCAATATTAACGACAAGCAAATTATTAAACCTCTAGGGGCTTGTTCATTAATTAACTTTCTTAAATACCAGATAATTCCGCCAACTGCTACTATTCTGAAAAGGGTTAAGAATACTTTTCCAGCACTCCCAGCAAACTCCATTCCAAAGGCCATACCATTGTTCTCAGTAAAATGAAGAATGAACCAGTCGCCAAGAACCCTAATTTCTTCTCCAGGGTACATGGTTGATTTAATAACTATTTTCAAAACTTGATCCACAATAAGAATCAAGAGTACAATAAGAATTGGTAGTTTAAATTTCTTCAATTAAGGGTGGTCTTGTCTTAGTTTTGCTTCTATTGATTGCGTTGTGATTGGAACTGCTCTTAGTCTTTCTTTAGAAATTAGCTTTCCAGTTACCTTACAAATACCGTAAGTTTTATTTTCAATTCGTGCCAATGCCGCTTCCAAATTAGCAATAAATTTTTGTTGCCTTTGTGCCAACTGACTTATTTGTTCTTTCTCTGCAGATGCTGAACCATCTTCAATAGACATTGTTTCTCCAGAAGTATCGCTAGTGCCGTTTTCACTGGAACTTTTAAGTGAGGTTTGGAGGTTTAATAATTCATCCTTCGCAGAGGATAATTTTTTACGAATTAGTTCTTTAAATTCAACTAATTCATCATCTGAATAACGATTTTTTTCTGACATAGCTATCTAGTTATAGTTACAAAAATTTGTTCTCCCTCAATTTCTAAGGTGTCTTCTTGAGGTTGATTTTCATCTTCCTCGAATAAGTCGGTTGCTAAAACTTCTTCACAGATGTAACGTTTGTTTTGTTCAAGGGCAGAGTTTATCAAACTATGTCTTTGAACCTTAACGTTAATGGTATCAGTAACCTCAAATCCTTTGTCTTTTCTTAAATTTTGAATTCTATTCACTAATTCACGAGCAAGACCTTCGTTTTTTAGTTTTTCGTCTATTTTAACATCTAATGCAACAGTTAAGTTCCCATTATTTGCAACTAACCATCCTGGTATGTCTTCGGAGCTAATTTCTACCTCTTCAAACATTATTTTTTCAAGGGTTCCTCCAACGGCTAATTCAATAAACCCTTCTTTCTCTATTTGTTGAATGTGTTCTTGTCCTAACGATTTAAACCCAATTCCAATATCTTTCATGTTTTTTCCAAAACGTGGACCTAATTTCTTAAAATCAGGTTTCATTTTCTTAATTAGTATGCCAGATGTATCAGTAACGTACTCTATTGATTTTACGTTTACTTCCGACAAAATTAATTCTTCAACAGCTTTTACATTTTTTTCAAATTGCTTAGATGTTACTGGAATTAATATTTTGTTTAATGGCTGGCGAACTTTAATCTGCTGGTCTTTTCTCAATCCCAACACTAAAGAAGTGATATCTTGTGCAACAGCCATTCGCTCCTCTAAATCTTTATCAATTAACTTTTTCTCAACTAATGGGAAGGTGCTTAAATGAACGGATTCACTAGATTCTAAATTGGTAACCTTATTTAAATCCTTGAATAGCTTTTCTGCATAGAAAGGCGCAATTGGGGCCATTAATTTACTTACAGCAGTTAAACATTCGTATAAAGTTTGGTAGGCTGCTATTTTATCAGGACTGTACTCACCTTTCCAGAAACGTCGTCGTGACAAGCGTACATACCAATTACTTAGTTGTTCGCCCACAAAGCTTTGAATAATTCTACTAGCCTTTGTTGGATTATAGTCGTCGAACTGTTCTTCAACTTCTTTTATAACTGAATTTAATTTTGAGATGATCCAACGATCTAACTCTGGCCTTTCTTCAACTGGTATACGTGTTTCAGAAAAGTTAAAGCCATCAATGTTAGCATAAAGAGTAAAAAAAGCATAGGTGTTATATAGGGTGCCAAAAAATTTACGTTTTACTTCTTGTATTCCCTCTTCGTTAAAACGCAAGTTATCCCAAGGAGATGCATTACTAATTAAATACCATCGTGTTGCATCTGCACTATGGTCATCTATTGTTTTAAAAGGATCTGCAGCATTGCCCAACCTTTTACTCATTTTGTTTCCGTCTTTATCTAAAACCAAGCCATTACTCACCACATTTTTATATGCAATTTGGTCAAATAGCATAACAGAAATAGCGTGAAGGGTAAAGAACCAACCTCTAGTCTGATCTACACCTTCAGCAATAAAATCTGCAGGGAAACTCTCTTTAAATTTATCTTCGTTTTCGAATGGATAATGCCATTGAGCATAAGGCATAGCGCCAGAATCAAACCAAACATCAATTAAATCGGCTTCTCTTGACATCTTTTTACCTGAATCAGATACCAAAAAGATATCGTCAACATAGGGTCTATGTAAGTCAATAACTTTAGCTGATGTTTTAATACCTGCCGCTTGTGCTTTTTTTATTTCAGCTTCTAGTTCCGCAATACTTCCAATACATTTTTGCTCTGTTCCGTCTTCAGTTCTCCAAATTGGCAGTGGAGTTCCCCAAAATCTACTTCTACTTAAATTCCAATCAACTAAATTCTCTAACCAATTGCCAAATCGACCGGTTCCTGTTGATTCTGGTTTCCAATTAATTTCTTTGTTCAAAGCAACCATCCGCTCTTTTACAGCAGTTGTTTTAATGAACCAACTATCAAGAGGGTAGTATAGTATTGGTTTATCTGTTCTCCAGCAATGAGGGTAACTATGCTCGTATTTTTCAATTTTAAAAGCCTTGTTATCTTCTTTTAATTTTATTGATATAAGTACATCCGTCGATTTGAAATCTTTAGCCTCAGTAATTTCTTTAGCGTAATATTCTTCACGAACATACAACCCAGCGAAGTCGGTTACTTCTTTAACAAACTTTCCCTCTTTATCTACTAATGGAACTTCGTTACCGTTTTCGTCTTCCACCATAATTGATGGGATGTTATTTTCTTTACAAACACGAAAATCGTCAGCTCCAAATACGGAAGCTGTGTGTACAATACCGGTTCCATCTTCTGTAGTAACAAAGTCAGCTGGAATTACTCTAAATGCAGGAGTTTTAGGTTGAACATAGGGTAAAAGTTGTTCATACTCTATTCCAACCAGCTCTTGCCCTTTAAACTCTTTTTCTACTTTAAATGGGATAAGTTTATCCCCAGCTTTATAGGCTGAAAGTTCTAGTTGTTTTGCTTTTTCAGAGAAATATTTTCCAACTAAATCCTTTGCAAGAATTACTTTAACAGGTTCAAATGTGTATTGATTAAAAGTGCTAACCAAAACATAATCAATTTTCTTTCCTATGGCTAATGCACAGTTTGCTGGTAATGTCCATGGGGTAGTTGTCCACGCAATAAAATGAACAGGGTCACTTTCTCTATCAAAAAGCCATTTCGAATTATCGTTATAAATTGCTTTAAATTGCGCTGTGGCGGATGTGTCTCTAACGTTTTTATAACAACCTGGTTGATTTAACTCATGTGAGCTTAATCCTGTTCCAGCAGCTGGTGAATATGGTTGAATAGTATAACCTTTGTAAAGAAAATCTTTATCGTAAAGCTTTTTCAATATGCTCCAAAGCGATTCGATATACTCATTTTCAAAAGTAACATATGGATTTTCAAGATCTAGCCAGTAACCCATTTTGGTTGTAAGCTCATCCCACTTTTCTTTGTACTTCATCACCTCTTTTCTACAAGCGGCATTGTACTCTTCAACTGTAATTTTTGTTCCTATATCTACTTTAGTGATACCTAAAGTCTTTTCAACGCTTAATTCAATTGGTAAACCATGAGTGTCCCAACCACCTTTTCTGTCAACCTTAAAGCCTTTTAAGGTTTTGTATCGGCAAAAAACATCCTTTATTGTTCGGGCCAAAACATGGTGAATACCAGGCATCCCATTTGCTGAAGGAGGTCCTTCATAAAAGGTGTAATTAGGAGCATCCTTACGATCTAGACTCTTGTCAAAAATGCCCTTGTCATCCCAAAAATTCTGCACTTCAGCAGCAAATTCTTGCAGGTTAAGATTTTTATATTCAGGGTATTTTTTCACTAATTATTTTTTACTTTTTAATCCAAAGAAATAAATTTATTACCTCATTTTAGTAGCCTCGCCACTTGTATCAATTTGGTCGTCTTTAATTTTTTCACCTTTTACATTCAAGGGATTAGAAATTAAAGATTCAGCAACCTTACCAGTTGATTCAATTTCTTTCTCTTCAGTTTCGTTTTTCCTATTACTCAAAGAGTAAATTAGGGTTGGTAATAAAATCAAATTGAAAATTAAAGACATTAATAATGTGATAGAAATTAAACTTCCTAAAGCCTTCGTTCCCCCAAAATTAGATGCCGAAAACATGATGAATCCAAAAAACAGAATGATTGCGGTATAAATCATACTAACTCCTGTTTCTCTTAATGAGGAATTAATTGTTTGAGTCAAGGTCCATTTATGGTCTTTAGAATCTTGTCTAAATCGAGTTAAAAAGTAAATGGTTTGATCAGATGCAATTCCAAACGCAATGCTAAAAATAAGTATTGTAGATGGTTTTAAATTAATTGCTGCATATCCCATAATTCCTGCAGTAATTAGCAAAGGAATTAGATTTGGAAACAATGACACCATCAATAATTTAGGATTGTAACTTCTAAATAATAAAAGCATAATAATTGAAATGATACCAATTGCTAAAAACAAACTTTCTCTAAGGTTTCCAACTAAGTAGTTGTTGCCTTTTAAGAATATTAAACTAGAACCTGTGTATTCTACATTGTATTTGTCCTTAGGAAAAATACTGTCCACACGTGGAGATAACTCCGCCATCAACACATCCATCTTAGCAGAACCAACATCAGCCATTTGAACACTAACTCTTGCTTTTTGCTTAGTGCTATCAATTAACGAGCGCATCAAATTTCCGTCAGCAGAGGAATTCCCTGCGTATTTCGTGATAAAAGATAATTCTGCAGTTTTAGGCGTTCTAAACTGACTACTTAGTCCGTTAAAGAAAGCTTGATTACTAAACTTTAACGCTTGGTTAATGCTTAGCGGTCGAGAAAATTCAGGATACTCCGACAATAAATCTTGTAGTTTATCTATTCTCCTAATTGTTCCGTAACTCTTTGCTTTCGATTCTTTTTTAGTGTCAATTACTATTTCAAAAGGCAAAACACCTTTAAACTCACGTTCAAAAAATTTTAAATCAAGGAAAACAGGATCTTTTTTTGGTAAGTCATCTACTACAAATCGGTTAATTTTTATTTGATTCATACCAATGAAACCAGCGACAACTATTACCCCTGCTACCATATAAATCAACTTTCGACGATATGTTATAAGATTGATTATTTGCTCAATAAACTTAACTAACAAAGTGTTTTCTAAATGCTTCGTATGTTTTCCTTTAGGAGCAGGTAGGTAGTAGAAAACAATTGGAATTAAGATTAACGCAATAACGTAAGTGGCCATTACCATTACGGCAGTAACTAATCCAAATTCTTTTAGCAATGCACTGTCAGTAAAATAGAAAACGCCAAAACCAATTGCAGTTGTAAGGTTAGCAATAAATGTTGTAAACCCTATTCGCTGAATCATCATCAATAAGGCTCTCTTCTTGTCGTTGTGCTTTCTAAATTCAGTATGATATTTATTAAGCATAAGAACACTGTTTGGAATTCCAATAATTACAACCAGCGGCGGAATTAATGCACTTAACATGGTGATTTTAAAACCAAGTGTAACGATTAAGCCTAAACTCCAAATAACTCCAACAATTACTACTAAAACTGGAAAAAGAGATGCTCTAAATGATCGGAAAAAGATAAACAGGATAACAGCAGTAATTAAAATTGAAAGCACTAAAAATAGCTGAAATTCAAAAGAAACCTTATCTCCAATAGCAGTTCTAATAAATGGTAAACCACTTATGTGAACTCGTGTATTGTGTTTTTCTTCAAAGTCCTCGCCTAACGACATTATTTGACGAACTATGTCATTTCTAACACCTGAATTCAACTCCTTACTGTTAAAAGTAATGGCCATTAAGGTTACATTAGGGTTATCTGAATAGATAATTCCCTCATAAAAAGGCAAGTTTTTTATTTGTGCAGCTAGCAAGTTTAAGCTATCCTGATTTTCAGGCATTTTTTGAACTACGTTTATTAGTTCAAATTTCTTAAGCTCCTCATTCTTAAATAGGTTGTATAAATTCGCATTTGATAACACCTCTTTAATACCTTGAATATCTTTTATTTCATGTGTTAATTCATACCAGTCTTTGTAAAAACTATAAGAGTATAACTCACTTGATTCAACACCCAAAACCATCACGTTACCATCTTCACCAAATTCCTTTTTAAAATTTTGATGAGTAAGGTAGTCAGGATCGTTTAACGGGAGCACCTTCATCCCAGAGTAAGAAACCTCAACAAATGAGGCCTGGTAAGACATGAATATTGTTACTATCAATATTGATAATAGCAGGAATGTCCTATTTTTAAGAATGAATTTTGCAATATTTGCCCACATAAACTAATTTGCTTCATGTCCAAGCTAAATAACTTGGTTTTGGTGCTGCAAAAATACAGTTTTCAAGGCAGAATTAAGACTGAAATTCTATCTCAACAATAATTTATCGAAATTTATGTTTAAAATTAAGGTCACATACAAACAGTAATGAAGAATTGCACCCTATTTATTCTCCTTTTATTAAGCATATTCAGTAATTTATCGTCCCAAAATGTAGCGGTTGGAAATTGGCAAACTTACATGCCTTACAGCAATGCTATTGACGTTACTTTTAACAATGGTAAAGTATATTTAGCTGGAGAAAATGGCTTATTTTACTATGATACAAGAGACAATTCGATTAATATTTTATCTACAGTTAGTGGTTTATCAGATGTAGAGATAAATGTTATAAAAGCGAACTCTCCTAAAAAATTCGTACTTGTAGGTTACGGGAATGGGAACATCGATTTAATTGATATCGATGATAAGGTTATTAATATTCCAGATATAAAAAGGAGTACCATAGTTGGCTCGAAAAAAATAAATTTTGCACAGTACGAAGGCGATAGTGTTTATATCAGTTCTGATTTTGGAATTGTTCTAATAAACACAAGTACTTTAGAAGTTTTGGATACCTACTTAATTGGAAATAAAGGTGCGAATGTAAAAGTATTTGGAACTGCGAGAATTGATGACACCCTTTTTGCCGCTAGTGAAAATGGAATTTATAAGGCCTCCTTAGTTGGAGATAATCTTTCAAACTATCAAAATTGGGTTCTATTAGATTCTACAAATGGAATTCCAACAGGGAGTTGTGAGTTGATTGCTGGATTTAGTAATCGAATATTTGCCATGATTGGTGATAGTATTTATCAATTTCAAAACAGTCAATGGACCAATACTAATTTCGCTACTGAGGGGTTGAATGATTTCAGAGTAGATGGAAGATTTTTTATTCAAAGTTTCTATTTCAAAGTTAGAATTTTTGATGAAAACATGACCCCTTTTGCTGATAGAGAATTTGGTGATTTTGGATTTCCTGGTATTCAAGGAGCATTTTTTGCAGAAGACGGAAGTACATGGGCTGCAGTTAAAAACGCAGGGCTTGTAAGACAAAATAGTGGTAAAGTAGAAGTGATTCTACCAGAAGGCCCTACTTCAGTAAGTTCTCGACGACTTGATGTAGAAAATAATCAACTTATTGTTGCCCCTGGTTCAACAGGAAGTAATTTTGAGCCATTATTTAATAAAGACGGATTTTTCAAGTATGAAGATGGAAATTGGGATAATTTTAATCGCTCAACAATTTCCGCATTTGATTCAGTTGAAGATATTGTAACAGTAAAATTTGACCCATTTAGTGATAAAATATACATGGGTAGCATTGGCGACGGCTTAATTGAATTTGAAAATGGCCAAGTTAAAAATGTTTTTAAAGCATCAAACAGTTCACTTGAAGAATCATCTGTAAATAATGTTCGTGTTATTAGTTTAGATTTTGATAGTCAGGGAGATTTATGGGTTTTAAATGATGGAGTAAGTGCAATTGCAAACCGTTTGGATCGGGATGGAAATTGGAAGGCTTTTAATTTTTCAGGAGTGTTAAGCGGTGGTGCTGTAAAAGCTAGTGAGATTCTTGTTGATAGATTTGACCAAAAATGGGTAATTATTCGAAATGGTGGAATATTGGTATTTAAAGAGGATGAAAATGATGCTATAACCGCTCGATTTTTTAATAGCTCATTTGGAGTAAACGAAATCGAATTAGATAGATATTTTTCGATTGAAGAAGATTTGGATGGAAGAATTTGGGTTGGATCTGCCGAAGGAATACGTGTGTTTTTTAACCCTGCCGATGCTTTGTCTTCGAACCCATCAGAAGCGCAACCAATTAGAATTGTTCAAGATGGGCTTGTTCAGTTTTTGTTGGAATCAGATCAAGTTTTAGCAATAAAAGCGGATGGTGCAAATCGCAAATGGGTTGGAACTACAAATGGAGCTTGGTTATTTTCGCCAGATGGGACAGAAGTTATTTCCTATTTTAATGAAGAGAATAGTCCGTTGATTAATAATAATGTAAATGATATTGAAATAATGGGTAAAACTGGTGAAGTGTTTTTTGCTACGGATAAAGGCATTGTTTCATACAGAGGTACTGCTACAACAGGTTTAGAAAATCATGAAAATGTGAAGGTTTTTCCTAATCCGGTTAGGCCTGAATATGAAGGTTTAATTTCTGTAAACGGACTAGCACAAAATGCCGAAGTAAAAATCACTGATATTGCCGGAAATTTAGTATTTCAAACAAATGCCAATGGCGGTCAAGCTACATGGAATGGTAAGAACAATAATGGAGAACGTGTTGGAACTGGAGTCTATTTAGTTTTTAGCAGTTCTTCAGATGGAATAGAAACTTTCGCAACCAAAGTATTATTTATAAACTAATGCTTGAGAAATCACAAGCAATAGTACTCAAAACTACCAAGTTCAAAGAGTCAAGCCTTATTGCTCAAATGTATACTCGTAATCACGGAATGCAATCTTTTATGGTTTCTGGAATTACGTCTAAAAAAAAATATACTAAAGCAGCATTATTTCAGCCATTAAATCAAATAGAGTTAGTGTATTACTTTAAAAACACAAACTCTGTAATGCGAGTAAAGGAGCTGAAACTGGTAGAGCCTTATGCTGAACTTCACTATAACGTTTATAAAAGCGCTATTGCCACATTTCTTCAAGAAATGCTGTTTAAAACCTTAAGGCAACAAGAACAAGCTGATGAAAATATGTTTGATTTCATTTCAAACGGCATACACCTTCTCGACAATTTGGACGGTAAGTACAAGTATTTTCATGTTCATTTTCTAGTTAAATTAACAAAGTATTTAGGATTTATGCCAATGGGTAGGTTCTCTGAGGGAATGCCCTATTTTGACTTTATTGAAGGGGTCTTTACATCAAAAGAACCTCTTCACTCAAATTTCATTGACGGCAAGAATGCTAAATTTTTAGATCAATTAATTCAATGTCCATTAACCCAATGTCAATCGCTAAGTTCGTATCATGGAGAAATTGGTACTTGGATTCAGCGTTTAATTGAATTGTATCAAGTTCACATTCAAAATTTTGGTAAAATTAAGTCGTTGGAAGTTCTTACTGAGGTTTTTGAGTAATTAGGATTTACCCTTGGTCTTGTCGCTAGGCATATTGCCATAGGGGCAATGTTTGCATCTGTTTTCGCAGCAAAAGCCACGTTTTAAATGATACTTTTCAGTAAAAACAAAGCGACCTAAATCGTCAATGTAAAAGTCTTCTTTATCTAATTTAGAAGTTGACATTAAGCAAGAAATTTAACCTTTTTTTGAGTTCCGTAATGTTCTTTGACAAAGCAACCATCTCCATGAACTGTCCATATTTCAGAACAATTACTCTTATCAATTACATTAACTATTTCGTCCCAATCGCTGTGGTCGCTTATTACTAAACTTAAACTATTATGTTTATGCTTTGCTTTCCATCCTGTGGCCAATACCTTGTAGCAATCACCTCTTCCACCAAAACCTATTAAATAGCCTGGAGGAAGTAGATAAATTCCATTTTGACTTCGTTTAAAGCTCTTGCGATTGTAGGGCTCGTAATTTCCCAAAACAAAGCCAGCTCTTTCATATATTTTATTGAATTTTACACTGTTTCGATGAATAAAGACTTCTCTATCAGGAAGAAATTCATTTATTAAGGATAATACACGTTGAGTTTTACCTAATGCATAAGTTCCTATAGCAACGTTGTGGTTTTCAAGTTCCTTTAGTTTTAAAATTTCCTCACTTGCATTTGGATGTTTGGTTGTTGGGTTGGCAAATGTAGTTTCGCAGATTAACACATCGCATTTCCCGAATTCAAATGGCTCACACGATGAATCTGCTTGGGTTTTTATATCGCCTGTATATAGATAAGTAATGTCCTCATACTTCATCCAAACTTGAGCACTACCTAAAATATGCCCTGCGGGAATAAATTTTAATTCCACTCCGTTTATTTCAAATTGCTCTGAAAACTCAAATGAATTAAAGAGATTTGGATTCAAGTTTTCTCTTGCTTGAATTAAAGTTGAAGTTAAGGGTGTGCAGAAGAATTTCGCACAATCATTGTTATAATGGTCTTTATGAGCATGGCTAACAACTGCAGTCTCAACTGATTTTTTAGGATCTAGATAAAAATTACCAGGTTCGCAAAATAAACCTCGTTCTGTATTCACTATAAAATCACTCAAATCAGTTCTTTTCGAATTTTATTAATAATAGAATTAATTTGAGGAATTAAAGCTGTTTCTCCAGAATTATCAATAAGGTAATTAGCTTTTTTAATTTTTTCTTCTTGAGGAATTTGCTTGTTTAAACGTGCTTTTATATCAACGGTTGCAAAACCGTCTCTCTTTCGAACCCGGTCTAATAGAGTGGCAACTGGAGCATGCACTACAATTACTGCATTCAGCTCATTTTCAATACCTGTTTCGTAAATCAGGGCGCTTTCTTTTAATACAATTTCACTAGACTGTTTAGCTGCCCAAGCAAAATAATCTTTCTTAACCTCAGGGTGAATTATGGCATTTAGTTTTTTCAATTTGGCCTCATTATTGAAAACAATTGTTGAAAGGTGAGTGGTATTTAAAAGACCATGCATAAAAGTATCAGATCCAAATACCTCAATTAACTTTTGATGTATTTCATTACTTTCTGACATCAGTATTTTGGCTCTTTTATCTGAATTATAGCAGGGGATACCCATTAGTTCCACGATTTTTGCAACCGTTGACTTCCCGCTTCCCATATTTCCTGTTAAACCTAAATGAAACATTATTTACGAATTACAAAGTTGACCTCCGAAGGTTTTAAAGTTAATGACTCCAGATAATCAGGTTTTTGAACCAATTTTATTTTCAAAGTGTTTTTTTCTTTATCCTCAGTGGATGCATCAATCACTGCCCGAAATTGTTTTGCATTAACCTTGTCATAATTGCTAAATCCAACTCGGTAGCTTACTTCAACTGTTTTTGGGTAAATTTCAAGTTGTTGTGAAGATTTCTCATTTTCAATTTGAATTGGAATTTGAATTGATCCTTCAGTAAAATGTTCAACAAATAAATTTAGAACAATATTAGTATCGAACAGCTGTATTCCTGGGTTTGTACTTGGTTTTAAAGTAATGTTTTCTTGAACATTTTCAGATAAGCGTTCAAAATTCACCATTTCTGTTTCCCAAAAATTAATAGAGCTTAATACTTCTTCAGGTCCGGCTATTTCAACACTATCGGGCTCAATAATAGGTGATTCCATAAACTGGAATTGTTGCTCAAAACTGAAAGTACCATTTAACTTTATTGGAACCTTTTTAAGAAATTTATTATCCATTTGAAGAAAAATAGTGTCTGGGGATATACTGGTAATGTTTAATTGTCGCCAACTAGATTTACCTCCGGGTAGAATCAAGTCTTTGGTTAGAACATATCTTCTTTTTTGATATTTTGTAACGTCCACTTTTAGTGAGGAAGTAAGCTGCTTGCCTCTTAACCCCATAAGTTGCCATCCAGTGCTATTTACACTAACATCTAGTTGGTTTGGCAACTCGTTAGTGATAATCATGTTTGATGGAATGGAATTATATTTAATGTCGAATGTTAAGTCGTTCGAGTAATCTTTTGACAACGATACAAGTGTCCAGAAACTGGTTGCAATGAGCAAGCAGAAGCTAAATACAAAGATTTTTCGGCGCGTTGGCAATGAAACTTTGCTATTTCTAGATATTATGTCTTTTAGTTTTGAAGCCACTATAAATAATAAACCCTAATACCGTTAGTTCGATATTAGGGTTAAATGTAAGAATTTAAGTCTGTTTAATCTTTCTTGTTAAGATTTACTGATGATTCAACAGAAATACCGTTTTTAGCAAGTTTTAACGTAATGTTGTTACCAGCATCAACAATAATGTATTCTTCTTTAAGTTCAGCTATTTTAGCGTGAATACCACCTACAGTTATTATTTTATCTCCTTTTTTAAGATCACTTAAAAAATTCCTAGAGACTTTCGCCTTTTTCATTTGAGGTCGTATCATAAAAAAGTAGAATACAACGCCAATAAGAATTATTGGTAAAAAGCTTGCTATTGGATTTTCTCCGCCGCCACCTTGGCCGGCCATTAATAAATGTAACATAATTATGGTTTTAGTACTTCGCCTTTAAGCGTTAGTATTTTTGTATTTGGGATTGTGTTTGAAACAATCGTAATCGTTTTATTTTGAATTCCTACTTTTCCTTTACTGTCAAAAGTTACTTCAATTACATCAGATTGGCCTGGGCTAACTGGAGCTTCAGGTTTCTTTGGAACTGTACAGCCACAAGATGCACTTGCACTAGTGATAATTAAAGGTGCTTTTCCAGTGTTTGAGAATTTGAATGTGTAGTTTACTTTTTCTCCTTCAGTAATTGTTCCAAAGTCATAAACATCATTTTCAAAAGCCATTGCTGGTAAATCTTCAGCTGCTTCAGCAACTGCAGAGCTTTCAGATATTTCAGCCGTTGCTGGGTTCTCAATCATGTCTTTCGATACAGATGTTTCTCTTTCTTTCATAGAAGCACCTTCTTCACCGCATGATGCAAGTAAAAATGGAAGTGCTAAAAGAATAAGTGTTATTTTTTTCATTAGGATACGTTTTTTAAATTATCAATTATTTTATTAGTGAATTCAGCAGTGTTTAATTCACCACCAAGATCTTTGGTTTTTGTTTTTGGATTCTTCAAAGTTAAATATAATGCTTCTGAAATCACACGTGCTTTTTCAATTTCTCCTATGTGATCTAGCATCATTATGGCAGAGCGTAATAAAGCGGTTGGGTTTGCCAATCCCTTTCCAGCAATATCAGGTGCTGAGCCATGTACTGCTTCAAAAACAGCATGATTTTTTCCAATGTTTGCTCCTGGTACTATACCCAAGCCGCCAACTAATCCTGCACATAAGTCTGAAAGAATATCGCCAAACAAGTTGGTTGTTACTATACAATCAAATTGTTCGGGCTTCGAAACTAATTGCATACTCATGTTGTCAATAATCTTATCCTCAAATTCAATTGAAGGATATTCTTTGCTCATTTCACGGGCAATATTTAAAAACAAACCAGTGGTTTTCTTTAAAATGTTTGCCTTATGTACAACTGTAAGTTTTTTACGACCCTTTTCTTTCATGTACTCAAATGCAAAACGAATAATGTCTTCTGATCCTTTACGTGTAACTCTTGCAATAGAATCCGCAATTTGATTTGCTTCGTCCCAAAGCTCTAAACCAGAGTATAAGCCTTCAGTGTTTTCTCTAAAAACAATTAAATCAACTCCAGTAAAACGAGTATTAATTCCTTCTACTGAATTACTTGGACGAACATTTGCATATAAATCAAAATGTTGTCTTAATGTAATGTTTACACTTTTAAAGCCACCAGCTAATGGAGTGGTAATTGGGCCTTTTAAGGCAATTTTATTTCTTTCTATAGATTCGAGCAATTGATCTGGAATTAGTTCATCACCTTTATCTAAAGAGACAATTCCAGCATCATGATCTTCCCAGTCAATTGGAACTTCAGCAGCTTCAAATATTCGAATAACCGAATTAACTACTTCTGGACCTATTCCGTCTCCTTTAATTAATGTTACTGTTCTTCTCATAAGTATCTATCCTACTAATCCTCTTCCCGATTTCTTAATCTCTCCGCTTGCGGTAAAATCTTTTAATAATTTATCGATAATACCATTTACGAAAACTTTGCTCTTAGGAGTGCTATATGCTTTTGCAATTTCTACATACTCGTTAATTGTAACCTTAACTGGTATTGATGGGAAGTTGAAAAACTCGCAAATAGACATCTTAATCAATAGGCCATCAACAATTGCAACACGTTCAGCATCCCAATTTTTTGAATAGTCGGCTATAATTTTTGAGTATTTCTCATCCATTGCCCGAGTTTCTTGAAACAATTGAATCATAAAGTCATGGTCTTCAGGCCAATTTGGGCTAATTTCCTCCAAGCTCATATCTTCAGTAGTTTTCTTACCGATTTTATTTAAGGTGTTGTTAATCAATCCAAGAATCACCTTTTTATCAGATTCCCAATTCAAATAAATTTCGTCAAAGTGCGAATCTAAATCATCGGAGGTGATGAATTGTTCGTTAAAATATTTTATGATTAGCAGCTTTTCAGCAGCGAAGTTGTCTGGTTCTGCAATAAATGTTGAGTATTGCTCAGAGGCTCTAAATTTCTTGAAAAGCTTGCTTGTTAATGCTGCGTCGTTAAAATCGTCTAATTTATATTTCCTTAAGTATTTTTCTAAAGAAATATTTGAAGTTAAAGTTTTAACAAATTGACTGTTAGCTACTTTTTCGGTAGCAATTTTATCTTCTTCAGAAGGAATGTGTTTTTGCTTTCGCTGAATTACATCAATTTCCTCGAAGTTTAAGACATCGATAAATAGCTTTAATGCAACAGCATAAAAATGTTTAATTTGTAGTGTACTTTTCTCCATTTCACTATCCCAAAACTTAGTGTCATCAGGATTTTGACTTTGATGCAAAGCATACAAATTTTGAAGAACTCTAACGCGTAATTGCCTTCTATTTAGCATGTGTCAACGAACGATTTATTGGCATTAAATTGAACTGCAAAGTTAGGGTTTTATTAATATAATAGATCAATAATCTAAGAAAACATTGGCTAATTAATATACCCAACTCTTTTAAGTCTTACGTAGTGAGGTTTGAATGTTTTGATGATCAGGAGTGTCTCTGACACGTTGTTTGTAGCACTAATTATTATATTTGGATTGAATATTAGAGGGCGTTTATTAATAAACCATAGTTTGTTTTATAACCTTAACTTATTACTGTTAATTTTGCAATCAATGCAACTAAGTATCATCATCCCAACATATAACGAGGCGGGCAATATTGTCGCTTTGATAAACTACCTAAAGTTACATGGGAAAGATTCTGTTAAAGAAATAATAGTTAGTGATTGTCACAGTACAGACGATACGGTTAAACTGGCTCATGACCTTGGTGCAATAGCTAAAGTTTCGCCAAAAAGGGGTAGAGCGGCACAAATGAATTATGGGGCTTCTTTAGCCACTTCTTCAATCTATTATTTTGTACATGCAGACTGTTTACCGCCAGAATCTTTTGTTCAGGATATAAAAGAATCAATAGAAAACGGATATGAACTTGGAGGATTTATTTCTGAGTACAATTCAGAAGATTTGAACATGAAACTGAATGCCTTTTTTACTCAGTTTGATTGGTTGGTGAACAGGGGCGGAGATCAAACCATGTTTACAACAAAGAATCTTTTTGAAGAAATAAATGGTTTTGATGAGACCTATATGATAATGGAGGATTACGATTTTGTTAAACGAGCTCGAAAAACTCATCCTTTTAACGTCATTCAAAAATCTGTTAAAATTTCTACGAGAAAGTATGATAACAATAGCTACTTCCAAGTAAATTTTGCGAATTTTGTGGTTTTTAGCATGTATCTTATCGGCTTTAAGCCAAAAACACTGCTTAAAACTTATAAAAACTTAATTAATCACCCAAAAGCCGAAGCGGTTTAAGAGTAAAATATGGACAAAGCTATTATAAGTGGTATTCAACAAGTAGGTATCGGAATTCCAAGCGTGTACGAAGCATGGGCTTGGTACCGAAAAAACTTTGGTTTTAACATCCCAATTTTTGATGAAGCGGCAGAAGCTCCTTTTATGATTCCTTATACAGGAAATACAGTGCAAAGCCGACATGCAATTCTTGCAATGAACCTTGGTGGTGGAGGAGGTTTCGAAATATGGCAATACACTAGTCGCGAGCCACAATTACCAATTTTTGAACCATTACTGGGAGATTTAGGTATTAATATAGCTAAAGTCAAAACCTCAGATATTCAAAAATCATTTACAGAATTAAAAAGCGCTGGAGTTAAAATGCTTACCGACGTGGTTAAAGATCCAAATGGCCAGGAGCACTTTTTTGTAGAAGACCCATACGGAAACACTTTTGAATTGGTTTATGGAAAAGACTGGTTTTCGAGAGTAAAATCAACTTGTGGTGGACTTTTAGGTTCAATTATTGGAGTTTCTGATATTGAAAAATCATTAACTCTTTATAGAGATATTTTAGGTTACGATGAGGTTGTTTACGATAAAACAGGTCAATTCGAAGATTTAAACGCACTTAAAGGCGGAGATAAAACATTTAGAAGAATGCTTTTAACTCACAGCCAAGAACGGAAAGGACGTTTTAGTAAACTATTAGGACCATCAACTATTGAATTAATTCAAGTTACAGATAGAGAGCCTAAGAAGATTTTTGAAAACAGATTTTGGGGAGATAGAGGTTTCATTCACCTATGTTTTGATGTAAGTAACATGAAGTCGCTACAAGCTATTTGCGAAAAAGGAGGATACAATTTCACCGTAGATAGTTTGGATAACTTTGATATGGGCGAAGCTGCCGGTCATTTTTCTTATATTGAAGATGCTGATGGTACACTAATTGAGTTTGTTGAAGCATATAGAATTCCAATAATGAAGAAGATTGGTTGGTATTTAAATCTTCAAAAACGCGCTGCAGATAAACCGCTTCCAGCGTGGATGTTAAAGACCTTAAAATTTGGCGCTCATAAGGATTAAGTGCGAAATAAAGGGAGTGGGCGAAATTGCCCTCACTATCACTCTACTTAATTGCTACAAATAATTACTTTTGCATAATATTAAATGAGAATAGAGCATGTCATTAGCTAACATTGAAAAATTATTAGGATCGCAAGCAGATAATTTATTGAATCACAAATGTGCGACAATAGATAAAAGCCGTATTCAACTTCCTGGTCCTGATTTCATTGACAGAACCTGGTACCACAGTAATAGAAACCCGCAAGTGTTAAACAGCTTAGCTGCTTTACATGGTGCAGGTAGACTGGCAAACACTGGTTATGTTAGTATTTTGCCTGTAGATCAAGGTGTCGAACATACTGCTGGCGCATCTTTCGCGCCAAACCCTGATTATTTCGATCCCGAAAACATTGTGAAATTAGCAATTGAAGGTGGTTGTAATGGTGTTGCCTCTACTTTTGGCGCATTAGCATCTGTTTCTAGAAAATACGCTCATAAAATTCCTTTTATTGTAAAAATTAATCACAACGAGCTACTTACTTATCCAAATACATTTGATCAAATAATGTTTGGTTCAATTAAAGAAGCTTGGAATATGGGAGCTACTGCAGTAGGTGCAACTATATATTTTGGTTCTCCAGAAAGCAACAGACAAATAATGGAAGTTGCTGAGGCATTTGAATATGCACACGAATTAGGAATGGCAACAATATTATGGTGCTATACTCGTAACAGTGGTTTCAAAAAAGATGGAGTAGATTATCACGTAAGTGCTGATTTAACATCTCAAGCAAACCATTTGGGAGTAACTATACAAGCAGATATTATAAAACAAAAACTACCTGAAAACAACGGCGGTTTTAAGAATTTGAATTTCGGTAAAACACACGATAAGGTATATACGGAATTGAATACGGATCATCCAATTGACTTATGTAGATATCAAGTAGCTAATTGCTTTATGGGCCGTGCAGGATTAATTAATTCTGGTGGAGCTAGTCAAGGTGATGGCGATTTAGAAGCTGCTGTAGCAACGGCAGTTATAAACAAAAGGGCAGGTGGAACTGGACTTATTTCTGGAAGAAAAGCTTTTCAGAAACCTTTAAAAGAAGGAATACACTTATTAAATACTATTCAAGACGTTTACTTGAATGATGAAATAACTGTAGCATAAATTGCTATATTAGTATTGCTTTAAATAAAATATATGAGTTGGTTTAAGCGCGTTCGCGAAGGTATTTTAACATCTACGGAAGAAAAAAAAGAAACCCCTGAAGGGATTTGGAAAAAGTGTCCAAGTTGTAAAGAGGTGTTGCACAGAGAAGAAACTGCAGATAATTTATTTGTTTGTGT
This sequence comes from Sphingobacteriales bacterium, assembly GCA_047632595.1. Classification (GTDB taxonomy): domain Bacteria; phylum Bacteroidota; class Bacteroidia; order Sphingobacteriales; family Sphingobacteriaceae; genus JBLIDK01. Next base: position 71,260 of record JBLIDK010000002.1, read on the forward strand.
AAACTGTAACCACCACATGCGTGTAGGTTCAGAAGTGTATTTTAATATCTTTTTTGACGAAGGTAAATACACAGAGCTTTTTGCAAATCTTCAAGCAGGTGACCCGCTAAAATTTGAAGACACTAAAAAATATAAAGAGCGTTTAGTAGCTGCTCAGAAAAAAACCAATTTAAAAGACGCTATGCGCGTTGCATATGGTAAAGTTAATGGCCGCCCGTTAATGATTGACTGTATGGATTTTTCATTTATTGGGGGTTCAATGGGGTCGGTTGTAGGAGAGAAAATATCTCGCTCAATAGATGTTTGTATTGAAAAGAAAATACCTTTGATGATTATTTCTCAAAGTGGTGGAGCTAGAATGATGGAAGCTGCATTTTCATTAATGCAAATGGCTAAATCTTCAGCAAAACTAGCGCGACTAGGTGAGGCAAAACTTCCTTATATCAGTTTCTTAACAGATCCAACTACAGGTGGAGTTACTGCATCTTATGCCATGCTTGGAGATATAAATATTTCAGAACCAGGAGCCTTAATTGGTTTTGCAGGACCTCGAGTTATTAAAGAAACAATAGGTAAAGATCTTCCAAAAGGCTTTCAAAGTGCAGAATTTGTTAAGGAAGCTGGATTCTTAGATTTCATTGTTCCAAGACATGAGTTAAAAGAAAAAGTAGGTCAGATGTTGTTTTATTTTAATCCTGAGAAATAGCTTATAGGCACAAGCTATGAGTCAAAAGCTACAGGCTTAGTTCAAAGTCCAATAGCAAAGGTCAAAAAAAATTCAGCCCTTCGATATAATTCCGATACTCCTACTTCGGTCTAGGGTTCTCATCAGGATGACGGATGACTTTTATTTTGGGGTCTAAAGTCCAATGCTTTTAAATTAAAAAGGAAAAGTTAAATATGAGGTGGTTAGACCAATTTTTCACTTTTAATTTTTCATTATTCCCTCACTTCTGAACTTATTTTGCATTCTGCACACTTACAATTTCGTGGATAGCTCAATATTAAATTATTCCTGACATATATATTTATTGAGAGTATTTGTCGCAAGTTAAACGATTTTTCGAGTTGATGCTTTGTCATAAATTTGTAAAAGCGCTTTTTTTTTTTATAGTTTGCGACAAACTTAATTCATTAACTTAACTAAAACCATGAGAAACCAATACTTAATTAAAGGGTGCTTTATGTCCCGCACTACTATAATACTTATATTTATAATTACAAATATAATTGTCTTACGAGCTCAATCAATGTCTTCTGTTTCAGGATGTGGCTCCACAATTACTGTTAGTCCAGCTTATACGGATGATCCCTGTTCGCACAAGGTGACGTGGGATGCAATGGTTAGACTAAAAGGAAGAGCTACCAGTAACAACCAAATTAAATGCGATGCCCCTGTTGCTAAATTTCCTGACCAAACTTTACAAGGAGCAAATGTCTTTACCAACGAATATGACTTTTCATCTAAATCAGGAGTTATTTATGGTAACTTTCCAAGTACTGATCTTGACTATGACTTAGGTTCATCATTACCTGTAATTGCGTGCGCTTATAAGAACAATGATTGTATTGTTTTTAACTCAGCAGAGGGAGCTACCCAAGTACCGAAAGGTTTTGATTTTAAATTGAAATTAAATATCATTGAAGATCAGTGTGTTCCAGGTAAAATAATTCTTGGGGTTGAGAATGAAGGATGTGCCTATTCACATGGGGATTTTTATAACTATCAATATTCCATTGATTGGGGTGATGGAACATCCTCATTCTTTACTGCAGGAACCAACAGTGGTTCACATACTTATTCAGGTTCAACTATTGGTGATCCAAAAAACATAAGAGTTAGAATATATTTCAGATATCACCAATATGATAATACGAATCTATCAGCAATTGAGCATAATTTACTACATGAAGAAACGTATATACCTAAAAATACAACAGCGGGTTTATACCATAGCATTAATTATGATGCTTACGCTAGCACAACTTGGAGACCCGGTGTTGGAAATAATCCTTGGGATGATGTTGATGGAATAATTAACATCAAAGATGAGCTAAGAATCATGTATGGCGCAAATATTGCAATTGAGGACATGACATTCAAATTTGGTGAAAATGCAAAAGTTATTGTTGCGAATGGTGCAAGGTTAACTTTAAGGAGAACCAAATTCACTGTTTATGATAATTGCCCTAATATTATGTGGACCGGTATTCAAGTAGCTGGTTTTGTGTCATATTCACGGCCACCAAGGGGAGATCAATATGACTGTTCAGGTCGATTGAATGTTCATGACAATTCTACTATTGAACATGCATTTGTAGCCGTGTTAACCGCACGAACTAGTGCTGTTGGGTTAAATGCGGTAAACGATAACTATTTAGACTATTATACCACAGGGGGTGTGATATTTGCTTCCAATTCTAATTTCTTACATAATTATAGAAGTGTTTGGATACCTCCGTTTGTGAATGTTTCAACTCCATCAGGTTATGCCTCATGCCCGGCAATTTCAGGCAATGAACCTACCTATCCAATAATTGATTATAATAGTAAATTTACAAATTGTAAATTTCTTGTAGTTCAGGCAACCAGAAGACCAATTTTAAAAACCATTGATGGAGTAAATTACCTTATGTCCATGTTGGATTTTGTGAGACTTGAAGGAGTTGAGGGGGTGCGTTTTCATGGAAACACTTTTGAAAATCAATATGGTTTTCAAACACACCCTTCTTTACGAGGAGCAGGAATTCATGCGACAGACGCTTCATTAGAAATATATCCTAGTTACATTGATAGGGATAAATCTTCAGGACCTAATATTTTCAAAAGCTTGTCTCATGCTGTTAGAGGAGAAAATGTTGGTGCATTAAGAACGGTAAATATTAACAGCAATAATTTTATTGACAATAGGCACAGCATTGTTCTCTGGAACGGTGTATATGAAGCGGTTTATGGGAACATTATACAGGTACCTGGAACAGACCTTCCAACATCCATATCTTCTGGTATATTTACTGTAAACACTGGGTCTATGGGTTTGTTTAACAATGATATTAGCGGAAAAGATCCAGCACAATGTACCAATATTGGTATTTACAATAACAATAGTGGAACTGGAGGTGGTGATGTTTTTTACAACAGTTTAACCAGGTTAAACTATAGCCTTTGGGTGGATGGAGCAAACTCTAACTTACATTTATGGTGTAATGACATGGCTGAATACCAATTTGCCATTCGTATTCCAACTGGCACATTAAACGACCAAGGTGAAGGGTGTTTACCTAGGGACTTAAAAGCGGGTAATAAATTTATCACACCAGCACTGCCGGGTTCAAAAGGGCACATTTTTAAAGGTTCTGGCGTACCCAATTTCAACTATTTTTATCGTGATGTAATGCTAGAAGAACCCATGGAATACAGTAATGGAGTTTTTACGCAATATTGTGGTGAACCAAATGGCAATGATAAGACATGTACCATGGAAGCTCCAGATAGGGGAGATTATTTTCAACAAGTATTAGAAACTGATGATAAAAGACAAACGCAGTTTAGCCCGAACAACAATTTTACAGAAAACATTCAAATTATGAAATATTTGGCAATGGATTCAATTCATTTGGCGATTAATAAGCTAAAGGAGTTAGGGGAAGATCGACATTATAGGACCCTAGTATCTGAATATTATTCTCAAGGAAAGTGTGATTCGGCTACTAGATATTTAAGTTTATTAGTCGATTCCTCTGATGAAAGCAATGCATATCGTTCCGTTATGGGGTTATTACTAAACAAATGCGATCAAAATTTATCTATGGAAGATTTCAATTCTGCTGACTGGCAATTATTTAAAACCAAGGCACAAGTAAATTCCTTTGCTACTGCTTTAGCAGTTAATTTAAGTACAAGTCAAGGCTTTGGAGAAGAAAATGAATTAGAAACAGTAGAAGAATTATTTGCAGAATTGGAATATAATGCAAATGAATTAACCCATAATCCTTGTCGCTTTTACAAAACTGGCGATGTTTCAACTGATATAATTGAGGATAAAGAGGAAGATTTAATAGCAATATATCCAAATCCTATTCAAAATTCAGTAACTTTAAGTTTAACGAAACTTGCTGATTACACTTCTTATGAGATAGTAGATCTTAAAGGAAGTGTGGTTATTACTGGAAAGATCACACAAGAAAAAACGGTAATCAACACAAATGAATTAGCGAATAGCGTTTATCAATTTGTAATTAAAAAGCAAGATGGTAGTTTCATTGCCAAACGTTTGGTGAAATTAAATTAAAATGAATAATTTTCTATTAAAAAAAGGTCTGTGGTTATTATTAATAGTTTGTGCTTGCAATTTGCAAGCACAAACTTATTTTAATCTGCGAGATTTTAATAAGTTTAATGATCTTGGAACTGCGTTTTTAGTAGAAGATACAACCTTTTATTTATTAACAGAATCAATTAGTAATTTAAATAATGGGGTTAATAAAAAGAGGTATTTTCATCTTTCACAGCATGATTTAGAAACCGGTGAAGAGTTGTTTAATAACTTAATATATACTGAAGAATTTTCCGATTCAATAAATCTAAGGCCTTCATTTGGAGGTATTCTGAGAATGTCAGATAGTGTTTTGGCTATTTCTACAAGCGGATATGAATTGTATCAGAATAAGGATGGAGATAAAGCTACCTATGTGTTTGATAATATATTGGTTTTTAATACAAATACTGAAATTACTGAATATAAGGTACTCAAGCATGACTCATTATTTGAGAAATTCTATTACGGGGAAGTTTTAATGCCAATTGATTCATTTTTTATCGTGCCAGTATTTGAAGACGATAAAGAAACGAATAGCTATAGAGCTTTTTTTATTGTTTTAGATTCTAACTTAAACGCAGTAAATGAAATAGAATTTTATGCTGGAAAAAATTACGAGAATTTTGAAATATTTCAAGTTATTAACGACACACTCATTTTAGCAATGGGGCGTACACAAAGAAACAGCCCAGGAGTTTCTAAGGCCACTTTTTCTCTCATAAGTATAAATGGGAAAAAACTCTATCAAAAGGAGTTTTTAACTTCGGGACGAAGCCTCATGGAAGGTGGCTTTGTAAAAAATAATCAAATAGTATTGGCTGCTGGAACTTACAGAGAGTGGACAAATAACTCAGTCAAAATGCTTCAAATTAGTTTAGACTTAAATAATCCTTCTGAGGTTTTATGGGAGAATAATACCATTGCAGATTCCTTTTTTTGGGGATACTATTTGTTGGAGCCAAGTATTAATGGATTTTGGGGTGTTGGTTCCACAAAAGATAAAAGAAACAAACCTGCTAATGTAGAATTAAGTAATTTCCATTTACAAGGTTTATTGGACAAATACAATAATAAAGGAGAACTGCAATTTTCTAGGTATTTCCACTCTCCAATACCTAATAGTTATGAAGGCACAGAGTTATGGGAGGCGAAAAGCTTAACAGATGGAGGATTACTAGTTACTGGGTATGTAACAAATCCTACAGGAAGTTTTACAAGACAAGATGCGCCATTATTACGTGTAGATAGTAATGGTTGCGTAGAAAAAGGCTGTGAGTTAGTTGGTATTAAAAGCAATTTTCCTGCTTTGAGTTATTTAGATGCTTGGCCCAACCCATTAAGTGTTGCTACTACAATTATGATGGAAATAGAACCATTTAGTGGAAAAGCTGCATTAGAGATTTTTGACCTAAATGGCAGAATTATCTATCAGCAAGAGGTTCGGAATGGCCGTTCTGATATTCGTATAGAACGTAGCAAATTCTCCACTCCTGGCTTATACCTTTATACCTTAAACATTAATGGTAGAAGATTAGAGACTAGGAAATTGGTTGTGAAGTAAAATAGATAAAAGCTGAAAGCTTAGTCGAAAGTCCAAAGCTTTTAATTTTTCATTATTCCTTCACTTCTGAACTTATTTTGCATTAGTTAACTTACCTTAATCCCACCACTTTTAAACTGTAAATCATACAAGTTTTTGTACATGCCATTTTGTTGAAGCAACTCTTGGTGAGAACCTCTTTCCATGATTTCACCTTTATCTAATACCAAAATAGTATCAGCATGTTGAATGGTGCTTAAGCGATGAGCCACAACAATTGAGGTGCGTCCTTGCATTAACTTCTCAATTGCAACTTGTATTAATGCTTCTGTTTCTGAATCAACCGAGCTCGTAGCTTCATCTAGAACCAATATTTGCGGATTGTAAATCATTGCTCTAATAAATGAAACCAATTGAGCTTGTCCGCTACTTAAGGTTGCGCCACGTTCCATTACGTTGTAATCATAATTTCCAGGCAAACGCATAATAAATTCGTGAGCTCCAATTTCTTTCGCTGCTGCAACTATATATTCTCTGCTAATTTCTTTATTTCTTAAACTGATATTGTTAGCAATTGTATCAGAAAATAAGAAAACGTCTTGCAACACAACTGAAATATTTTTACGAATTGAGTCTAAGGTGTAATCATGAATATCATGACCATCAACTAACACTTTCCCTTTGCGGATGCTATAAAAACGACTTAACACATTAATTATAGACGATTTTCCAGCACCAGTTGCTCCAACTAAGGCAATGGTCTCTCCTTTTTTTACTTTAAAGGATATGTTTTTTAATACATCCCCATCCTCTTCATTGTAGGCAAAATAAACCTCTTGAAATTCAACTTCGTCTTTAATTGTTTCTAATACTTTGGTGCCATCATCAGGAATTCGAGCATCAGTATCCAATACATGAAAAATACGTTCTGCCGCAACTACTCCCATTTGTAAGGTGTTAAACTTGTCGGCTAGCATACGCATAGGGCGAAACAGCATACTGATGAAAAGAATGAACATAAAGAGATCACCCGGAGTAACTACCCCAATTAATGCTTCTTTAGCTCCATACCAAACTATTAGGCCAAGTGATATGGAAGAAATTATTTCAACTACTGGAAAGAAAATAGAATAAGCCATTACCGAACGAATGTGTGCTTTTTTATGTTGGTTATTTATGTCTTCGAATTTTTTAATCTCTACTTTTTCACGATTAAAAAGTTGAACGACACTCATTCCTGTTATATGTTCTTGCATAAATCCGTTTAAACGAGAAACGGCAGTTCTCACGTCAGAAAAGGAAGCTTTTACACTCTCTTTGAAAATATAGGTTGCTATGAACAAAAGTGGAAGTGTAAGAAGACTTACAAGGGTCAATTTCCAATTTACATAGGCCATAACACCTATTATTGTAATTATCTGAATAAGATCTCCAGAAATAGTAATAAGACCTTGTGACATCACTTCAGCTATTGCTTCTAAATCACTAATTGTACGAGTAACTAAAGTTCCAATGGGAGTTTGGTCGAAGTAACGTAAACGCATTTTGGTTAAATGATTGAAAATTTGCTTTCTTAAATCCTTAATAGCGTTTTGTCCAAGCCAGCTAGTATAGTAGGTCTGAAGAAACTGAACTATAGTCTCAACAGCCAAAATACTAAGCATTAAAAAAACCATTTTAATCAGGCCATTGTAATCACCAAGAAGTATATGGTTGTCTACAGTAAATTTAATAATATAAGGTCTAATTGGGGCTAAAAGAGCCATTAGTAGAGTTAATACTACTGCGAATGTGAATATTCCACGGTAGGGTTGAAAGTAAAAATACACTCGTTTTATAAGTGCCCAATCAAAAGCTTTTCCTATTCTCGACATTTAAGGTATATAACTATTAAGCGCAAAGATAGTTTTGTCGTTTGTTTTAAAAGAGTAAATCGCCGCAATTAGCATTGGTCACAAAAGGGTAATATCTTCACAAACATTTTGTATATTTGGTTTACATTTAAATTTAGACATCCCATGAAGAAGTTTTTAGTTTCCCTCCTTGCTATTTTTGCTATCTCATTTTCTGCTGTAATTGCTCAAAATGCTACAAGTCCTGAAGTTGAAGAAGGAGGATTTGAAGTTAGAGTTGCCGGGTCAACTACCGACAATAATATTGACTATGTTCGATTAATTCGTCAAAACAATTTAATTTTTGAAGGAGTTCCTGAAGGTTATTCATTTGAAAAAGCTTCTATAAAATTTACAAAAAGTAGCGATGACGAAGCGTATGATTTTGTGCTTAAGAGCACTTTTGACAACAGTATTCTATTGGTTTTAAACGAGTTAAGTTTAGATGAAGGTTCGAGTCTTATTATCGATGAGATTTTATTTAAAGATAAAGCAGGCAATTTGGTAAAGGCCAATAACGACATTCTACTTACCAATAAGATCAATCAATAGTTTTTTAAAAGTTTTAGTTAGGACATAAAAAAACCGGCTGCGTCTCCACACAACCGGCTCTCCTTGAACTAAAACTTACTCCCCTTATTATATTGCCGAGGGGCGGCTATTTCATCCAGATTTTCAGGTGAAAATCTGTATGGATGAAAATTTTACAACTTTCCACAGTTGGGAAGATTACTAATAAAGTGTTCTTCCAAATTTCTTTTAATTTAACCTTATTATTTAACACTACAAACAAAAGGTTAAATTGTTTTAATTTTTCTTTAATTATTTCAAAGCAACTTAGTTTCTTTCATGACGACCTCCGTTATAGAGGAAAAGAAAAAGGTTTTTCTTATTTGCTTGATACAAATGTATTACTTAAGTGTTACATCTGCAAAATATTTTGCAGAAAAAACGTCTAAAAAACCTAAGCGTTTCCATAGTTTCCTCTAAGTTATTCTGTTTCTTTTAATTATGTAAGCCCCATGTTTGTAACATTTTCAATAGATTGCCAAATTAGATGTCAAATAATATTGCTAAATTAGTTGTCAAATACATATTCTATGTACTATTCAAGGCAAACAATCCTATTTCTATCACTAGTATTTCTATGCTCGTCATGCTGCTCATCATACATTCCTCGGGCTGTTTATGCACCATCTTTTACCAAATCAAATGAATTTGATTCAGAAATAAAAGTAGGTACTGGAGGTAATACTGTACAATTGGGTTATGCAATAACTGATAACATTGCAATTACATCTGGCGCCCAATTCATTGAACGAGATAGATTAACTGTGGGCGATTCATGTTTTCATAAACAGAAATTTTTTGATATTAATCCTGGATATTATTACTCAAATGACCAAGGTTTAAGAATGAGTATTTATGCAGGAGTAGGCTTTGGGTCTACAATTAATAAATTTCGAGACACACAAAACTCAGATATTAAAACTATTAATAATGACTATGCCCAATTTATGATCCAACCTTCAATTGGGTTTAGTTCGAACTTTGCCGAAATTTCTTTAACCTTAAGAACCTCAATTGTCAATTATGGAAAAGATCGTGAAGCATCCAGTGTTTTTGGGTCCGAAGAAAGCGTTGCTTATTTCGATCCAGCCTTAACTCTAAAATTAGGAGGTAAAAACGTTAAGGTCGTCAACCAAATAGGTTTAACCGTACCAATTGGTGAAATTGATATTAAAAGCGTTTTATTTCCGCTTACTTACAACCTCGGATTAAATATTAGACTTTAGTAAATCACAGGAAATTTATCGGGATTCACTTCATGCATCATTCCGTATATAGTCTCAAAAACATGTTCTGCACCTGGTTTACTGAAGTAATCTCCATCAGTACCATATGCAGGTCTGTGCTCCTTAGCGCATAATGTTTTTGGCTCACTATCTAAATAGAAATACCCCTTTTGGTCTTCTAACACTTTTTGCATCATAAATGCCGACGCTCCACCGGGAACGTCTTCATCCATAAACACCACTCTGTTGGTTTTCTTTAAAGATTCAACAATAGTATGGTTTACATCAAAAGGTAAAATTGATTGTACATCAATTAACTCAACCGAAATACCAAACTCTTCCAATTGCTTCATGCCCTCAAGAGCAATTCTACAGCAAGAACCGTAAGTGATTAAGGTTACATCCGTTCCTTCTTGCATTACATCTGGAACTCCCAATGGCAAAGTAACTTCACCAATGTTGGTTGGAAGTTTTTCTTTTAAACGATATCCATTTAAGCATTCAATAACTATAGCAGGCTCGTCAGACAATAATAAGGTGTTATAAAATGCTGCGGCTCTATTCATGTCTCTAGGTACCAATAAGTGTATACCTCTAATTGCATTAAGAATCATCCCAATTGGACTACCTGAATGCCAAATGCCTTCTAAACGGTGTCCACGTGTACGAACTATTAAAGGAGCTTTTTGCCCACCTTTTGTACGATACTGTAAATTACTTAAATCGTCATAAAGTGGTTGTAGGCCATACATTAAGTAGTCTAGATATTGAATCTCAGCTATAGGGCGTAAACCTCTTAAAGCTAATCCTATTCCTTGACCAATAATTGTTGCTTCTCTAATACCGGTATCGAAAATTCTTTTTTCGCCGAACTCCTCTTGTAATCCTGCAAAAGCTTGGTTAACATCACCAATTTTTCCTACATCTTCTCCAAAAGCAACAACTCTCTTATCCCTTGTAAAGGCTGCTCTAAAACAAGCTTGAAGAACTTCGCGACCATCCACTTTTTTCGCATCTTCATCGTAAATAGGATCTACAATTGCAATATTGTCGAATTTTTCATCCGATTCGCTAAACAAGTAGGAGTTGTACAATTCAGCGTTTTCACTTTCTTTATTAGCTAAATAAGCTTTTAAAGCATCTAGTTCTGACGAAGATTCTCCAGCGCAGGCTCTTAATGCTGCTTTAGCATTAGTGATTATTTCTTTTCGTATTGGCTCGGTTGAAGCACTTAAAGAAGCTATTAAAGCATTTATTTTATCCGCTTTTGGCGATGCGCCAGCTAAATTAGTTAGCAATTCAAGCATTTCACTTTGTTCAGCTTTAATTGGAGTAATGAATTCATTCCAAGCTTCACGTTTAAGCTCTCTTGCTTTTTTCTGCGATTCTTTTTCAATTACTTCAAGCTCTTCTGCATTCGCAATGCCATTTTCTAACATCCACTCACGCATTTTCTTAATGCAATCAAATTCTTGTTCCCAAGCTAATCTCTCTTTGGACTTGTATCGCTCGTGCGAACCAGAAGTAGAGTGACCTTGTGGTTGTGTAACTTGAACAACGTGAACCAAAACAGGAACATGTTCTGTTCTACATATGTCTGCCGCTTTTTTATAGGTTTCGCATAAAGCAGGGTAGTCCCAGCCATTTACTTTAAAAATTTCAAAACCTGGGCCGTCTTTTTCTCGCTGGAAACCACTTAATATTTCACTAATGCTTTCTTTGGTGATTTGATATTTTTGATGAACCGAAATTCCATATTCATCATCCCAAACAGACATTAATAAAGGAACTTTAAGAACGCCAACAGCATTAATAGCTTCAAAAAACAAGCCTTCAGCAGAACTTGCATTACCAATTGTTCCAAAAGCAATTTCATTCCCTTTGTTAGAGAAGTCAGTCATATCATGTAATTCTTCGTTTTCACGATACATTTTAGACGCTTGTGCTAAACCTACTAAACGTGGCATTTGTCCAGCCGTTGGACTAATATCTGCTGAGGAGTTTTTACGATCTGTTTGGCTATTCCATTTTCCGTTTTCATCTAAAAGACGAGTTCCGTAATGACCATTCATCATTCTGCCAGCAGAAACTGGTTCGGCATCTAAATTTGGATTAGCATATAATTGAGCAAAAAATGCTTTGATGTCTGAAATACCTGCAGAAAACATAAAAGTTTGATCTCTGTAATACCCAGCTCGGAAGTCTCCATTTTCAAAAACCTTGGCCATTGCTAATTGAGGAACTTCTTTTCCATCGCCAAAAATTCCAAACTTGGCCTTACCAGTAAGCACTTCCTTACGACCAACTAGACTTGCTTCTCTACTTTCGCAGGCAATTCTATAGTCTCGTAGTACTTCTTCTTTGAATTGTTCAAAAGAGATATCTGTAGCTAATTCGGCGTTTTTTGCTTTGGTTTCCTTCATAAGATTTTGAAAAATGTGTTGCTAAGCGCGAGTCTTAACCTAAAAGGGAAGTCAAAAGTACGAAAAATGGAGCATCATTTTAACCTTCGCAAGGTAAAAAACATAGAAGTTACTCCAACAACATTAATTTTTTTGTCATTATGCTTTTTTGTTCGTGGTCACTTAGTCGCAATATTACTATCTGGTTTGGGTCTAAGTTAGCCAGCAACTCAAAGTAATCTTGACCAACATTTTCTTCTGTTAAAAGCAATTGACCAATGGTGTTGTACACTTTTAGTTGATTTTGAGAATGAATTAAAAGGTAATCCTCAAACGTATTAGCGGCTTTTTGAGGTACTCTAAGTATAATTGGCTCTTCCTTTATCAAGGCTTTTGAGCTAGTATTTAAAATTATAGAAATATCTACATGAATGTTGGGTGAAAATCGATTGACCATCATCACATATAAATGATCTTTTTCAACCTCTAATTCTGGTAAATTTTCTGCACCAACTTTACCAGTACACCCCGTTGCTCCATTACCCTTGGCAACATTGCATGCTTTTTGTGAATTTGCGGTAAGTGCAATCAATCTATCGTTATTTTTATAGATGGATTCACAATTTATTAGGTTTCCTGCGCTAGAATTTAATTTAACTTAGATCATATACTACAAAATCAACATTAGCAGGCTGATTTGGAACCAAATTAAAATTAAAGAAGCCATCCTCTTTTGCTTCAAAAGTAAGCCAGGAACTATTTGTTTCAGATGAAGCACCTCCAGATGTACTTTGAGAAGGAATGCAAGATTCCGAATATCCATTATTAGCACCTGCAAAATTTACTTCTGTCAAATTATTTCCTGGTCCTGTAATTGAATCTGGACTAATGTAAACTATCTAATATAGTATATAATGAAATTGCACCAATACAGTCTTGATAAGAATAAGAAGTATCCGTCTGTGCAGAAAGAGTAGTGGTGTTAATGGCAGCTAAAATACACAAATAAGCAAGTCGATTTTTCATTAAAGTCATGATTTGAGTTCTTTATAAAGGTATTAAATATATTGTTCTTTACTTTTAAACCTTTTAAACTTACAAAAGTCAAAGTAAAAGTGCTCTCTTATTGTGAGCATATATAGTAAATGCTATATTTGTTAATTATTAATTAATTTAGATCGAAATATTATGAAAAAAGGATTGTTAACTATTATCGCTTCTTTTCTTGTTGCTGCTTTTACGTTTGCTCAAGAAGGTGGTGCTGACTTCACTTTTGAAAAAGAAGTGCACGATTTTGGTACCGTTATTGAAGGTGATAAAGCAAAATATGAATTTAAGTTCACCAACACGGGAACTGAACCTTTAGTATTAACTGCAGTAAATGCATCTTGTGGATGTACTACTCCAGAATGGACTAAAGAGCCAGTAGCTGCTGGTGCAACAGGCATTATCACTGTTATTTATAACTCAAAAAATAGACCTGGACCTTTCAATAAGTCCATTACTATTATGTCTAATGCTAAAACACCACGTAAGGTGATTTACATTAAAGGCAAGGTGGAAAAAGGAACTGCTTCGGATGATGGTACGCCAGCAAACGAGAATTCTGGTCCAACTGAGTAATAAGTATAATTAAAAAACATAATTTTGTGCCCCCGATATTCTAGAAATGTCGGGGGTTTTTTATTTTAAAAATTTAGAATTATGCCAAAGGTTTCAGAAAAGGGTAAGAATATGCCAGCATCGCCAATACGTAAATTGGTGCCATTTGCTGATATTGCAAAAAGTAAAGGGAAGAAAATATTTCATTTAAATATCGGTCAACCTGATATTAAAACTCCAGCTGAAATGCTAAATGCCATTAAAAACATTGACTTTGATGTTTGGGCATATACGCACAGTGAAGGAAATTTAAGCTACAGAACAAAGCTTGTTAAGTATTATGATTCTGTAGGAATGAAAATTACTCCAGAAGAAATTATTGTTACAACCGGAGGTTCAGAGGCAATTTCAATCGCATTAAACTCTTGTTTAGACAACGGTGATGAAGTAATCATTCCTGAACCATTTTATGCAAACTACAATGGTTTTACGATTGCATCAGGAGTAACAATTAAGCCAATTGTTTCAACTTTAGAAAGTGGATTTGCTCTACCTCCAATTAGCGAGTTTGAGAAATTAATTACTCCTAAAACAAAGGCAATTATTATCTGCAACCCAAATAACCCAACAGGTTATCTTTATTCTCGTGAAGAAATGGAGCAGTTAAAAGAGCTTGTATTAAAACATGACTTATTCTTAATGAGTGATGAAGCTTATAGAGAATTTTGCTACGATGATAGAGAATTTGTAAGTCCTATGCATTTGAAAGGCTTAGAAAATCATGCTATAATTTTTGATACGGTAAGTAAAAGATACAGTGCTTGTGGAGCTCGTTTAGGTGCATTAATTACCAAAAACAAGGAAGTTCTAAAAACAGCAATGAAATTTGCTCAAGCAAGATTAAGTCCACCTTCAATAGGTCAAATTGCTGCTGAAGCTGCTTTAAGCACACCAAAATCTTATTTCGATAATGTAATTACTGAGTACGTTTCAAGAAGAGACTTAGTAATAACCGAGTTAAGAGCAATGGTTGGAGTGGAAGTTCCAGTTCCAGGTGGCGCATTTTATTGTGTTGCACAGTTACCTGTGGATGATGCAGATAAATTTTGCCAGTGGATGTTAGAAGACTTCGATTTAGAAGGTCAAACTGTTATGATGGCACCGGGTTCTGGATTTTATTCGAATGCTGAACTAGGAAAAAGACAAGTACGTATAGCCTATGTTTTAAACAAAGACGATTTGCAAATGGCAATGGCTTGCTTACGTAGAGCATTAAATGACTATCCAGGAAGGTTAAAAGTTAATGAGGAAGCAATTAGTTCGTTAAACTAAGATTTCCATTACTATACTCTGTTAAGTACAAATACAATTCACTAAGGGCGCCGTTTTCACAAATGGTTGCCCTTTTTAGTATCTCAGAGTTTGAGAATTTAAGTTCTGGGACAATGTTATCGAGAAGTTGTTGCCCAAAACTTAGAGAGGCGTCTCTAGGAAGCTCATTTGGCAAGTTATCTACTGCCATTACATCAATTCCCTCTTTAGTAAAAGCTGAAACTTCCTTCCAGTTCTTAATATCAAATCCATAAACAGGATTGTCTATGGTACTTGGTCTTACAGTACTAGGAATACTACCCTCAATATCACAAGTAATATCAGCTATAACTTTAATTTGAAAACCTTCTGCTGCCATCTCTTTTTTTGTTAAAAGAACTGGAGCTTTTGGATCCCAAAAAATAGCATTAATAAACAGGTCACTTACTTTAGCAAAACGACTAAAATTATTGTCAAAAAGCTCAGGTTTAGTGAACAATTCTACGGCCTTAAATGCCTCTTTATTTTTAGTTTTCACGTAGTCAAAAATGCTTGCTTCAGTATAAACAGCTTCGGTATATTTTTTTGACAAGAAGTCGGTTGTGCCCACTTTTCTAATTCCAGCAGCATCTAAAGTTTTCATAGCTCCTTGAGCAACACGACCTGAACCCGTAATTACTATTTTTATTGATGGGAATTGAATGGACTTGTACTGTTCAATCATTTCAGCATAATCGGCACAAAGATGAGCTGGTTTTAATGAATATTCATCCGTTTTTTGTCCATAAGTAAGCAAGCCATTATGAGCACCAACCATTCCAGCAAATTCGCCAAAGGCAACCACCCTTGCACCATTGTCTTGCGTTAATGGCTCGTAGTCTATTAACCGTATGTTTTTGTCAATACAAGCCCTCAATAATTTCCAGTTGTATGGTTGAGACTTTATGGTGTGAGAAAAGAAAAAGTAGGTTTTATTTGCAATTAACTCACTTATTGGCACTTCTTTAACACCAAAAATGATGTCGCATTCTTGCACGTCCTCGTTTAGAGTGCACCCTGCCAATAAGTATTCTTCATCAGTATAACATCTTAATTTTGAGGGTTGAATAATTATTTCAAAACCTAAATTTTTGAGAGATTGGCATTGATCTGGAGTAAATGGAACTCTAAAATCTACTGGAGTTTTACCTTCTTTAATTATGCCAATTTTCATGTTTCTGCGGTTAGTTTACAAAGATAGCCAACTATGAATTATTATCGGGGAAATTTGGTGTTTGAATTAAGTTAGTCGCTCTAATTTCCATCCAATGTTTCCACTAATTTTGCCCGAATTTCCTGCAATTCATTCAAAATATTCACTTTAAAACTCAATTTTAATCTATTAAAATACGTTGCGTTGAAATTTCGTGCAAAAATGGAATATATACCTAATAATAAGATTATTGGTATAATAATCCAATGACCTAATGTTCCGAAAATAGCCAGTAAAATCACTAAATATAAAAAGTAGCCGAATGTGGTAACTAAGTATTTGATAGAGGGAATAAAATCTGTTGCTTTTACTCCCTTTGCGATTTTGTTACCCAAAACATTGGATGGACAATTAAGGAGGTAGCCAAGTTTGTCAAAGACCCATGAAATTAAAAAGAATGGCAATAGGAGCCAACTTAATTTAAGTCTGCCTTTATTTACGGCCATATCCAATGCCTTGTTAGATTTTAACTTTTCAGCATAATTTTTAGCGAGTTCACTATTCTTTGTGTCTTTTCCAAAGCTTAAATTCACTAAGTCGACATTAAAAAGTTCTAATTCACGAGAATGATTTTTCTTGTTTACGTTGTTTCTAAGCAAATCCAGAGCAGTGTCATACTCTAAATCAATATCACGTAAGTTGTAATGAATAACCTTTGGTTTTAATGCTTTTTCTATGGCTTCAGAAATTTCTTTTTTAGCAATAGCGGGGTGGTTTTTAAAGCTAGCCTCGTAATCTTTTACTCGGATAGGCTCTTCAAAATTTAAGTAAACTCCTTTTCCAGGAACGGTTGGGTAGTTGTAGTTTAAGGTTGTTGGAACAATATGTACATCCAATTCTCCATTGCTACGCTCTAATGCATCTAAAGCCATTCGAGCGGCTCCTTTTTTAATTGGTCGTATGCGTTTTTCTGCAATTCCCACGCCTTCTGCAAAAATGATAATACGTCCATTCTTTTTAAGTAAGTCGTAGCAAATATCGAAGGTTTTATCGTTTTGTTTAAGGTTTTCATAGCCTTCTTGCCTTCTGAAGATGGGAATTTGGTGCATTGCCCCATATAGTAATTTTGTAATTGGAGTGCTCATCATATCCCCTCTAACCAAAAAATACACGCCTTTTGGTTCAGCCATTGCAATATTTACCGCATCTAAAAAGGAATTTGGATGATTTGAGGCAAAAAGAATTGGTTTATTCTTTGGGATATTTTTTTTCCCTCGAATAACTAAAGTTTTGTTAAAAAGCCATGTTCCGGGCTTTGAGATGATATATAAGAACCAATACAACATTCTGCAAATATAGTGTAACAGATAATTGACATAGAATAAAGTGCAAATTATTAAACCATCTTGTTAAAGTGTTCTCAAAAACACCAAACCAACTGGAGATAGTTATGAATAAAAAAATCTACCAACTGACAATACTTTTAGTAATGACATTATTTTTTACTTCGTGTGAAGTAATATATTTAGAAGGAGAAGAACCATATGATGTTCGAGATAATTACACTGGCGAATTTTATGTTTACGAGCCATGCGGATATGATACTGTAGAGTATGATTTACTAATTGTAAAAGAATATTCATCAAATGAAATTTCATTTCAAGGTGATGGACTGTATGATGTAGGTGTTGCCATAACCGCAATTATAACGGGTAACAAATTAATCATTCCTACTCAAAGAGTTGAGGTAAGTCATTACCCATTAATAGAGTACGAATTTTCAGGAAGAGGTTCGTTGTACAATGGAGTGTTACAAATAGACTATGAAGTAATCACTTTTGAAGACGGCTGGGAGCGAGATAGAGACTACTGTACAGCCTATGGTGAAAGACCAATCTACTAAAGTGTATAATTTAACTAAAAAAGTCTTTATATTTGCAGCCCAATACGGAAGGACCCGTAGCATAACTGGATAGTGCACTTGACTACGAATCAAGAGGTTGGGAGTTCGAATCTCTTCGGGTCCACAAATATAAATTGTAAAAGCTTGTCTAAAGACAGGCTTTTACTGTTAAAAGAAAAGAAATGTTAAACATTGTACTCTTCGGACCTCCAGGAGCAGGAAAGGGAACCCAATCAAAATTAATTCTTGAAAAGTACCAATTGGTGCACCTAAGTACGGGTGATATTTTAAGAGGTGAAATTAAGAATGCCACAACGCTTGGACTTGAAGCAAAGAAGCTAATGGACCAAGGAGAGTTAGTTCCAGATGAGATAGTAATCGGAATGATTAACAACAAATTGGACGACAATAAAGGTGTTAATGGATTTGTATTTGATGGTTTCCCAAGAACTGTTGCGCAAGCTGAAGCCTTAGATAACTTATTGTCTGATCGTAAGGATAGCATTTCTGGAATGGTTGCCTTAGAAGTTTCTGATAAAGAGCTAGTAAAAAGACTATTGAAAAGAGGTGTAAATGAAGGACGTACTGATGATGCAAGTGAAGAAGTAATTCAGAACCGAATCAACACTTATAATAATAAAACTAAGCCTGTTTCTGATTTTTACAAGAAGCAGAATAAATTTCATTCAATTAATGGCGAAGGTGGTATCGAGGATATTCGTACTAACCTTTGTGCAACAATTGACGGACTTAAATAGTCTGATTGAATTAAAATACCATGGCCTCTTCCAATTTTGTCGATTACGTAAAAATATGTTGTAGAAGTGGTAAAGGTGGAGCTGGTTCTGCGCATTTGCGTAGAGAAAAAATGGTTCCAAAAGGTGGTCCTGATGGTGGAGATGGAGGACGTGGAGGACACGTTATAGTTCGCGGTAATGAACAACTCTGGACATTACTACATCTAAAATATACCAAACACATTATTGCAACAAAGGGTGGAAATGGAGCCAAGCAACGCGCTAGTGGCGAAATGGGTAAAGATGCCTATTGTGATGTTCCAATTGGAACAATAGTTCGTGATCCTGAAACTGGAGAAAAGCTGATTGAAATAATGGAGCATGGTCAAGAAGTTATTCTAACCGAAGGGGGTTTAGGTGGCCGAGGAAATTGGCATTATCGTTCTCCAACAAACCAAACTCCTAGAAATGCACAACCTGGTATCCCAGGAAGGGAAGAATGGAAGGTAATAGAACTTAAATTACTTGCCGATGTTGGATTAGTAGGTTTTCCTAATGCTGGGAAAAGCACTTTGCTATCGGTAATAAGTGAAGCCAAGCCAGAAATTGCGGATTACCCGTTTACAACAATAGTCCCTAACTTAGGTATTGTTGCTTACCGCGATAATAGATCGTTTGTAATGGCAGACATTCCTGGTATTATTGAAGGTGCCAATGAAGGGAAAGGCTTAGGTCACCGATTTTTACGACATATTGAACGAAATTCTGTCTTGCTTTTTATGATTCCTGCCGATTCAGAGGATATTGTAAAGGAATATGACATATTAAACAACGAGCTAGAAAAGTATAATCCAGAGTTGATGTACAAAAGACGTGTAATAGCCGTTTCTAAAAGTGATATGCTTGATGAAGAGCTTATTGCAGAGATTAAAAAAGACCTGCCTAAGAACATAGAGCATGTTTTTATATCCTCAATAGCTCAAACGGGATTGGTAGATATGAAAGATTTATTGTGGAACAAAATTAACGATTAACCTTTTAGAGGGTCTAACCGTTATACTATAGAGTTATGAAGTGGATTAAATATATTTTTCTGGTAGTTTTCATATGCGTTTGGAGTTATTCTAAAGCCCAAATTGGGGAGCCGATGAAAAAAGTTCAAGCAGTTGAAGATAGCTTGGGAAGCAGATTGATAAAAGTTGAAAATGGCGTTTATACCTATATTCAAAACAACGTTAATTATTTTTATGAATTTAAAGGTGGAGCCTGTACGAATCTTAAAATAATTGCTCCAAAACTTAGTGATTATGAGTTAAAAGGTCAGCTATACAAACGAGGATATCGTTTAAATGATGATTACGAGTATCAGCGAGAAGATCAAATTGCCGATTTTAAGTATTTAGAAGAGAGTAAATTTGTTCAGGTAACTTTAAGAAAAACATTTAAAAGAAAAGCAAAACTTAGCATAATGGATAGTATTGATAAATACTTGATGGAAGATGCTAAAAAGTATAGTAACCCAACTGCACCTAAGAAAGATTCTACAGTGGTTGACACTGCTACAAGTTTACCAACTCCTATTGAAGAACCACAAAATAAAAGGAAAGAGCGAAGAAAAAACAGAGATAATGAAGACGAGGAAA
>JBLIDK010000003.1:0-81438 GCA_047632595.1 Sphingobacteriales bacterium
CCAAGAGCCAACTTCTGTATTGGCAATAAAAAGCACAGAATCACCTTGAAACTGCTCTTCAAAATTCCAAATATCAAATTGATTTTTTCTGTACCAATGATTGTTTGAAGAATGAACCATTGAACCGCCACTATAAAAAGCATATTTTGAAGCTTTTTGATAGCTATTCTGTAGCACCACTGGGTGATCTCCGGCTACTTTTTTTAATTCTTCAGCCCATGTTTTCCAGTTATGTATATCTGTTCGGAGACTATATTTTTCTGGCAAAAAGTCGTACACAAAATAAACTCTAGCAGGAATGATTAATATTATCATTGGAATTGCAAAGCGCAAAAACCACTTTCTTAGATTTTCATTGGTTCCTAAGCTCTTGTAACCTAAAATAATCATTGGTATTAGCAATGGGGCTGTCCAATTACCTTCAACCCAACCTTTAAATGAGGCCAAAAAGAAAAAGATAAAGGTGCCAATTAGAATGAATTTTAAAGTACGCCCAAATTCAGATTCTGTTTTTTGTTTAATTGCGCTATACATTAATATGATGCCGCAAATTGGACCAAAAATTAATAATTGGCCACCTATAAAACTCAAGGTGTTTAAAATAGAATATGGTCTATTTGATCGATCAATCAAATGATACATGATGGATGGGTATTCATTTTCCACCTGCCATATCATATGTGGCGCAAAAAGAATTAAAGCAATTAGACCCGCAAGCCAAAAACTCCATCGTGTAAGTAATTTAGGATTGGAAGCAATGGTGAAAATAATGATTAATGCTCCATGATATTTGCTGTACATCATTGCAGCCATTGCAGCTGCTAATAATAATGTGTTAAATAGACTAGTTTTCCATAAGTACGATCGGTAAGCAACAAGAAAAACAGCAGTGAAGAAAAATAACGGTGAATCGGGAATAGCTAAAAAGCCCAAAAAGTGCAAAAAACTTATTGAAAGGCAGATTAATATATAGAGCCATGGTTTAGCAAAATACCACTTACACAAATACCAGACTATCCCTAAAGTAATAGAGGTTGTAATTACTGTAACGAAGCGTACGCCTAATTCGGAATTAAATAAACCATAGCCAAGTTTTATAAATAGTGCTATCATTGGTGGGTGATCGAAATAGCCAAAACTTAGCCACCTGCTATACATCCAATAATAAGCCTCGTCATGAAGCAATTCACTGTATCCTGCTTGGAACAGGTTTAATATTGTCCAAGCGACTAAAAATAAGGGAATAATGTAATTTTCGAGTTTTTTTAGCACAAGTTTTTTAGAATTCGTTTTTCCACATCATGCTTTCAACGGGCTTTATGGTCCTAACATTGTACTTTGCCGATTTTTTATTATCGTAACTTGTTTCAATTTCACCGTTCACCATAAAATATATAAGTTGACCTATAGGCATTCCTGCATAAATTCTTACTGGCTGAGTGCACGAAATTTCTAAAGTCCAAGTATTGCAAAAACCAACATCACCTTTTCCAGCAGTGGCATGAATGTCAATTCCTAAACGACCTGTACTTGATTTGCCTTCCAAAAAAGGAATATGCTTATGAGATTCAGTATATTCCTTTGTAACTCCTAAATAAAGTGTGTTAGGCTCTATAACTATTCCTTGTTCAGGTATTTCGATATGCTCAACTTGATTGTGACGCTTGGCATCTAAAACCCTATCAGTATAAACCGCTAAATATTTACCTAGGTGGACATCATATGAATTAGTTCCAAGCTTTTCTCGTTCAAATGGCTCAATAACTATGGTGCCAGATTCAATTTCTTTTAGAATCTCTTTATCGGATAGAATCATTACTTTAAAATTTGTGCTAAATTAGGAAAACTAAAGCCTGTACAACTCAAAATAGTGGGGATAATTTTAGAAAAAGATATAGACAATAAAGGGCGCATCGGCCTTTGGGCTATTCAAGAGCAAGAAGAAGAGCTTCTTGAAAGACTAATTTTTAACGAATCGGAACAAATATTTGTTGATTCAATAAAGAATAAGGAGCGAAGAATGCAATGGCTTGCAAGTAGAGTTTTGTTAAAACATTTGCTAGATGAAAAAAGCTACGTAAATGTAGAAATTGATAATCATCAACGCCCTTTTCTAACTAACAAGCCTCATTCCTTTTCAATAAGTCACTGTGGTAATATGGCGGCTGTATCTGTAAGTCAGCATTATAATACTGGTTTAGATATTGAAAACATTAACCCTAAGGTTCTTCGCATCGCCAAAAAATATATTCATCCCGATGAATGGTATGCTTTTGATCCAACCAATATAGAACAACTCACCACTGCCTGGGCAATTAAAGAAACTGTTTATAAGTTAAATGGTAAGAAACAAGTTAGCCTAAAAGATCATATCAGAATTGCTCCTTTTAAAGGTAAGGAAGGAAAAACAATTATTAAATTTATCAAACCAGGAGCTGAATCTGAAGCAACTATTTACTATGAGCGATTTGGTACTTTGGTGATTGCTTATTGCTTCGAATAATTAAAGAATAACAATTCCCTTTTCAGCTTTAATCTTGAGTTTGTAGTCCGATAATTTCATTATCATTTTAATTAACTCACTCTGCTTTTTAGGGTCGGTTTCTTCTTTTAATTTCTTCTCTAAATCTTTAATCATTCGCAATACTTTGTGAATTTTCAACAAATAGATATTATTCAGAATGGCAGCTCTTACTTCTTGGTCTATTTCTGGGACATCAATATTGTGCTTAATCAACCAATTTTCACTCAACTCATAAGGCGTAGCAATCATGTCAATTACTTTTTTGCTAACTTCTGGATTTGCATGATTCGTAAACCTGCTTATTGTCAACTCCTCATTTTCAGGAATTGCAACACATTCTTTTCGAATTAACTCAAAAATTGGATCTATAAACGTTACATCATCAACTTCTCTTAAAATAAAACGACCAATGTGTTCTTCGTCTTCTTTAAATTTTTGGTTGAAGTGTGAAATTAATAAGCGAATTAACTCTTTTTCTTGAGGAAAATCAACACTTTCGGTTGCTTCGCCTTGTGGTTCTGTTGCCTCAACATAATCTAGGGTCGGGTCGGGAACATTGGCAGGCGACATGTTGCCTCGCTGTGTATTCGCCCTTTTAATTTTATTGTACTCAGTAATTAATAGCTTTTCAGCAATGCCCAGCATTTCACTACTCTGAGTAATAAAAAGTTGAGCTTTAACGGCATCAGGAACTTTAGCTATTACTTCAACAATTTCATGAATAGCTTCTGCCTTTTTTACTGGGTCATTTTTTGATTCTGTGACTAAGGTTTCAGTTAAAAAAGGAATAAGGTCTTTGCTATTTTCTTTAAGGTATTCTTCAAATTTTGAAGCGCCTAAAGATTTTATCATACTGTCCGGATCATGTTCAAGTGGTAATTGAACAATTCTAGGATTTAGGTTTTTCTCTAAGCAAATTTGTACCCCACGAATAGCTGCCTTTACTCCGGCTTTATCACCATCGTATAAAATGGTTACGTAGTTAGTTAACCTGCTAATAAGCTTTACTTGCCCATCGGTTAAAGAGGTGCCCGAAGATGCAACCACATTGGTAATACCGTTTTGATGCAAAGAAATAACATCAGTGTAGCCCTCAACCAGTATGCAATTGTCTTTTTTGCGAATCTCTTGCTTGGCAAGATTCATAGCGTAAAGCTCATTGCTTTTGTGGTAAATAGCGTTTTCAGGACTGTTTACATACTTCGGGGCGTTCTTGTCAATCTTTAAAATACGGCCAGCAACACCAATAGCCTTACCAGTAAAATTAAAAATTGAGAACATCACACGACCTCTAAACGTGTCATATAATTTATCTTCTCGGCCTTTTTTACTTAAGCCCGATTTTAAAAGGTACTCTTCGGTAAATTGATTTTTTAATGCAGCATCGGTAAATGCTCTACCTGCAGTAGGGCTATACCCTAAGGAAAAGCTTTTTATGGTGTTTTCGTTGTAGCCACGTTCTTTAAAATAACTTAAGCCAATTGTTCGTCCTTCGTCTTCATCAAAAAGCTGTTTGGCATAAAACTCTTGAGCAAAAGTGGTAAGAGCAAATAACGACTCTCGCTCATCTTTGGCTTGCTCATTTTCGCCCTCAACATGGGTTTTTTCTACAGTGATGTTATACTTTTCTGCAAGGAAAGTCAATGCCTCGGGATACGTCATGCTCTGAGTATCCATCAAAAAGCTTACAACATTACCACCATTCCCACTACTAAAACACTTGTAAATTTGCTTGCTTGGCGAAACTATGAACGAAGGTGTCTTTTCATCAACAAAAGGACTGAGACCTTTTAGGTTGGCTCCTGATTTTTTTAATTCCACAAATTCACCAATTACCTCCTCAACTCGAGAGGTAGCAAAAATTTCATCTATGGTTTTTTGGATAATCATTGGAAAACAAAATTACATCATTTTGCTTAATATTTTTGTCATTTTACAAAGTCGCTGCCACTCAAATTAGAATGCGTTACTTTAAAATAAGCCTTTTCTTTTTTCTTTAATGGAACATCCCAAAAGCCATCGTATTCAATTTCTTTTGCGACTAAATTTTCCCCAACGTATTGTAATTCAAAACTCATTTTCACATCGCATTTTGCAATGGGCTTGTCGTACGACATTTCTATGTAGCGAGCTATTACATTAAAGGTGCTTTTTTCAAAAAGACTAGTTAGTTCGTCTATCAAAAGCGACTCTTTTCCATTCTTGAATTCATCTTTTAGCTTGCATCTAAATCGGTAAACCGGAATAGTGTCTTGGTAGGTGGCGTGAAAAAATTCGTAAGTGTAAAATGGCCGCATTTTATCATCAAAAATGGCAGTTTTGTCTCCTAAAAAGGGAATTCCATCAATCGGCTGACCGGGATAACAAATGAGTTTTTTAAGCTTTTCCCTGAAATTTGACTCAATTCCGCCTAAATCTGACTCATTTTCCGCTTTCGCGAGATTTATTTGACCTTTAAACGGAAATAAATAGCTAAACATCCGAATTGTGAACAATTCATACTCGCCATTTTTCTTGTACAAGTTTCCACTATCAACTTGCGAGACAGTTTGAGTTTTCTGAATGCCATTAGTGATTTCGTGATTGACAATTAAAGCACTTTTCCCTTCTAACTTGGAGCGCTTATCGTAAGTGCGCAAATCATACTTGCCTACATAGTTGTAAAATTTTAAGTCGGCAAATGAATTGTAAAAATTAGAGTCGCTTAATATCTGATTTATAAAATCCTCTTCGGTTAACTCACCCGCAAAAACAACCATCGAATCTAGTACCACCGATGAGATGATTCTATTCTCATCCTCTTGAGAGAAACTTTGAGAAGTAAATGCTAGAAAAAGAAAAGCGATTAAAAATCTACGCATACACTAGGGTCTGTATCCCGATTTTTTAAGAATTTTCTGGTAATCGGTCTCCTTCATCAATTCATCTAAAGTTAACGAAGGGTTTTCGCTCATGTACTTGCGTACAATTTGCCACCCTATATAAATACCCAGCTTAGGCGATGAGTCGGTGCCAATGGAGTTGGTAAATGGCGCCTCTTCAAAGTACTTCGCAAAGTCTAAATTGGCATTTCCGTAAAGCAATTCCTTATCAATTAAATAACGCCAAATTTGCTCCTCATTTTTTGATGCCCACTCTAATTGCAGCAAAGTATACCCCATTTTCAAAGTGTCGTGCGTTTCAGGTAGCATTGCATCTAAAAAACACATGCGTTTGCCTTCAACAATCATTCGTTGTGCAAAATTATCTACAGTTCGTTCTGGATACATATCCGCTACAAGCGAGGTTATAACCTTAGTGGTAATTTGTTCAGGAATTAGCTTACGAATTATGTACTGAGGCAGGTTGGTGGTTCCATAATACTGGTAATTGGCGCCTAAAAATAAGTCCAAGCCCAAGGCCATTGAATTCTCCAACATTATTACTTGGTATTGAAATCCTGAAATAAAGGTGGTAATTGCTGGCACCTCATATTCTGGGTAGTAGTATTTCACATGTTTAAATGCTTTTTCTAATTCTGCTTTCGCAGGATTAAAATCTGCAAAAACGGAATCAGTGTCTTCAAAAAGGGTGTTTATGTCTTCATTTGTTAAGAAATCACTTAAAATTTTAAAGTAACTGCTATCCTCAACACTTCCGAAACCCATTATGCGTTGCATGTAAATTGGATAAAATTCCGGATACTGATCAATTAGCGAATTAATTGCTTTACTATTTAACGGACTATCCAAAGCAATCAAATCTTTTTCGAAACGTTTTACCTCTAGATTCACATCTATTTCACTAACATCAATATTCAAAGAATTTGATGGTCCGCAACTATTGAATACAAATAGAGACAGTATCAATAAAAAAAATGAATAAATTTGACCTCGAAATGATTTCATACAATTGAAAACTACACTCATGACATTTAAACGCTTAGTATTACTTACTATTATTTTTAGTTTCTGTTCAATTACCTACGCACAAAATTTTCAACTTGGCTTGAAGGCTTCGCCTTTGGTAGGTTATTTCAAAACAGAAACCCAAAATTACCAAAATGAAGGCGCAAAGTTAGGCTTTTCTTATGGCCTATTGTTGGATAGAAATTTTACAGACAACTATGCCTTAGCAACAGAGTTTAGCGTAACCACTATTAAAGGTGCTTATCAATTTGATTCAGCAGGTGTTATTGGAGATTACGAGAATACTACACAGTACATTGAAATACCTATAGCGCTTAAACTAAAAACGGCAGAAATTGGATATTTTACTTATTTCGGATCTTTTGGATTAGGCAATGCGTTTAAAATTAAAGCAAAACAAACTAGTACTGTAGTTGATGGTAATGTAACCACCACCGTAACCGACAAAGACATTAGCAGTTCAACTGCTTTTTATCGTGCGGCACTTAATATTGGTATTGGTACCGAGTATTCATTGTCTGGCAACACCAAATTTTTGGGAGGACTACTTTTTAGCAACGGTTTTTTAGATACAGCTAAAGAAGAAAATAAAAACGATCCCGATTTTAAACTGACCAGTTCATACATCGCTTTAAACTTGGGTGTTTTATTTTAGTATATGCAAATTGCACTCGCACAACTTAACTACCACACTGGCAATTTTACAAGTAACAGTGGGCAAATAATTAAGGCAATTCACCAGGCTAAAGCCAAGGGTGCCGAGCTAGTAGTTTTTGCTGAGTTGGCTATTTGTGGTTACCCGCCCCGCGACTTTCTAAATTACCATGATTTTGTAGTGGAATGTGAAGAGCATTTAAAGCAAATTGCAAAAGAGTGTGTAGGAATTGCCTGTATAATTGGCGGTCCTGAGCAAAACAAGAACTTAAAAGGCAAAAAGTTATTCAACTCAGCTTTCTTTATGGAAGATGGAGTGATAAAACAATCAATACAAAAGCAGTTGCTGCCTACCTACGATGTTTTTGATGAGTACCGCTACTTTGAGCCTAGTAAAACCACTAGTTGCATTGAGTTTAAAGGGCGCAAAATTGCTTTAACCATTTGCGAAGATCTCTGGAATATTGGCGAAAAAGGCTTGTATCCTTCTAGTCCGATGGAGGAGTTGATTAAACAGCAACCCGACTTAATAATCAACATTGCGGCCTCGCCTTTTAATAAAAAGCAACGACAAACACGGCTTAATATCTTAAAAGAGAATGTTGCCAAATACAACTTGCCTTTAGTTTATGTTAACCACGTAGGCGCTCAAACCGAATTGCTTTTTGACGGTGGGAGTGTTGCGATAAATAATAAAGGACAAGAAATTATTCAACCTACCTACTTCAAAAGTGATTTGCTTTTTTGTGAATTAGCTGGGCAAACTGTTGAAATTATCCAAGAAAAAGAAATTGCTCAAATTCACCAAGCTTTGGTAATGGGGATCTCAGATTATTTCACAAAATCTGGATTTAAAAAGGCAATTTTAGGACTTAGTGGCGGAATAGACTCTGCTTTGACCTATGTTTTGGCACAACAGGCTTTGGGCGTGGAAAATGTTATGGGGGTAATAATGCCTTCAGGTTTTTCCTCTCAGCATTCAGTTGATGACGCAAATGACCTAGTAAAGAATACTGGTGGTTTATCACGCCAAGTAAATATAAAGGAAATTTATGCGCTTTTTGGCGACACCTTAAAGCCGCATTTTGCCAACAACTCTTTTGGTTTGATGGAAGAAAATCTCCAAGCCCGAATAAGGGGGGTGTTATTAATGGCAATGTCGAACAAGGAAGGCTACATTGTACTTAATACCAGTAATAAAAGTGAAAACGCAGTGGGGTATAGCACCATTTATGGCGATATGTGTGGCGGTTTAGGCGCTTTGGGCGATGTGTACAAAACACAGGTTTTTGCAATGGCTAATTATTTAAATAGGGATCAAGAATTTATTCCGCATAACACCCTTAACAAACCACCTTCTGCTGAGCTACGGCCTGATCAAAAAGACTCTGACTCCTTGCCTGATTATGATACATTGGATGAAATTCTACATCTATACATAGAAGGATGGAAAAGCTCAAACGAGATAATTTCTATGGGTTTTGAGGAGCAAACGGTGCAAAAAATTCTAAACTTGGTTAATTCCAGCGAGTATAAGCGCTTTCAAACCCCGCCTATTTTACGTGTTTCTACCAAGGCTTTTGGCATGGGTAGAAGAATGCCGATAGTGGCAAAATACGATTTAAATTAATAATAAAATGAAAAACACATTACCACTTATAGTTTGCGCATTGATTTTTTTTGGAAGTTTTAGCTCCTGCAACTATATTAAAAACTACTCAAAAATTAGCCGAGTAGATAGTTTACAACAAGAACTTGACAAAGTGATTCCAATGGTTGAGCGAGATTTAGATTCGGCAGTAATGGTTGGAGGCACTGTAAAAGCGTTTTTAGACTCGTTTGAAAAGCGCATTGCCATAGATTCTATGACTATGGAGCAAAGTAATATTGTTGGTCGTTTTAAAGATGTTGGCAGAGGAGCCGATAAGTTTATGTCGTCGAGAGATTATGTTATTGAAGAAGTGAATTCAGTTAGCAATCAAATAGCCACATTAAAAAAAGATCTACGTAATGGTCACATAAGTGAGGAAGAGTGGCAACAATATTTTCCTATAGAGAGTACCAATGTTCAAAATATTATGATTTATACTAAAAACTATGTTGGTGCATTAGATTATAGTTATAGTGTCTTTGAAAAATCTAAGGCTTCAGCCGATAGTCTTTTTAACCTGTATAAATAATGCCAAAAAGGGAATACTTAGCACTTGGTTTAATGTCTGGAACATCCTTAGATGGTTTGGACATAGCCTTAGTTAGGTATTCGAAAGAAACTTCGTGGAAGTATGAAGTCTTAAAAACACATTTTGTTGCTTATACTAAAGAGTGGAAGGAGCGATTAGAATCTTCGATTAAGTTAAAAGAAGAGACTTTAATAAAACTAGACTCAGATTACGGGAGGTTAATAGGTATAGAAGTAAGGGCATTTTTAAAGGAAAGTAAAACTAAACCTCAATTTATTGCCTCCCACGGACACACTGTTTTTCATCAGCCAGAGAATGGCTTTACCTTACAAATAGGTTCAGGAGCTCAAATTGCTAGTATAGCAGGCGTTAAAACCATTTGTGATTTTAGAAGTACTGATGTTGCGTTAGGTGGTCAAGGCGCACCACTTGTTCCTGTTGCAGATAAATATTTGTTTAGCAATTACGACGCTTGTATTAATATAGGAGGCTTCGCGAATGTTAGTTTCCCAAAATCTACCCCTTTACTAGGCTTTGATATTTGTCCGGTTAACGTATTGCTTAACACTTATGCCCAAAAAGTAGGACAAGAGTACGATAAAGATGGGCTTATAGCCGCAAAGGGAAACTTAAATAAAGCCTTACTCACAAAATTGCTAGAAGCAACTAAGGGCAGAACAAACTCATTAGGAGTAGAATGGGTAGAACAAGTTTTGATGCCCTTGCTAGCCATTAATAGCTCTGTTGAGGATATCATTACTACTCTAACTCATTATTCTGCAGAAAGTATCGCATCGGTTTTAACCGAAAAAAACTGTAAAACAGCCTTATTAACTGGGGGAGGCGCCTTAAACACCTATTTAGTTGAGCAAATTAAGGATATGACTGCTTGTGAAATTTTAGTTCCTGAAAAGGAATGTATTGAATTTAAAGAGGCAATTGCCTTTGGCTTTTTAGGAGTTTTGAGAATGGAAGAAGTTCCTAATGTATATAAAAGTGTAACTGGCGCTTCACGCGATTCCGTTTCTGGAGCTATCTACCTCTAAATTTTTGATCTAGGCTAAAGGTACCTGGGCCAATAAAGAAGAATCCTGCGAAAACTGCAAAAAGTTCTAGTGCGTGGTTAAATCCTGAAAACCCATCTCCAGAACTGAAGTGATACCAAAAAGCTACGAACATTGTTATTGCTAAAAAAAGAGAGGCTGGTTTGAAGAATAAACCGAGTGCAAAAAGGAATCCACCAATGAATTCTGAGGCCGAACCCATGAATCCCCACATGATTGGTAGGAAATCTATACCAAGATGCGACATAGTGGAACCGAGCTTCTCCCATTTATCCACACCAGAAAAGAGCTTAGGAAAGCCATGAAACATGAAGGAAACCCCTATGAATAGACGTAAAATCAAAATTCCGATGTTTTTATGTTTGTAAATTGTGGATAACATGTTAATTATGGTCTAAATAAATGGTGCTAAAAT
Source organism: Sphingobacteriales bacterium (assembly GCA_047632595.1). GTDB lineage: Bacteria > Bacteroidota > Bacteroidia > Sphingobacteriales > Sphingobacteriaceae > JBLIDK01. The sequence continues at coordinate 10,746 of JBLIDK010000003.1, forward strand.
TATACTCGAAGAATAAAGGTACATCTAAGAATATTGTATTTAAAAATAAAGAAAAAAGATAATATTCCTGTTTGTTTTAAGTTTAATCTTTACATAAATTCTATATTTAGCAAACCAATTAGCTCTTTAAAAAAATGAAAAAGTCAACACTATTATTAACAGTAATCTTCGTAATAGCTACAATTGCGGTTAGCTGCGGTCCTAAGGACGAAGAATTGAAAATCTATGCGAAGATGACCCCTGAGCAAATCAGGCAAATGAAAATGAACTACGAAGCAAAGTTGAAAGACGCAGCTGCTGTGAAAACAGAGTTGAAAGCTTCGGGCGAAAGAGAAGATTCTCTTTTACGTTTGTACAATGCGGCAAGTGCTAAGCTTAAAATGGCTAACACTGAAATATCTAGCGCCCTAGAAGAAGCTGAAATGGCTAAATCTGGAGTAGAAAAAGGTATTGTGTTTAAAGTACAAATTGGTGCATTTAAAGCATTTAATATGAACGATCAAATGACAAGTGCCAATGGTATGACAGTCGTAAAAGAAGACGGCCTAAACAAATACTATGTAGGGTCTTTCAAAACGTTTGATCAAGCAAATTCATTCAAGAAGGATTTAGCGAAAATCGGTGTGCAAGGTGGCTTTGTAGTTGCTTTCCAAGATGGAGTTAAAACTGGACTTGAAGCGGCTAAAATGAAAACTGGCGGTAAAAAGTAATTGTGTAAATTAAATTTAAAATCTCATTTGTCCGCCTCAGGCGGACGGATGGGATTTTTTTTGTGCTATACTTTTTTTTAATAGTAAGCTCATCGTTTAGAATCTTCCTGGAATTAGGACTAACTTATTAAAGTCTGCAGGCCAATTGGGCGATACGGTAACAGTATTCGCTCGTGCCGCGAGGGCAATTACTTTTTGACCTATCAACCACGTAGTGCTCACGAAGGCCTTTAAAAACAAACAAGATTGAGTAAAAAATAAGAGCCCCTGCGGCTAGAGCAGATAGGAACAGAAAACGGTGAAATAGCCACATAGGTTACTTACGTCATTTTCCTACGAAAGATAAAAATTTATCAAGGGTCTCAGCATGACTGAATTTTTATGAATGTTTTCTTACCTTCCCATATCAAAAACCATTTCATGAAAAACCTTTCAATTCTTCTTTTTCTAGCACTTTCCATTTCTGCATACAGTCAAGAGCCTTGCTCTTTTGATGCAGTGAACAAGAAAGTAGAAATAACGCAAACCGAAAAGGTAATACAACAATTTCTAAATTCTACTCGCTTAAACAAAGCCGCTACGCACGATACATTAACTATTCCCGTGGTAGTTCACTTAATTCATAACGGAGGGAATGAGAATATATCAGAAGCTCAAATTGAAAGTCAAATCCAAATATTAAATGAAGATTTTGGAAAAATGACAGGAACCAACGGTGAGGGTTTAGGTGTAGATACTAGATTAAGGTTCTGCCTTGCAAAAATAGACCCGAATGGAAATTGTAGCAATGGAATAGTTAGATTAAAATCGGATCTAACTATTCATGATGCTGGTGAACGTGCCATGTTGAAGCAATTAAGTTTCTGGGACAATAAAAAATATTTAAACTTCTATGTAGTTCGAACAATTACTAATGGCTCTGGCGGGTATTCATCATTCCCTGGCGGACCTGATGATGCCGATGGAATTGTAGTCAGAGCTAATTTGTTTGGAAATATTGGTACTGCAGGGTCTGGATTAGGGAGAACCGCAACTCACGAAATAGGACATTGGTCTGGTGTATATCACACCTTTCAAAACGGTTGCGGAACTGATACGTGTACAGATGGTGATTACGTATGTGATACACCTCCAGTTGAAGAGCCTAGTTACACCTGTGATTCTACAAACACCTGTTCAAACGATATTCCAAATAGGAAGAATATGGTTGAAAACTACATGGATTATACCCCAGATGAGTGTCAAAGTACTTTTACTTCAGGGCAAGCGGCAAGAATGCATGCAACAATGGATACAATTCGTACACAAATATGGACTCAAGAAAATCTGGTAGCCACTGGCTGTGATGCGGGCTACTCTCCGCCATTTGTTTGCCCAGTTGTGGCAGACTTTGTTACATTAAGCACAAATATTTGTGATGGGAACTCTATTTATTTTATGGATAGGTCATTAAATTCTGCTACTTCGTGGAAATGGACTTTTGAGGGAGGCTACCCGGCAACTTCAATCGAGCAGAACCCAACCGTCTCCTATAATGACATTGGGGTCTTTAAAGTGAAGTTAGTAGCCTCAGACGGACAGTTTACAGATAGCATTGAGCGTACTGCCTACATAACAGTTGCTTCTCCAGGAAAAGGGGATTGGCTTTCTTTTGGAGAAAGCTTTGATTTGGGAGTAATACCAGAGCCTTCTGTGAAAATTGAGAATCCCGATTCTGGTATAACTTGGGTTTTAGATTCAAATGCATCAACTTCAGGTAAATATTCAATTCGTATTGATAATCTAACCAATGAAATTTACGGTTCGGCGGATGATATTGTTTTGCCTCCATTAAATTTAAAAGTTGCTCATCCCGATTCTGATGTGGTAATGACCTATAATTGGGCTTGGGCTAAAACGAATGAAACCTTTTCTGATGAAATGTCGGTATTGCTTTCAACAGATTGTGGAATTACCTACAAGCGTATTTTTTATAGAACCGATGCTGCATTAGCAACGGGAGCAACACAAACTTCAGTATATATTCCTGAAGCTTCAGAGTGGAAGTCGGCTAACATTAATTTGCAGAATTACCGAGACGAGGAATTTGTGTTGATTCGTATTCAAAACGTTCCTGATGGCGGTAACTATTTATACATTGATGATATTTATGTTGGTGATGGTACAAAAGCGAGAACCAGCATTGATAATAGCGCAAATTTTCATTTAGATATTAGCTTGTATCCAAATCCAACAAGTAATTCGGCAAGTTTGACAGTTAACCTGCTTCAAACTTCAGTTGCTGAGATATCAATTAGCGATTTGCAGGGTAGAGTTATCACAAGTTTTACTAAAACCCTTTCTTCTGGCTCTTCGAATTTGGGGTTAAAAACAGAATTATTACCTGGAGGGGTGTTTTTAGTAACAGCCAAAATTGAAGAGGCATCTAAAACTTTGAGATTGGTTAAAATAGATTACTAGAACAAGTATTTAGAACAACTGTTTTTATTTACGGCAGTTTGGGCTTTTCGAAGTCTCAAGATATTTGATTTAGCAGTCCGCCACCTTTTGGGTCATTTCGACTGTAAGGAGAAATCTTCCTTCATTTTTAAGCAAAACTTGAAAGCGGAGTATTGACATTAAGCTAATTCAATCAAGAATCGGGCAGCATCCAGTGACTTCCTTTTGAAAATAGCTGTTGCTCAACTTAAGGTAGATTTCTCTCTTCGTTGCACTCCGTTCGCAATGACTGCCTAGAGTTGAGGCGCTTCTTTCTTGCTAGCCCCAAAGATGGTTTGAAAATTTAAGCTCCTCCTCTCCCCGATACATCGGGGAGGACCCTCTGATTAATCCCGATGAATCGGGACTCTAACCAGCGGAGTCTTGTTTTTCACATGGATGTTCCATGGGTTTTTTTTATTTTAAAAGTATAAATGTTCTGCCCAATTATTCCAACTTGTTAGTAAAACTGAAAAACCTCCATAAAAAAAGCCTCTACACATCGTGTAAAGGCTTTAATTTTAAGCTCCTCCTCTTGGACTCGAACCAAGGACCCTCTGATTAACAGTCAGATGCTCTAACCAGCTGAGCTAAGGAGGAATTAGATTACCTTAAAAAGGGAGTGCAAAACTATGACTTCTCTATTAATTGTGCAATATTTGCACAAACTAATTAACATTTATTTTATGAGCCTTCTAGTAATCGGCACGGTAGCCTTCGATAAAATTGAAACTCCTTTCGGAAAAACAGACAAAATTGTTGGCGGTGCAGCCACATATATTGGCTACGCAGCTTCCTATTTTACCAATAAAATCAACCTTGTAGCAGTAGTTGGTGATGATTTTCCTAAAGAGGAAATTAAAGAAATGCAAAGCCGAGGAATGAACACCGAAGGTCTTCAAATAAAAGAAGGAGAAAAATCTTTTTTCTGGCATGGAAAGTATCACATCGACATGAATACTCGCGATACTTTGGATACTCAGCTAAATGTTTTAGCAGATTTTGACCCAATTATTCCTGAATCTTACCAAAATTGTGATTTCTTAATGCTAGGAAATTTAACTCCAGCAATTCAATTGAAAGTTATTAAAGGAATGAAAAAACGTCCGAAGTTAATAGCTCTTGATACCATGAATTTTTGGATGGATGTTGCTTGGGATGATTTATTGTTAACGCTTAAAGAAGTAGACTTGCTTACCATCAACGATGAAGAAGCCCGTCAATTAAGTGGAGAATATTCATTAGTAAAGGCTGCTAAGAAGATTCAAACAATGGGCCCAAAGTATTTAGTGATTAAAAAAGGGGAGCACGGAGCCTTATTATTTCATAAAAACGAAGTGTTTTTTGCACCAGCATTGCCATTAGAGGAAGTTTTCGACCCAACTGGGGCTGGAGATACTTTTGCAGGTGGCTTTATTGGTTATTTATGCAAAACTCGAGATATCTCTTTCGAGAATATGAAGCGCGGAATTATTTTCGGCTCTGCAATGGCCTCTTTCTGTGTTGAGAAGTTCGGTAAACAACGTTTAATGGAGCTTTCTCAGGATGATGTTGAAGGCAGAGTACAAGAGTTTATCAATTTGGTTCAGTTTGATATTGAATTGGAAGACTAATTTTTGCTTTTCATAAACTGCTTATGGAGAAAATACGTTCTCTTGTTATGCGGTTCATATTTCTTCTAATTATTTCATCATTTGCGTCAGCTACTATGGCGCAAAACACTACCTTTTTTATAGGGGAGCGCTTAGACTATAAATTCAAATACGGCTTTGTGGGAATGGGTGAAGGTTCTCTTGAAGTTAGGGAGCTCTTAGACCCTTATATGGGCAAGCCAGTGCTTCATCTTGTTGCAAGTGGAAGAACCGCCCCTATGGCCGATGTATTTGTTAAAATGCGTAACCGCTACGATAGTTATATTGATACAAATACCTTATTGCCTGTTTTGTATCAAGAAAACGTTAAAGAAGGCTCATATACTCGAAATGGGTACCTAGTTTTTCAACGAGATGACTCCGTTGTTTTTGATCATAAGGGAAAGAATTTTGAAATAGGTCCCGAAACAATGGATATTATTTCCTATTTCTATAAGTTTCGAACCGTTTTTGCCGAAAGTCTAAAAATCGATTCTATCTATTCCAATTCTTGTTTTTTAATGGATGAGTTGTTTGAGGTAAGTTTTAGATTTTTAGGAACGGATAAAATCAGGACGAAGTTTGGAAGGGTGGAGTGTCTGGTAATTCAACCCATTATTCCGGCAGGTAGCGTTTTTGTTGATGATGAAAACGCCCGTATTTGGATAACTAATGATAAGAACAAGGTTCCTGTTAAAGTTAAAATTGAATTACTTTTTGGATCTATAACTGCTGTTTTAACTGAGTATGATGGGTTATTGAATGAGTCGTTGTTGGATGATTAAGCTTTGTGACTGATCCGATTCCGCCGGGAAAGAAGAAGCCGCTGCGGCTTGAACAGATGAAAAGCAGAAAAGTAAATGAACCACAAAGGACTACAGATTTTGTGCCTAAAATTCAGCCCTTCAAACTGAGCACTCCAGTGTAATCGGGACTAAAACCAATCCTGTTTAATTAAATACTCAGCAATTTGAACGGTATTAGTAGCCGCACCTTTTCTAAGATTATCAGCAACAATCCAAAGGTTGAGCGTTTTTTCTTGCGATTCATCTCTGCGTATACGCCCAACAAAAACTTCGTCCTTGCCGTGAGCACTTCGTGGCATAGGGTAGGAGTTGTTTTCAGGATCATCCAAAATAATTAGACCTTCAGTATTGGAAAGTAAAGTTCGAACCTCGTCTAAATCAAATTCATTATGAAATTCAATATTAACTGCCTCAGAATGTCCACCAACAACCGGTACCCTTACTGCCGTTGCAGTAATTCCAATTGAATTGTCTTGAAGGATTTTGTGTGTCTCGTTTACAAGCTTTAACTCCTCTTTGGTATAACCATTTGGATAGAACACATCGCAATGAGGAATACAATTTTTGTCAATATCATGTGGGTAGGCTTTTTCACCAACTATACCATTTCGCTCATCTTCTAATTGCTTAACCGCTTTTACTCCGGTGCCAGTTATGCTTTGGTAAGTTGAAATTACAAGGCGCTTAATTTTATACTTATCGTGCAAAGGTGATAAAGTTGCTACCAATTGAATTGTGGAACAATTTGGGTTAGCGATAATGCGATCTCCTTTTTTAATTACGGCACCATTTACTTCTGGGACCACTAAAGGAGTGTTTTCATCCATTCTCCAAGCTGAAGAATTGTCAATTACAGTAATGCCATTCTCAGCAAATAATGGAGAAAACTCAGTTGAAGTTTCATCACCTGCAGAAAAAAGGGCAATAGCTGGCTTCATTTTAATAGCATCTAGTATCGAAACAACTTTATACGCTTTGCCTTTAAAATTAATTTCTTTGCCTACACTTCGTACACTAGCAACCGGTACCAATTCACTTACTGGAAAATTGCGTTCAGTTAATACTTTAAGCATTTCCTGTCCAACTAAACCTGTTGCTCCTACTATTGCTATTTTCATTTGCTATCTACTGAAGGGTAAAATTACAACAATAGAATTTATGTAGAATAACAATTTTTTGTATTTCTAAGAGTGACAAATTTAGGAATTAGTAAGTATACTGATTGAATGGCAAATGTATTACATTGATGACGCAAGCTAAGTAGGCCTAATGCTGCGTAAAAAACCAACTGAGCCAAATTATATATTGCCGCGCAACCTTTCCAAACAATTGGTCTCTTTAGGTTAATAAGTATTCAGTTTTTAGGTACTTTATTATTTGTTGACAATTAAATGACGGAAATAGCACTTCAAAATTTGAATAAGACCTTATAAATCTTATCTTTGAAGTTGCCTTAAAAGCACTAAACATTAATTATTTTAACTCCTACAATATCATGAAGAAAAATTTAATTTGCTATGCTATTGGTTTTTTAACACTTTTTTTAAGCCAAAGTACATTCGCACAAACATCTGTTACAAATTTAAATGTAACCGACTGGACAGAAATTGAAAGTCCAAATGCGCAATTATTTGAAATCTACTACGAAACGCAAACTTGCCCAATGGCAGGAACAGATGTGGTTCAAGAGTATGTTGTGTTAAGTTTCAATAATATTACTGACTTACCTATTACTTTAACCTATGACTTAGAATTTCAATACACAAACTACTGTGCTAATTGTGATGCAACAAGTCCTGAGTTTCATTATGAAATTACTCTAAATTCAAACCAAAGTACTTCTGGGACTTGTGATAAATCTAAAAGCAGTGGTTTGCGCGTTTTCAAGCAGTTTACAACTATCGAAAATAAGAATACTCTGAAAAGTTTCAAGGTTAAAAACCTAGAGATTCTATAAGAATTAATATTTCTCAAAAAACAACCTTTCTCACAATTAAACCAAGATGATGAAATTTAAATTTACACTCCTATTTTTTGCATGTGTTCTTTTTACCCTAAACACAGTTGCGCAATGTGTAGTTAAAGCGACAGCTTCTTCTACAGTAATTTTTTGTGGCAATGAAGTTAAATTAGCTGCTACACATGTACCGGGCAGCTACGTTTTCGAAACAGATTTTAATACTGGTGCTGGCGTTGGCTGGGGAACTACTCCAAATGCGGTTTATACAAACCCTTGTGGTGCGCCTTTTGATGGATCACCTTATTTATGGTTTGATAATTCTTCAGCCAACCCAAGAACTGCAGTATCTGCAGCCTATGATCTAAGCACAGGTGGAAGTATCTGTTTTGTTATGCGTTTCGCAAAGCAAGATGATGGATCTCCATGTGAGGGACCAGACTTAGAAGATGAAGGAGTGTTTTTAGATTATTCATTAGATGGTACTAATTGGGCAAATATAGAGTACTATAGCCCAAATGGTGGATTTGACCCTGAGAGAATAAATTGGAAAGAATATTGTGTAATTATACCAGATAGTGCTAAAACAGCTTCAACTAAAATTAGATGGCACCAACCGAATGCATCTCCTCCAACAGTTCCGGGTAGTACAGATTTTGCTTTTGATCACTGGGGTTTAGAGAATATTTTAGTTACTACAAATGATCCCAACTTTATATACAAATGGGAGCATACGGGCATTGTAAAAGGGGATGGCTCTACGCCCATTGTTAAACCTATTGCAACAACTACTTATAATGTTGCTTATTACGATACATCTGGTTTAACCAATGATTCTTGCAATGCAAGTGTAACTATCACGACTAGTTTGCCTGTAGTAACAGCATTAGCATTAGATCCTATTGTTTGTCCTGAAGAAGACGCAAGATTAATTGCAATTAGTTCTTTAATTAATCCAGTTCCTACAGATTGTGGATTAGAAAACTACCAAGGTTGTGTACCAGGAAGAAGTAATGCAACTGAAGTTACACTTGGAAACGGAAACACCATACCTGCATATAATGGAGGAGAAGAAAATCCTTATGGTGATTTCGGTACAGCAACTTATACGGCTCAGTTTTTATATCATGCAGATCAGTTAAATGCACAAGGAATGTCAGCTGGAAGAATAACATCTTTGTCTTTCGATGTGCCTAGTATTCAGGCCAATGGAAATACATCAAGTACATCCAAGAATTTACCAAATTTTAGAATTGCCATTTCATGTACCAACAAAACTACAATGAATGCCTTTGAATCAGGCATGATGGAAGTATACAGTCCTAGAACACAGAAGGTTGCAACTGGAAGAAATGATTACTTTTTTGAGAATGCCTTTAGATGGGATGGAAAAACAAACATTGTGGTAGAAATTTGTTGGTACTACCCTGATGGAGAAAGCTCAAGTTATAATCAAAGTGAGTATCCAGCAACTAGAGGGTACAACCCTGGTTATCAATCATCTAGAGCTTCAACCACCAATTTTTCCGACGGTTTCTGTGACAAAAGCAATCAAATCGCAGCAGACAGTTATTTACCTAATACTATATTTGGTTTTTGCATACCTAAGAACCCAGAATTAGAATATACTTGGACGCCTAGCGAAGCCTTTTCTGACAATGACAGTAGTTATGCTGTAGCAACTTTGGGGCATAATACAACAACCTATACAGTTACTGTGGGAGAAGTTGGAGGAGTGCCAGGATGTGAAGTAAGTGCAGATGTTGAAGTTTTAGTTCAAAAACCACAAATATCGTTCATTCCTACTGATCCTGAAATTTGTTCTGGGGATAGTATAGAAATAATAGCTAATATTGATGCAATTGGAGTAGCTATATCTCCGGTGTTGTTTAGTAAAACAGTAAATGCAACCATTCCAGATCCACCTTTAATTGGCACGCCTCCAGGATTAACATCCACAATAAATGTAGCCGGAATAAGTCCAGTAGCATTAAATGCGGGTTCTATAGTGAAAGTTTGTATGAATATTGATCATGATAGACTATCAGAGCTTCAAGTTTCGTTAACTAGCCCTTCTGGAACAGTAATAAACCTTGTTGACCGAATAGGTGGAGAAGGCGATGATTATATTAACACTTGTTTTACTTTGACTGGGGCTGCTTTACCTCCAAATGGCGCTCCTTACACTGGCGAATGGTCTCCAGCAAATCCATTTACAAACTTTGCAGGTAATAATGCAAACGGGAATTGGGTGCTTAGAGTTAGAGATTATGTAGGAGGATATTTAGTAACTCCAGTTCCACCAGTATTTGATACTGTAAGTGGAGATTTACTTAACTGGTCGATTGACATTAACGGTTCTCAACCAAACTTTATCACTTATTTTGAATGGCAAAATGCTGCTACTTTAAATAGAAATGATAGCGTGGTGGTAAAATCAGGTACCTCTGACACTACAACTTATACGGTGTATGCAACAGATCAAGCTGGTTGTGAAACTACAGAAGAGGTAACCGTTAAAGTTACTCCTCCTAGTGTACCTGAAATTACTATTGCAGAAAGTGTAAATAATTTCTGTGAAGGAGATGAAACGGTAATATTTACTGCTACGCCAGTTAATGGTGGTGCAAGACCTTCTTATCAATGGTATAAAAATGGAGGCCCGGTAGGTTTAGATCAAAGTACTTACACTCCTTCTACTTTAGAAGATGGTGATGTTATAACTGCAAAATTAACTTCAAGTGAAGCTTGTGCAGCTCCTTTGGAAGTAACTTCAACTGGTATTACTATGGTTATTAATGACTTTGATGATGCAAACTTTACCTATGCTACTGCAACGTTTTGTTCAAATGATGCAAATACAATAAGTCCAAGTGGTCCAGTAACAGCTGGTGGTGTTTGGACAATTAATCCAGTTCCAACTGCAGGATTTAATAGTACAACTGGTGCATTTACACCGAATTTAATGGGTGACGATTCTTATGATATTAAATACGTAACAAGTAATGCTTGTCCAGATTCTAATGAAGTAACTGTTTCAGTTGTTACAGATGTAAATGCTGCATTTACCTATCCAAAAACAAGCTATTGTGTTTCTGAAGACAATACTTTTGCAAACTTTACTACTGGAACAGCTGGAACTTTTAGCGCAAACGACGGCGGTTTATTTTTTGAAAACACATCGAATGGAGAAATAAATATTAAAAAAAGTACACCAGGAACTTATGAAGTTTATAACATCATAACTGGTGGTGGTGATTGTGGAGAGGCAAAGGATACTTTTGATATTATCATTAACGCATTGCCTGATGCTTTATTTAATGTCCTAGGGACAGACTACTGCACTAAAAATGGTATTGAAGTTGCTTTAACTCCTGCTTTAGCTGGTGGTACTTTTAGTGGTAACGGTGTTTATGTAGATACATTCAAAGTTGATAGTGTAGCTTTAGGTTCTCATACCATTCGTTATGATATTACTGATGTGAAAGGTTGTATCGATTCAAGTTTTCAATCAACTAAAGTTAATCCATTACCAAATGCAGCTTTCCAAGGTTTAGATGCCCAGTATTGTATTGATGCAAGTAGTGCAACATTGGCCGGAACGGTATCAGGTGGAACATTTAAAGGACCTGGAATTGCTAGTAACCTGTTTAGCCCTGCTGCTGCAGGTGTTGGTACCCACACTATAACCTATACAAGAGCAAATGCTTTTGGTTGTGTAGATAGTACTTCGCAACAAGTAACAATTAATGGCTTACCAGATGCATCATTTACAGGGTTGATTTTAGACAACTGTGTTTATGATGTTAGTTACGGATTAGTACCAGCTTTAAACGGTGGTGTATTTAGCGGTAAAGGAATTACTGACAGTATATTTGACCCTGCTATTGTCGGTTCTGGAAACTATACAATTACTTATAACATTACTGATGTTAATGGCTGTAAGAGTAATTCTAGCCAACCAGTTAATATTTACGAAAGACCAGTGGTAACAACTGATGGCGATACGTCTTTATGTGTTGGAGAGTCTGCAAGCTTATTTGTATCTGCCCTTAATAGTACATATAGATGGTCGCCAGGTGTAACTTTAAATGATTCCATCAGTGCAACACCATTAGCAACTCCAACGGCTACTACCACCTATACAGTTTCAGTAACAGATGAATTCTGTATAAATTCTGGTTCAGTTGAAGTTATTGTGAATGAAATACCAGTTGCCGATGCAGGTGCTGATGCTTCGAAATGTCCACAAGATATTATTCAACTTACAGCTGAAAATGTATTGGGTGCAGATTTCTTATGGTCTCCAGCAGATGGTTTAAGCAACCCTAACATTTTTAATCCGATGTGTAATGTGCCAACAAATACAACTTACACGCTTACGGTTACTAAAAACGGTTGTGTTGCTACAAGTGAATTAACAATTACAAATGATCCATTACCTATAGCTTCATTTACATTTAATAAAGATTCATTAAATGTAGATTTTGTTGGCAATACAGCAGATGGAATTACTTTCTGGAAATGGGATTTCGGAGACAGAACGAACCCTTCATTCCAAAAAAGTCCATCTCATGCATTTGCACAAATTGGTACTTTTATAATTACTTTAATTGTTAGAAATCCATGCGGAGCTGATACCGTTGTATTTGAAATTGATGTAACTGGCGGTATAGGTTCTGGCGGTACTGGTGGAGATTCAACAACTTCAGTTCAACCAACTCAAGTTTTAAACGCAAGTGTTAATCTTTATCCTAATCCATTTAATGATGGAATTACATTGGATGTAGAAGCCAAAAAGCAATTGAATTTCACTTATGAAATAATCAATCTTTTAGGTCAAACAACCTTTTTAAGTCAAGAAACGATAATAAAAAGCGGTTTGAATAGCTTAAAACTAGATAATAGCCAATTTGGAGAAGGACAAGTGTTTTTTGTTAAATTGAATCTAGAAGATGAGATTGCTATTTACAAGGTAATTAAGCAATAAGAATTACAACTATTTTGTAAGCCCCTATTTGTTGGTAAATAGCTAGCGAATAAGGGTTTTTTTATTGAACAATATTTTATAAATAAATTGAAGTAAATCTATACACTTGAGAAATGGGCAAAGGCCATTTATAAAATATTTTGTATATTCCACATTCGTTTGAATTTATTGAATAGCGAAAAAGGCAGTGACAACAATGCTTTTCATTATGATAAAGCCAAGAAAAACATCAGAATAACTGTTTTACTAAATAGAGTAATTATGAAAAAACTTGCAATACTAGCAATAGTCACTTTTATCTCCATTACCGCTTTTGCACAAAGAACTACTGTAGACACAATAGGCGCAACTTGTGACGCTGCCTATGTAATTTGCGATAAAAACGGATTGGTTGTTACCGATGTGCAAAATGGTTCAAATGCTTCCTTGGTGGCAAACAGTCCTAGTTGTTTTGGAAAGCCTCGGAAACAATCAGTTTATGTAAAATTTACTGTAAGTAAAACAGGAACTTTAGAGTTTATTATTTCTCCTTTGGATTCTGCACGAGCTTTAGTTGCAGATCAAACTGCATCTGAATATGATTATGGCTTATATAATTTTACTGGATGCTCTGGTTCTGGTGCAGAAATGAATTTAGCCGATGAGATTTGCTGTAATTTTAACTCAAACTATCGAACAGCAAATAGATATAGAACGGGAATTACAAATGCTGGTGGTAAAATTTGTGGTGGTTCAACATCTCACGATCCATTTTCAAAGTCAATTGCCGTTACAGAAGGAAATGAATATGTTATTTTAATTGATAGAGATTATTTAGATAACCCATCTGGTCCAGGTAATAGTGCAAATGGTGGTTTTCTATTAACTTTTGGGGGCTCTTTTGAAATCAAAAATACTGGTACTGCCTGTGGAGATTCAACAACTTCAGTTCAATCAACTCAAGTTTTAAACGCAAGTGTTAATCTTTATCCTAATCCATTTAATGATGGAATTACATTGGATGTAGAAGCCAAAAAGCAATTGAATTTCACTTATGAAATAATCAATCTTTTAGGTCAAACAACCTTTTTAAGTCAAGAAACGATAATAAAAAGTGGTTTGAATAGCTTAAAACTAGATAATAGTCAGTTTGGAGAAGGACAAGTGTTTTTTGTTAAATTGAATCTAGAAGATGAGATTGCTATTTACAAGGTAATTAAGCAATAAGAATTACAACTATTTTGTAAGCCCTTATTTGTTGGTTAATAGCTAACGAATAAGGGTTTTTTTATTAATTAATATTTGATACAGTACTTGTTGATTTTTAAAAAGTTCACTTTAAAAAATAACATTATTGGAGAGTATTTTGATTTTGTGGGCTTCAAACAAGGAATACAAAGGTTTTTGACTGACAAAAAATTTACAAAATCCCTTTAAAGTACTAGAATATTCAGTATCTTACGCATTCGTTTGAACCTATTGGAAAGCGAAAATATTAGTGTTGGCAGAACATTTGTTAACATAAAGCCAAGAAAAACAATAGAAAAACTGTTTGGGTAGATAGATTACTTATGAAAAAACTTGCAATACTAGCAATAGTCACTTTTATCTCAATTACCGCTTTTGCACAAATAACTACTGTAAACCAAATAGGCGCAACTTGTGACGCTGCCTATGTAATTTGCGATAAAAATGGATTGGCTGTTACTGATGTGCAAAATGGTTCAAATGCTTCCAAGGCAAACAGTCCTAGTTGTTTTGGAAAGCCTCGGAAACAATCAGTTTATGTAAAATTTACTGTTCGTAAAACAGGAACTTTAGAGTTTATCATTTCCCCATTAGATTCTGCTTTGGCAGATGTTGCAGGACAAACTGCATCAGAATATGATTATGGCTTATATGATTTTACTGGATGCTCTGGTGCAGATATGAATTTAGCCGATGAGATTTGCTGTAATTTTAACTCAAACTTTCGAACAGCAGGTAAATATAGAACGGGAATTACAAGTTTTGGTCTAGCAACCTGTGGTGGTAGTGCTGGTGCATCTCTCGATCCATTTTCGGCGCCAATTACCGTTACAGAAGGAAATGAATATGTTATTTTAATTGATAGAGATATTTTAGATAACCCAAAAGGACCTGGTAATTCTGCAGATGGTGGTTTTCTATTAACTTTTGGTGGGTCTTTTGAAATAGAACCATTTCCAGATATGAGCTTTAACGGTTCTAATGCTGCAGATCAAATTTTTTGCTGTAGTCCTGAATTTATTTCTGTTATGAACCAAAGTGATTATTTAGCACCAACTGTAACACATACATGGGATTTTGCAAATGGAAACATTTCATCTCTTGAGTCTCCAGATTCGACTGAGTTCGCTACTGCTGGTGATTATTTGGTAGGCTATACTTATGAAGGACAAGATGGATGTACCTATACTTCTTCTAGGCAATTCACTTTATTACCTCCATCAGCTATGTTAATTCCCACGGCATTTTCACCAAATGGAGATAATATTAATGATGATTGGAGAATTACTGTCGAAGGTTTAAACACGTATAGAATATCTGTGTATAACCGTTGGGGAGAACGTGTATTTGACGCTTCTAGCAACGATGCCGCAGCGATAGTTGGTATTTCTGGTACAATCACATGGGATGGTAATGTTCAAGGTACAAGTACACCTATTGAACAAGGAGTATATGTATTTGCTGCTGTTGGAGAAGGTCTTGATGGTAATAAATACGATCTTAAGGACGCACTGACTATTTTAAGATAATAACATCTTAAAGGGTTAATGCCTTCAGAATACATTTATCATTTTACGGACTTAATGTTTTGGGAACAACAACCCGAAAATGACTCTTATGTCTCTAAAACATTCTCGGAAGAAAAATTTATTCATCTTTCAGATTATAAGCACTTGCAAAAGTCAATGGAGCTTTACGCTTCAGATGATGAACAAATAATCCTAAAAATTAACAGCAACCTTGTAAAAGGCAAGCTAATTTGGGAGTTCGCTCCAAGTAGAAATGCTGAATTCCCGCATTTATACGCACCGCTAAACAAAAACAGCATTGTAGAAACTTTTAGAACCTCCACTAAAAGCATTGCTGGCTTGATAATTGATTAAATTTTTCACTTTTCATTCTTCATTTTTAATTTATAAGATTCAGCCAAAAACTTGAAATGTTGAACATTCATACAGGTCCAGAAATCAAAGCCATAAATAAATAATGCAATCTCTTTTTAAGTGAAAAAAACAACTTCTATATTAGGGTAAAATCAGCGCCCTATGACAACGAAGAAATCACTGGAATTTTTTGAAAAATACATTAACATAGCCTCACCAACAGGTAACGAACAAGGCGGTCAGCAACTTTGGCTCGACTATATTCGACCTTTCATCGACGATCACTTTGTCGATAATTACGGTTCAGTAGTAGGAATTGTAAACCCAAAAGCAAAGTACAAAGTAGTTATTGAAGCTCATGCCGATGAGATAAGTTGGTTTGTAAACTATATTACAGATGATGGCTTGCTTTATTTACGTCGTAACGGCGGATCTGACCACATGATTGCACCTTCAATGCGCGTGAATATACATACAGACAACGGTCCGGTAAAAGCAGTATTTGGATGGCCTGCTATTCACACTCGCAACGCGGCAAAAGAAGAAGCACCTTCTATGAAGAATATCTTCTTAGATTGTGGTTGCACTACGAAAGAAGAGGTTGAAAAACTAGGAATCTACGTTGGGTGTATGGCAACTTTTGAAGATGAATACATGATGTTAAATAAGAAGTACCATGTAGGACGTGCTTTAGATAACAGAGCAGGTGGTTTTATGATAGCCGAAGTGCTTCGTCATCTTAAAGAAAACAAAAAGCAACTTGATTTTGGTTTGTATGTTGTAAACTCTGTACAAGAAGAAATTGGTTTACGTGGAGCTGAAATGATGGCGAACAGAATAAAGCCAGATGTAGCAATAATTACAGATGTGACTCATGATACCACCACTCCAATGATTGACAAGAAAACACATGGAGATATTAGTTGTGGTAAAGGTCCTGTTGTAACTTATGCACCAGCCATTCAAAATAATTTGCGAAAACTAATTTTAGAAACTGCAACTAAAATGAAAATACCTTTCCAACGATTAACAGCTTCACGAGCAACTGGAACAGATACTGATGCTTTTGCATATTCAAACGATGGAGTAGTATCAGCATTAATATCGTTACCATTAAGATACATGCATACTACAGTTGAAATGGTGCATAAAGATGACCTGAATAATGTGATAAAAATGATTTATGAAACATTATTGCAAATTAAAGATGGTCAAGACTTTAGGTACTTTAAATAAGGCCTTATACTTTAATGACATCAGCTTTTAGTCTTTAGGGAACTTGTTCTCTAAATTTAAGCGATGTTTATTTTTAATTAGTGTTGTTTTAATAAAATACCCGAGGATTTAACCCTTCGGGTATTTTAATTTTAATGCCAAAAAGTAACTAATTTTTCTCAATTTCGCTTC
Source organism: Sphingobacteriales bacterium (assembly GCA_047632595.1). Classification (GTDB taxonomy): domain Bacteria; phylum Bacteroidota; class Bacteroidia; order Sphingobacteriales; family Sphingobacteriaceae; genus JBLIDK01. The sequence continues at coordinate 27,835 of JBLIDK010000003.1, forward strand.
TTAAAGTAAAAACATGAATCACGATAGCTGCGTAGTTTGCAATAGCTTAAACCTCGAAGACTTTTTAATAGTAGAAGATTATACTGTAAGTGGAGAAGAATTTCCATTAGTAAAGTGTAATGACTGCGGTATTGCAATGACCCAAACTGTTCCAACTGAAGAAGAAATTGGTAGTTACTACAAAAGCGATGACTACATTTCTCATAGCGACACTCAAGAGGGATTAATGAACTCAATGTATCACAAAGTGCGAAAGTACATGCTAGGTAAAAAGAGTCAAATAGTAAGTGATTTTACTGGATTAAGTAAAGGGTCACTTCTGGATATTGGTTGTGGTACTGGCTATTTTGGGGGTGAAATGACCTCAAAAGGGTGGAGTGTAATGGGATTAGAACCTAGCCCAGAAGCAAGACTTGTTGCAGTGTCTAAATTTGGATTGCAAGCCAAAGACCCATCAGAATTATATAAACTAGAAGCAGAGAAATTTGATGCAGTTACTATGTGGCATGTGCTTGAGCATGTTCATAAGCTAAACGAATATCTACAAACGATTCATAAGGTATTAAAGCCTGGAGGCTTGCTATTAATTGCAGTGCCAAATCATGAATCGTTTGATGCCAAGTATTATAAAAAGCATTGGGCGGCTTATGATGTGCCTCGTCATTTATGGCATTTTACACCAAATTCAATGAATGAATTGGTTGAAAAGCATGGATTCACAATAGAAAAACATAAACGCATGCCTTTTGATGCCTTTTACGTGAGTTTGCTAAGTGAAAAATACAGAAACAATAAATTGGCTCTGCTAATGGGTGGATTGATTGGAAAATTAAGCTGGATTAATAGCTGGTCAAGTGCAAAAAAATGTAGCTCTGTAATTTATTTGTGTCGCAAGAACTAATCTACTTTACTCCACCAGTTTTTTGGAGAGGTACTACTCACTTTTATTCCATCTAATATATAATTTTCTCCTCTACTAGCACTCAACAGAATATCTCCGTGAAGATTGTAGTCATCCCAAGGGGTAGTAAAGTTTGGAGTGTCTTGCTTAGCTTTATTATAAAAGTCCCATTGTTTTACCAAATGGTCAACAGTGTCTACGTAAATAAAGTATTTGTTTTGCGGAGTTCTGCCAGTTTCTTTAAAAGTTAAACAAATTACTTCGGCATTAATGCCAGCATTTGTTGTATCCATACCTAAGTGGTTCAAAGTAACGCCCGTATCTTTCAACTTATAAGGCATTACCAGCCAATAGCTGTCATTTATCCAGATATCCATTCCTTTTTCTAAAAGTATTTTTAAAGAATCAGGCTCGGTTATTTTTTTTCCAGAAATAAAAACATCTCCTTCCATTGAGAAAAGGTTGAATTGAAATACGCTTGTATCTTTTCGGAAAGAAGTAATTTCAACATCTCCGGTGTACTTATCCCAAATGTGATTTCGTGCGCCAAAAAAGCTCCAATGTATAAACCGACTTTTATCCCAGTTTGCTCTTCCACCCATGGCTTCCATAACTTGGTCGGCTACTTTGATTGCTAAGGAGTCTGAATTTAGATGATCAAAACCAATAGCAGCAGGGTTTGCATCTTTGGTATTAGTAATCACAGCATTATTGCAAGCCTGCAATAATGCCACAAGAATTAATAATTGTACGAATCTCATTTTACTATTTCCCAGATTTTTTTCCTGGTTTAGAAATAGACGTACGCATATCTGTATCAGCTTCGATGTTTTGCATTCTGTAATAATCCATAATGCCTAAGTTTCCAGATCTAAATGCTTCAGCAATTGCCATAGGGATTTCTTTCTCAGCCATTATAACTTGTGCTCTTGCTTCTTCTGCCTTAGCTTTCATTTCTTGCTCATTTGCAACAGCCATTGCTCTTCGCTCTTCAGCTTTAGCGTTTGCTACTTTTAAATCAGCTTCAGCTTGATCAGTTTGGAGTTTTGCACCAATATTATCACCAATATCAATATCAGCGATATCAATTGAAAGAATTTCGAATGCTGTACCAGAATCTAACCCTTTTCCAAGAACTGTTTTTGAAATAGTATCTGGATTTTCTAAAACAGCTTTGTGACTCACTGCTGAACCAATTGTAGTTACAATTCCTTCACCTACTCTGGCAAGAATTGTGTCTTCTCCAGCACCACCCACTAATTGCGCAATGTTTGCTCTTACTGTAACTCTTGCTTTAGCGATTAACTGAATACCATCTTTTGCAACAGCAGCTACAGGTGGGGTGTTTATTACTTGTGGATTTACTGAAAGTTGAACTGCTTCCGAAACATCTCTACCTGCTAAGTCGATGGCAGTTGCCATTTTAAAGGTTAATGGCATGTTTGCCTTGTCGGCAGATATTAATGCTTTTACCACGTTGTTTACGTGCCCACCAGCTAAATAGTGAGTTTCTAATTCGTTTGAAGTAATTTGAAGTCCTGCTTTGGTTGAAGTAATTAACGCATTTACCATAATACTTGGCGGTACTTTTCTTAAACGCATTAATACTAATGTCAAAAGACTTATTCTAACTCCAGATAGCTGAGCAGTTATCCATAAGTTTAATGGGAAAAGATAAAGGATTAGAAAAAAGGCAACGATTGACCCAATTATAAGGGCGATTGTAAAGAATTCCATAGTTATTTAATTATTACGTGAAATTAGGTTATCTATTGGTAAAATTAGAATAAAGGGCTTTGAATTTCTAATATTTCTAATCCTTCTTCAAAACTGTGGGGTTTGTATCCCAATATTTTCTTTGAATGCTCAAGCAAAATACCCGTTTTTTTAGGTCTTTGAGCTCTTTGGTTTAGTGTGTCAGAGCTAATTGAATTGATAATTGATTTATCTAATTTGTAAAAATCTGCAATGCGTTCAACTAATTCTAAAATCGACATGAAATCATCTCCTCCGATATTAAATACACCTTTGGTTTTAGAGTCCATTAAAAGTTTACAACCAGCTGCTAAATCTTCGGCAAGTGTAGGAGTTCTAAATTGGTCCATTACAATATTTATTGGCTTGCCGTTTTTTAAGGCTTCTCGAGCCCATAACACAATGTTAGAGCGACTCATATTGTCACAAATTCCATAAACTAAAATAGTACGAGCAATTGCCCAACTGTGGCATTTATTTTTTACAATTTCTTCAGAAGCTAATTTTGATTTTCCATAAAAACTTAAAGGATTTGCAAAGCTATCTTCAGCGTAAGGACCCTCTTCACCATCAAAAATAAAATCCGTACTTAAATGAATGAAATGTGCTTTGCATTTATTTGATTCAGTAACTAAATAGTCAACTGCATTAACGTTTAAATCCCAACAGCCATCTTGATTATCTTCACAAGAATCAACATTGGTCATTGCTGCGGTGTTAATTACTACTTGTGGTTGAAATTCAGCAAAGCATTCCTTTACTTTTTGCGGATTAGTAATGTCAAGGGAGTGGTATGTGTATCCTTTAACTGAGGGGAATCTGTTTTCTCCAACGGAAGTTGCGATAAGATCATAGTCAGGAGAAAAAGCAATTAGTTTAATTAGTTTTTGCCCTAATAGACCATTACTGCCAGTTATTAATATTGTTTTTTTCATAGTTAAAATGAGAAAGCTGCAGAAATCTTAAATCCGAAGCGATTTATGTTTATGCCGGGGTTAATTAGCTGGTAAGTCCTAACATACTCTTTGTCAATATACGAAAGTCTATAAACCGCATCAATTCTGAAGATATACAAAATATTTTCTACGCCTAAATTTGCTTCCATGTAGGGTTTTTTTTCAAGGGTGGAGAAAGCTTCAACTCCTTGAAAATCGTCGTTAAGATTACTCAACCGACCTGCTAATGCTCTAAATCCTGCTACTTCACGAAATTTCAACTTCCTCAACACAGGAATTCTATTTAAAAAGATGCCCTGAAAATGATGTTCAATTTTAAACTCTACATATTCATCACTTATAAATTCAAAGAAATTCATAAGGTTGTAACTACTAGTTTTAAAAAATAAAGTTTGATTTCCAGGATGCACAGCTAAGAGAGGAAAGGGAATGGAAGTGAAGATTTTCCCACCAGTAAATGAGTACCTACTATAACCTAAAACCCCAAGTCTCAACCTATGTCTATAAACTAAACCAACTTTTTGATAATTAAACTCACTTCCAGCAATTCCTTCAACACCTAAAGTGTAGGAGGTGATAAAAACAGGAGCATACAAACTACCAAGGTTAACTCTTTCATTGTCGTTAAACAAACTGTATGACTTTGGAGTGAAATTCAAGCCTAGAGCAAACTCTGAGGTGTTAAAACCTTTTTTATTTATACTATTTACCCCTTCAAGAGTACTAGCAATGGGGTTAAATCGAATATTCTTTGCAGATACTGTTGTTGTTAACCAAGGCGACAATTCTCTTCTAGCTGAAAAAGTGTGTTCCAATCGTTTATTAATTTTTGCATATTCTAGAATGTTACTTGTATCTGATTGATTGTTGTTTCTGCTAGTTCCAAAAACGGATGAATTACCAAAATTGAAAGCAATTCCATTTTGACTTATATCGTCTTTTCTTTCTAGAGAAAATCTAGTAAATGGGTCTCTACTTGCAATAAAATCTATTTTTGCTTGATGTTTAAATTTTTGATCCCGAGTTCCATAGGCTAAATAGCCAGATAGAATCCATTTATCGCTAAACTTTATGTTTGTTCTACCCCCTAAATTAAAACGAGCTCCTTCTAAAACGTTTAGTGAAATTATATTGGGGATAGGTCCAAAATCCCAGTATCGAGTTGAGAAATACCCAGTGCTAAATATGTAAAAGGCACTTACTACATTTCTTATTAGTGATAGTTCACTTAAGGAATCAATCATTTTTATTCCTTGTTCGTCAACAGTAGTTAATGGGTCGTGTCTGTAATTACTCCAAAAAACAGTGTCTTTAGTGAGAGCGTCATCCTTTAAAACAAGGTTTTTCTCAAAAAACCCTTCTTCTTTAGTTTGGTTAATTTTGATACTATCAACAGAAAAATAAAACTTGGCCATTGTGCCTACTGTGTTTTTACCAAGTTGAATAATGTCAACTACCATTCGAGTTTTTTCTGGCAACAATTCTCCAGTTTCGCATTGGGTCAATGTTTGCTTTACGCTAATATCTTTTATCCAGTTTAGGTTTGCTTTTTTAGTGATTTCAAGGTCAACTTGAACTAATTTCCAGGAGTTTTTTGAAATCCAAATAAACCCAGTAAAAGCTAAATCCTGGTCATTTTTTGGTCTAACTTGAAGTTTATAACAGGTATCGGTATTAATTAAAACGCTATCAATTATAAAGAAATCATAGAAGACTAAGGCAGCATCGGCCAAAGGCGAAAGAAATTCTTTATCAACTATTAATATGCGGTTATCATAAAAACTATACTCTTGAAAGGATGCTCCAGTAAATTGGGAAATTACATCGCCACCTCTTATTGCTACACCATATACATTTGAAGCTATTATATCCTCTCGGCGTTTTTTTGGATCTTTTTGATAATATAGTCGGGAAATGGTTTCTGTTTGAAGCACTGGTAAAACGGCTTCCCCATCTTCACCAGCAAGAACATTTAAACTATCGTATAAATTGCTAACAGGTTTGAATATTTTACGCTCGCCAAACTTATCACTTATGTTATCTACCGATAGCTGAATCTTACTATAGCTTTCATATTCATAGCTTGTTAGATTACTTTTGTTGTAGATGCTTTTCATTGCAATAGCATTTCTAACTATTGCTAATGCAGGGTTTTCACCAGCGGTAATTTCAATAGCATCTAAGCCAAAACTCTGTTCTTTTAATTGAAAATTAACTTGTTGCGTTTGTGCATTAGATAAATCTTTAGTTCTAGTCTCAAAACCAAGATAAGAAGCAGAAATAGAATCTTTTAGCTTGGATGCTTCAATTGTATAAAAGCCTTCAAAGTCAGAGGTTGTGCCCTCAAAAGTTCCTTTAAAAAACACCGTTACAAAGGGCATTCCTTCGCCTGTTTCAGCATCGGTAACTCTACCTTTTACCACAAATTGAGCGTTCAAAATTTGAACACCAATAACAAAGCTTCCAAGTATGGATAAAAGGTATTTCAAAAATTATTTTCTATTTAACACCATTTTATAGTGTTCGATATTAGCTTCCCAAAAAGTATCCCCTTCTTTTTTAAAGCCAAATGGTTCGTATAAGAAAACGGCACTTAATTGAGCGTTTAAATAAACTTCTTTGTCGGTTGGAACGTCGTTTAATGTTGCACTTACCAACGCTTTACCAATACCTTTTTTTCTAAACTGTTTGAGAACAGCAAAGCGTTCTAGTTTAATTTTACCTTCTGGTGTTTTTCTCCACCTAGCCGTTCCAGCAGGAATTTCGTTAATTGTAGCAAGATATTGCTCAGAAATATCATCCAAACCGTCATATTCTTCCTCTCTATCAACTTGTTGTTCTTCCACAAAAACTACTTGCCTTATTTTAAAAGCTTCAACAAGCTCAGCAGGATTTTCTATCTTTTTAACTTTTATCACTTTATTGACGATTTTTCACCACGAAGTTAAGAGTATTGTATATTTACTTCACTAATTTTCTAGTAATTACTCAAATACAAAGGTATTGACTAAGATTAAAGTTTTAGGTATTGATTTAGATTCTAACTATCGCTGCAAACATTACAATGCAATTGAGGATGTAGTGGCAATAAAAATGGCTTGTTGCAAGACCTATTATGCATGTATAGAATGTCATAATGAGTTAGCCCAACATAAATCGTTAAAATGGGAACGAAGCGAGCAAAGTGCTTTAGCTGTTTTATGCGGAAAATGTAATGGGGAGTTTTCAATTCAAACCTACTTAAGCTCATCTGAAAGTTGCCCAATTTGTAAGGCAGCTTTTAACTCTAAATGTAAAAACCATCATCCTTTGTATTTCAAAATTAAATAGTTTATGGCATACGACGAATATTTGGCGGATAGAATAAGAGCACTATTTAAACAACGAAACCTTCCAATTAGAGAAATGAATATGATGGGTGGTTATTGTGTGATGTTGGATGAAAAAATGTGTGTTGGCATTGTAAAAGAACATTTAATGGCGCGAGTAGGACCGGCTAATTATGAAAAAGCACTGCAAATAAATGGAGCAAAGCCTATGGGTTTTACGGGTCGACCTATGAAAGGATATGTTTTTGTAGCTCCAGAAGCAATTGATACGGATAAAGATTTAGACCTTTGGATTGGGCTTAGTGTAGCCTATAATCCTGAGGCCAAATCAAGTAAAAAGAAGAAAAAGTAAATGACCTTATCAAAAAAACAGCTAATCATTACAGTTCTGTTCTTTTTTCTCCTCTACAGCTATCAATTTATCAATGGTTCTGGTAGGATTTCTGCTAACGATGGGGGGCATATTTCCCTGGCAAAAGCTATTTATCATGACCATAGTTTAGAAATTGAAAAGTACTTCGGTGAATATGCTTACTGTCCAGATTATGCAGCAAAAGATGGAAAGATTTATTCTGATCGTTTACCGGGTAATGCCTTTTTAATAATTCCCTTTTTTGCTTTCGCAGACGGGTTGGAATTTATTGGTTTAAACTTTAGCGATAATAAGGATTTTGAAATTGTTGTAGCTCATTTATTACCCACTATTTGTGGAACCTTAGCGTTGTTTTTGTTTTATTTAATTCTTCTTAACGAGTTGAAAATTAGTTGGAAGAGCTCCATTATAACTGTAATTATAGTTGCTTTTGGCTCTTTTCAAATACAGATTTCGAGTATGTTGTTTTCTCATGCTCCTTCTATGTTTTTTGCAATGCTTTCAATTTATATGACATTAAAAATTGCGAGGAAAGAAAGTAATCTCGAGCATTGGTTGATTCTTTCTTTTGCTTTAGGATTTGGAACACTCATAGAGTTACAAAACTTATTATTTGCCATGCCTATTGGCGTGTTTATTTTAGGTAGCAAAAAGCTTAACTTAAAAAAAGAGTGGAGGGGGTATATTCTTAAAATTGGACTTTCACTCATGGTTTTCCTAACTTTTATAGGATTACTTTATACTTATAATTATTTGGCTTTTGGCGAATGGTTTCTAAAAAGCAATACCTATAACCCAGAGTTCCCTGAAGAAAAAAGTTTTTTAACCTCACTGTCTGGGAACTTCTTAATGGGTTTAGATAAGCTATTTACTAACTTTACCAGTTTAAATTATTACTACGATTGGGGTATTGCTATAAAGAATAAAACTCCTGGGTATTTTGCAAGTGCCCCTATCTTTTTACTCTCACTATTTGGGTTAAGAAAATTATTTTTGAGAGATAGGGCACTGTTTTTTTTAATTGGAACAATGTGTGCATTAATAATAGCCGTAGCTGCTGCCCATGTTACCACGGTAACACGTCATATTTTTACTATAAATTTGTTGTTATTTGTGCCATTTGCTTTTATAATTGAAAGTTATTTCAATTGGAAGTCTAAAGCTTTACTAAAATATTCAGTTGAAATTGTAGTGCTAGTAATACTTATACTAAGCATTTGCAGGCAGTTTGTATTGACCAATTCCTATTTTAGCAGAAGTCTAGAGATGCCTCTAGCATATTGGGGTGAAATTTGGTTTTTCACATTGATTAACATCCCATTAATTGTATTTTTAACCTATCGTTTTTTAAAAACTAGGAAAGAAATTATCTCGTAGTTCATAGTAGCAAACAGTAGATCATGAAAAAAACCTTACTATTAGCAGCTTTAAGTATTTGTTTAACTTCATTTGCACAAGTACCTAAACAAGTAATTGTTGAGCATTTTACCAATACTTGGTGCAGTGCCTGTGCAAGTAGAAATCCTGCGTTTTTTGCGAATCTTGAGAATAACCCTGGCGTAATTCACATCGCCTTTCATCCTAGTTCGCCTTATTCAAAATGTATTTATAGCCAACATAATGTTGCTGAAAACGATAAACGCACAAAAGATTACGGAATTTATGGTGGTACTCCTCGAATTGTAATTAACGGAGAAGTAATTTCGAGTCAGACAAACTATGGAGCGAGTAATTTATACGCCCCATATAAAGGGGATTCTTCAGATTTATCACTTTCAAGCACTATTTCTTCAAGTACCGATGACTCAGAAATTGAAGTTTTAGTAACCTTAACACCTGAAGTGGATACAGCTGCAGATTCGTTGTTGTTGTTTGTTTTTTTAGTGGAAGGTGAAACGCTTTACAACGCTCCAAACGGGGAAAATAAGCATCGCAATGTATTTAGGGCAGCAATGACCAGTATTAGTGGCGAAATGTATTATCCTGCTAAAGGAAATGGAGAAAATGGCGCTGCAGAAGTTAAAGCCTATACAATCACCTCGCATATGGATTGGAGGCTATCGTCAATGGTGCCAATTGTTATTCTAGTAGATCCCATCACAAAAGAGCTATTACAAGCCAATCGTGGAGCTAATTTAGAACCAAGCGATCCTGAGCCTCCTTTATCTGTAAAAGAAAAGGTAAAAGGATTCTCGCTTTATCCAAACCCTGTTAATAACGAATTGCATATTGAGGCTGCTGAAATGCTAAACTCAATTAAGGTTTATAATGCTTTAGGAAAAAGAATGGTAGTGAAGATTAATAACGCACATGTTGTTGATGTTAGTGCATTAAAAAAAGGTGTTTATTTTGTTGAAGTGAATGGAGAAAATGCCAGCAACACGCAACGATTTATAAAACAGTAAGGAATTAGTTTGATTTAAAAAGCCCGTATTTAAGGATGCAATAGATTGCGCGGAAGCCATCTTTCCACCCTATTTTTTTACCTTCTTCATAGGTTCTTCCATAATATGAAATTCCTACTTCGTAGATTCTAATTTTTGGAATCCGAGAAATTTTTGCTGTAACTTCTGGTTCAAAACCGAATCGTTTTTCATTTAGCTTTAACCCTTGAACCAAATCGGTTCTAAAAAGCTTATAACAGGTTTCCATGTCGCTTAGGTTAAGATTGCTAAATATGTTTGAAAGGATTGTAAGCAATTTATTACCCACTGTGTGCCAGAAAAATAAAATTCTATGCGGGTTACTTCCTTTAAAACGAGAGCCATAAACTACATCGGCATCGCCAGATAAAACTGGTTTTAATAAATCTTTGTATTCAAATGGGTCGTATTCTAAGTCGGCATCTTGAATAATCAAATATTCGCCAGTAGCTTTTGCTATACCAGTATGTAAAGCTGCACCTTTGCCCTTATTTACTTTATGAGAGTGGTATTGAATATTTACATCCGGATTGTTTTGGATATAATTTTGAATTACTTCTTCAGTATTATCGCTCGACTTATCGTTTACTATAATTACTTCTTTTTGGATGCTAGCAGGCAAAGTTACTTCTTTGATCCTATCAAGAATTAAATGAATAGTTGGACCTTCGTTATAGGCAGGAATAATGATGGATAGTAACTTCATTAATGCTTTAGTATAGTAGCAAATGCTAGTTCAAAGCTAAAGAATATTACTAGGAATAGGTGTAATTAATCGTCAAAAATCAGATTTTATTGCAAAGTTAAATTCATGCTGTTGTTATTAGGAATTAACAGAAGTAAATTTTAATTGCAAGTAAAGCAACAACAATTCGAAATAACTTACTATTTTAGCCCAACATGAGTATCGCAAACAAAGAAAAAGAAGAATTACGCTTAAATTTAATTTCAACACTTGAAGTTAAATTAGACAAATGCAATTCAGAATTAAAAGAAATTAACCAAATCAAGAAGCTTGATTCGAAAAGCAGTGCAGGAGATAAGTTTGAGACGAGCGTTGAAATGACTCAACAAGAGGTGAATAAGCACAGTATTCTTAGGGAGAGTCTAGAAAATCAATTGGATGTTTTAAAAAAACTAGCAGATCGCAAAGTTGAAGACAAGGTGAGCGTAGGGTCTTTAGTTGTTACCAATAATGGGAAATTCTATATTTCTGTTGGAATAGGCGTTGTTAAAGCTGATACTGGAACTTATTTTGTTATTTCTAGAGAATCTCCTTTGGGAAGTGAATTGATGGGTAAAAGTTCTGGCGATAAACTAAATTTTAATGGCAGAGATTACAAGATTACAGAACTAGGATAATTTTGCTTCTTTTAATGCGTAAGAAAGAGATTTTAATTGCTAGCAGTACTACGCGGATTTTGGTGCTAATTTAAAAAACTCAATGTAGCTTGGAGGATTTGCTGCAATTCCACGTTCAGAAATTAATTGAATATTTATATTTCGCTCCTTGGCTTTAATAGCAAAATCTTCTAAAATCTCAACAATATCGTAGTCCATATACCTTGTACTTCGAACGTCTAATTGTAAATTTGAGTCTTTTGGTAAACTTTCAAGTTCGTTAAGAATGGCTCCTTTATTGAAGAATGTAACTTCCTCAGCAAGTTTCATTTTTATTACCATATCGTCATTTTCATCAATTACTTTATGTAAGAAATGTGAGTTTTGGAAACTCTTAAACAAAATCACTACAATTCCAACAGCTAAACCTAACCCAATACCGTAAAGCAAATCAATAAATACAATGCCCAAAACGGTTACGGTAAATGGAATAGATTGCTTCCAACCTAACTTATACATTTTTATAAAAAGTCCCGGTTTGGCTAATTTGTAACCCACAACTAATAAAATTGCAGCAAGAACAGATAAAGGGATCATATTTAAAAAACGTGGTATAATTATTACCGAAATAAGGAGTAAGAAGCCGTGAATAATTGCAGATAACTTTGTGCGACCTCCTGACTGAATGTTAGCAGAGCTTCTTACAATAACTTGCGTGATTGGTAATCCTCCAATTAAACCAGATAATATGTTTCCTGTGCCCTGCGCTAATAGTTCGCGATTTGTTGGAGTTACATTTTTATGAGGATCTAGTTTGTCCGTTGCTTCAACACAAAGCAAGGTCTCTAAACTTGCTACAAGAGCAATAGTAAAGGCTACTATCCATATTTGTGGATTGCTAATTGCATTAAAATTCGGAAAGCTAAATTGACCTATAAATGAAGTAATATCATTAGGTATTGGAACACTCACTAAATGTGATTTTGCAATAGTAAATGTCTCATTAGATTTTGTTAGGATATAAAAAACAATACCTAAAACAACTGCAACTAAAGGACCCTGTATTACTTGAAAGAATTTTGATTTTTTAGTTAAAACTTTTTCCCATAATATTAAGATAGCAAGACCAATTATTCCAATTAATGCAGAACCATACTGAATATAGTTAGTCATTTTGAATAATTCAGTAAATGTGTTTTCTCCATCTATTTGAGAAAAGGAAAAATCACCTTGGGGGTCGGCATCATAACCGAAAAAATGTGGTATTTGCTTTAGAATAATGATAATTCCAATTCCGGTAAGCATTCCTTTAATAACGGATGATGGAAAGTAGTATCCAATAATTCCAGCTTTTAGAATTCCAAAAATCAGCTGAATTACTCCACCCAAAACAACGGCCATTAAAAAGTTTTCATAACCTCCTAAAGTGCCAATTGCAGTCAAAACTATTGCAGCAAGTCCAGCAGCGGGACCACTTACACCTATTTTAGAACCACTTAAAGTTCCAACCAAAATTCCACCAATAATACCAGAAATTAATCCTGAAAATAAGGGTGCTCCGCTAGCTAAAGCTATACCCAAACATAGAGGTAAGGCTACAAAGAATACTACAACACTAGCTGGAAGATCATTTTTAAGATTAGAGAAAAAAGAATTGTTCATGACTTGATGTTTGTTTTTTTATATAAAATAAAGGTACAAATGTAAAGAGACTTTCTAAAATGATAGTAATACTACCGTAAAAAATTGTTTTGCTTTTGTATTTTTGATCTATCTAATAGATGAATAAATAAAATCTAGTTATAAATGGGTGTTCAAATAAGAATAACGTTAAACCCTGGCTTGTACTTAAAAGAGCCACAAGAGTCGAAACTGGGTAGAAGTATTATTCAACATAGTATACTCTTAATTGATGAGTTTGGATTTGAATCTTTCACATTTAAAAAACTTGCGGAGAAAATTGGTTCAACAGAAGCTTCGATTTACAGGTATTTTGAGAACAAGCATTTGCTATTAACTTTTTTGGTTAATTGGTATTGGGAGTGGGTGAGTTACTTAATCAACATCAACACAATGAACGTAAGTGATGCCAAAGTGAAGCTAGATATCATAATACAATCATTTGTTTCAGCACCAAAAGACAATCCTGGAGTTGAATTTGTAAACGAAAGCAAACTGCATAACATAGTTATCTCTGAAGGCATGAAAGCATATCATACCAAAGAGGTAGATAACGAAAATTCAAAAGGCTTTTTTCTTAGTTACAAGATGTTAGCGAGTACAGTTTCTCAGGTTATTTCAGAAATAAAGCCCAATTTCAAGTACCCATTTGCATTAGCAACCACCTTGTTTGAAATGTCAAATAGCCACATTTATTTTGCTAAACATTTGCCAAGGCTAACGGATATTAGTGTTATAGATGATAATTCTGATGAGGTTGAAATGATGTTGAGTTATTTTACCGAGAAGTTGTTGTCTTGATATTGGAATCACTTTTAAATCCAAGAAACGTAAAATAAAAAAAGGATACCTAAAAATAGATATCCTTTAGTGTATTTAGCAACAGCTTGTTGAACTGTTGTTACAATTACAGTTACAATTTTGATTGTTGCAACAGCTGTTTTTATTGTTCATATCTAAAGTATTTAAATGTTATAATTTAGTAGACGTGTATTTGCTTAAAGGACGCAATTAAAACAAACTATTGAGACCTAGGTTACATTACTTTTTAATAAAAGAACCTTGAAGTAGACTCCCATCAGAATCCAAAGCTTTAAAGTGGATTATGCCAGGAGCATATTGGGTAGTATTAAATTGGTTTTGATTAGAATTTTCAAGTAACTCCAGAAGTCTGCCCGCATTATCATAAAATTCCAATTGCTTTATAGTTTTATTTTCATCTAAAATAAATTCTATTGATTCTCCTGCTGGATTTGGATAAATTTGTCCACTTTTGGTTTCAATAACTTTTGGTTTAACAGAAACAGCAAATCCATTTCCAATTCTTGCTTTCCACCCAGAACGAGTTTCTCTAGAGTCTGAAATAAATCTGAAATTGAGAGCTCCATTTGAATGTGAAGAAGTAATTACTTTCCCGATGTATGAATCATTTATTTTACCTACATAACCTTCTGTATAATCATCTCCTTCAGAAATGTATAATTCGTGATATTGACTTAAATCAAACTCCAAAAATTCAACTGAGACTTTTCTCCTAGAATCTTTTGGATAGAAAATTATATTATAGGTGGTAGATTTTGGATAATTTTCAAACTCACCGCCACCATCATAAAAGAAACCATCTGAGATAAAATGGGTTTTATCTTCCATTAAATAATTATACTTTTCTGATAAACTTATTTTAAGGTATTGGAAATTGTCGTTAACTTTTCCACCAATTGATGTAATAACTACTTCAGATACGTTAGTTATAAGGGCATTTGAAACTGCAGCAAACGTAGCACCTAAATTCTCAGGATTTGAAAGAATAAAATCGCCACCATTTCGAGCAAAAGTTTTTAATTCAGCGGTGTCTAACACCGTTGCTCCTTCTTGAAGGCCAATAGAGGAAGAAACTATAGGATTAAAATTGACTGTTGAAGAAGCTAAATCATTAAAAGCAATGTCATAACTTTCTCCTGCTGCAACACTGCCATAGGCGGAGTCTTCTGAATAGGATTGGTGCGACTCATTATCATTTCCATCGGTAAAAGAAACAAGAAATACTTCTTCTAAATCATGAGCGCTTCCTGCCGATTTAAGAAGAAAAACTCCTCGTGAAATTCCGTAATGAAAGGCAGTTTTATCCACATTGTTTGTTAGTCCATTTATAAACGACGAAACCGTAGTTAGGTTTTGTGTTAATGGTAGCTCTTGCGTAGGCGTTTCTTGCTGTGCCGTTTTACCATTAAACCCAACAACTCCCATATATAAATTTAAATCAGTTGAATTGCTTGATTTTTTGAAATCATTGATAAAATCGATTGCATAATTTTTCATATTGGTAAACTCACTACCTAGTGAGCTGCTGCAATCAAGTACAAAGACTAACCCAACTTTTTTTCCTATTCCAACGGCTGAGTTACCCTGTTCAACATCTGGGTTGTACGGGCCATTCGGAGATTTTCTTGAAACGGTAACATTAACTTCGCCAATTGGAATTTTTTCACTCTCAGAATTTGTTAAGTATAAATCTTTCAACACAAATTCAGATTTAGTATCGGTATTAATAATGCCTAATATTTCATCATTAGTAGCTTCTAAGTGAATTGTACTTGGCTTATCTACGATAACAAGTCTTGGGGTGTCTCCACCATTTTCATTAACTAGTTTAACAATTAAGTCGGCTGAAACTTGCGACTTTGAAGTAAGGAAAGAAAGAGGTAGAATAAGAATTAGTAAAAGACAACGCATGGAGTTAATTTTTTAAGTTAATTCATAAAAGTATGAATTTTACTTTGTTGTGGCAAATGTTGTTTAAATCATCATTTTTATTTTATTTGTAATGAAGATTTTAACAGCTACACTTCTCTTTATTAGATCAAATGATATTTCCATATTTGTCAGATTCCAACTCACAACATTCAACAAAAAGGCTATGTAATTTTTTCCTTGCCCTTTGTAAACGATGTTTGGTGCTAGAGTAGTTTAAATTATGCATTTCTGCATAATCCTTTACCGTTTTGTTAGACAAAGTGGTATTTAATATCAATTCCTTGTCTTTATCTTCAAGTTGGTTTATAAAGGGCCAAGACATTTGGTAAAACCTTCAAATAAACGGCTCGATTCATCAGGTATATCTTCAAGAAATTCGACTTTAACATTGACCATTTTATTCTTTCGATAAAAGTCAATTATGGTATTTCGTGTAACTAGATAAACCCAACTGGCAATTTTCTGAGTATCATTTAAGGTGTTAATATTTTGATGAATTTTATTTAGGGTGAAATTGCTGAAATTTATAGACCTTCAATTTAACTAAACAACCAACCACCCAATTTCCTTCAATTCTTCTGCAAATTCACCATACCAAAATAATGAAAAGTCTTTTAATCCAAATTCTTCATAATGTTTTTGTAATTCTGAATAACTCATAGCTTTAGAATCAGATGAGCATTTACTTAATGTATTAACTAGGCATTTACCCAATTTGGTTTCACACTCGAGTTCTAAGGTTTCGTTCAATGTATAAATGCTAAGACTTTTAGTTTTTTCTACATATTCAACAGGGCCACCTATCCATAAAATAGTGTGCGAAGCTTTCACTTCTCGCCAAGAATTCTGATTAGATAAGTGATTTTTTATCAGATTAGGCTTTACTGTTGTTTTTGGAACCTTATGCTCAAACCATCGCTGTAGCGGATAATCAAAACAAATTCCATGCATGTAGTTGTATAACGATTTTTCCAATCCAGTTGAAAATAATCCGTGTTTAGCTCCAGTAGGATCTAAATGTTCTAAATCATTGTTAGCAAAAGCGCCTAGTTCTGTATTTACAGCTTCTACCTTAAATGCTTTCGGGTCAATACCAACAGGACTATGGGCTGTCATTGCAAAACGGTGCCAAAACGCCGATTGTAAAATACCGTTTTCGAACATTTGGCGAACAATTTCTAATGAATCGATTGTTTCTTGAGCTGTTTGAGTTGGAAAACCATACATCAAATAGGCATGAACCATTATACCAGCTCGATTAAAATTATCGTTAACTAATGCCACCTGCTCAATAGTCACTCCTTTTGCAATTAGTGTTAGAAGCCGGTCAGATGCGACTTCTAATCCGCCAGAAATAGCAATACAACCAGAGGCTGCTAGCAATCGACAAAGGTCATAAGTAAAGCTTTTTTCGAAGCGAATGTTTGCCCACCAACTTACATTGAGTTTGCGCTTTAAAATTTCAATGGAAATAGCTTTCATTAATGCCGGAGGTGCTGCTTCATCCACAAAATGAAAACCTGTTTCACCTGTTTCCTCAATAAGCTCTTCCATTCTGTCTACCAATAATTGTGCGGATGAGGCTTCGTAGTTTTTAATATAGTCTAGAGATATATCACAGAAAGTGCATTTGCCCCAGTAGCAACCGTGAGCCATGGTTAGCTTATTCCAACGTCCATCGCTCCAAAGGCGGTGCATTGGATTTGTAAGTTGAATTACACTTAAATATTTCCTTAGTGGTAGGTCTGAATAATCGGGTGTGCCAACTTTTTCTTGTGTAATATCTGGGAGCAAAGAACCATTGTGATAGCAAACCTTTCCTTCACTTAAAGTAAAAGTTCGTTTTAATTGAGTCACTTCAATTTTGCCATCCAAATGTTTTAACAATTCAAGAATTGGACGTTCACCATCGTCTAAAGTAATAAAGTCCACATACTCAAAAACACGTTTTTCTGTGAGTGAGCGCAATTCTGTATTGGGATAGCCACCACCCATGGCAATTTTAATTGTTGGATGGTGTATTTTCAAGTATTGGGCACACTTTAAAGCAGAAAAGAGATTGCCAGGAAAAGGAACGGAAAAGCAAACAATGGTTGGCTTTGTTTTTGCAATTTGATCTTCAAGAATCTCTAACATTATTTCAGAAATGTAGGAGTTTTCATGATTCAACTCTTTGTGCAAGGTATCAAAAGAATTAGCTGCAATTCCCAAACGTTCTGCATATCGGCTAAAGCCAAAATGGGGGTCAATTAGTTCAACTATGTAATCACTAATGTCTTCTAGATAAAGCGTAGCAATGTGCCGGCTTTGATCTCTCGTACCCATAGTTCCAAATGCCCATTCAAGGTCTTCTAGTTGTTCAAATTTACTTGCTTCTGGCAGGTAATTTCGTTGTGAAATAAAATGCCCTAATGTTACATCTTGATCTTGCAAAAAATAAATTACTGCATCAATTGTTGCAATATATTTATCGCGTAAAGCATAAATACGTTGGGCATTTTCTGATGCCTTAGATAATTTGGGTGTACTTAATTCGAATAGTTGTGTTAGACCTTTTTTCGAGAAAATCTCCAAAATAGTTTCCATACCAAGATCTAATTGAGTGCTTGGAATATTTTGGGTTTTTAAAAACCCTTTTAAATAAGCTGTAGCCGGGTAGGGGGTGTTAAGCTGGGTAAATGGCGGACAGATTAATAGGATTTTTTGGCTCACAAACGGTCAATTTGCTCTAAATATACTGAAGATTGATTATTTCTGGGGTCATTGCTCTAAATGAGATAAGAAAACTTTAAGAAATGGATTTTAACCAATTCGAAAATAATATTGTATCAATATCACTTTTCGACTTAATTTTAATGTGCTTGAGAGTATTGCCTTCCCCTTCTAATTTAGAATCTGGGTCTTCAATTTTATCAATGTTATAAAAACCTAAGGTGAGGTGTTTTTTAGAATATCGTAAGTAGCAATAATCTTTTTCTTTAGCAAAAACGGGCATTTTCCACTTGATGGCCTCTGTAGTTCCTGGAACACTTTGATGAATTAATTATCGAACTTCCTCTAACAACTCAATTTTTTCAGGAGTTGCTCCAACTATATAATCGCTTACTTTTTGGTCAAAATTAATTTAGAGTTGCTAGTCGAAAAATCGTACTTCACCAGTATTGATGTCATACATGGCTCCAACTATTTCAATCTCTCCTTTGGTCTTCATTTCTGTTAAAACAGGACTATCTTTTAGAATATTTTCAATAGCAATTAGAACATTTTTTTCTGAAACGGCATCTACAAAATCTGAATTCTTTGAAGTTCTTTGGCTTAAATCTGTTGGCTCTTTTACCGCATCAACTGCAGGGGTAATTTTAGCTAGCATTCCGGTTAAATTACCAAGTTCTGCATGATCGCAAGCACCTTTTATCGCTCCGCATGAAGTGTGCCCAAGAACAACTACTAGCTTAGTTCCAGCTAATTTGCAAGCAAACTCCATACTACCTAATATGTCAGAATTAATAAAGTTTCCCGCAATTCTTACACTAAAAATATCACCTAGTCCTTGATCGAAAACAAGCTCCGCCGATACTCTTGAATCAATACAACTTAGAATTGTAGCAAAAGGAAATTGACCATCACTTGTATCATTTACCTGTTCCAATAAATTTCTATTTGCTTTCAAGTTGTTTTGAAATCGTTGATTTCCTTCCTTTAAAAAGTCTAAAGCCTTTTGTGGAGTCAATGTTGCTTGTGTTTCTTTAGTGTGTGCTTTCATGTTAAAATTTTAATATCCAAAACTATATACGTCGATATAGTTATTCAAGTTATTTCAAAAAAAATCCCTTTGTTCATTTCAACAAAGGGATTTTCAATTAGTGAAAAGCCTCTACAAGTTTCCTCGTAAATCTTGCTCTCTTTCTATTGCTTCAAACAGTGCTTTAAAGTTTCCTTTTCCAAAACTCTTAGCGCCTTTACGTTGTATTATTTCGAAAAATAAAGTAGGTCTGTCCTCAATTGGTTTAGTGAAAATTTGAAGTAAGTACCCTTCATCGTCTCTATCAACTAAGATTCCCAATTCTTTTAATTTATGAATTGGTTCATCTATTTTTCCTACTCTATCTTGTAAAGTATCGTAATACTCGGTAGGTACGTGTAAAAACTCTATACCACGACTTTGCAATTTAGTTACCGTTTCAATAATGTCGTTTGTAGCTAAAGCTGCATGTTGAACACCAGGGCCACCGTAAAAATCTAAGTACTCTTCAATTTGCGATTTTTTCTTTCCTTCTGCAGGTTCGTTAATTGGAAACTTAACTCTTCCATTTCCGTTACTCATCACCTTACTCATTAAAGCAGTAAAATCGGTGCTGATATCCTTATCGTCAAACGAAATGATTTGACTAAAGCCCATAACTTCAGCATAAAACTTCACCCAAACATTCATTTCATTCCAACCAACATTTCCTACCATGTGATCTACATATTGTAAACCAACACCTTCTGGTTGGTAAGATGGATTGTGTGCTACGAATCCCGGAAGGAAAACGCCGTTATAATTTTTACGTTCAACAAATACGTGAACCGTTTCACCATATGTATGAATTCCTGAACGTACTACCTCGCCATGCTCATCTTTTTCAACTGTTGGTTTCATGTAAGATTTTGCACCACGCTTAATAGTTTCTTCATATGCTTTAGTAGCATCATCTACCCAAAGTGCAATGGTTTTTACACCATCTCCGTGACGATGAATATGGTCTGCCATTTCGCTTTCATGACTTAAAGGTGTAGTTAGTACGACACGTAACTTTCCTTGTTGTAACATGTAGGAACAACGGTCTTTAACTCCAGTTTCTGGTCCACAATAGGCTACACTTTGAAAACCAAAACCAGCTTTGTAAAAATGCTGACTTTGTTTTGCGTTTCCTACATAAAACTCTACATAATCGGTACCGTTTAATGGTAAAAAATCTTCTACTTTCGACACTACGTCTTGTTCTTTCGCTTCTGAACTCATATTTCTATTTTTAAATTTTGGGACTAACCCATCCAACTTTTAAAGTAACTCTCATCTTCGATGCCTAAAGCAGCCTCGGTAATTTGTAATGGATTAAATGGATCAATCATTACTGCCAATTCTTCGGTTCTTGTTTGACCAATACTTTTTTCTACAGTTCCTGGGTGAGGTCCATGTGGAATTCCGCCAGGGTGTAAAGTAATCATACCTTGTTCCACACTTTTTCTGCTCATAAAATCACCATCTACATAATACAACACTTCATCGCTGTCAATGTTGCTATGATGATAAGGTGCAGGAATAGATTGTGGATGATAATCATACAATCTTGGACAAAAAGAACAAATCACAAAATTATTTGCTTCAAAGGTTTGATGAACTGGAGGTGGTTGATGTACCCTTCCAGTTATTGGTTCAAAATCATGAATGCTTAATGCATACGGATAATGGAAACCATCCCAGCCTATGGCGTCAAAAGGATGCGTTCCATATATGTATGGATAAATAAGATTTTGCTTTTTAATTTTGACCAAAAAATCACCTTTTTCATCAAAAGTTTCTAATTCTTTAGGTCTTTTATAGTCTCTTTCGCAAAAAGGACTATGCTCTAATAACTGTCCTAATTGATTTCTATATCTTTTTGGAGTACGAATTGGGCTAAAAGATTCGGTTATAAAAAGACGATTTTCTTTTCCTTCAAACTCAATTTGGTAAATAGTACCTCTAGGAACTACTACATAATCGCCATCTACAAATGGCAGTTTCCCATACAACGTATGTAATACACCCTTTCCTTTATGGATAAAAATCACTTCATCTGCATCGCTATTTTTATAGAAATAGTCCTTCATAGACTCGGTAGGGGCAGCCAACGAAATATGCAGGTCGCTATTTACTAATACTGGCACCCTGCTTTCTAAATAATCAGCTTTAGGCTTAATTTTAAAACCTTTTAAGCAGGTGTGCTTTAGGTGTTTACTTCTTGCAATTTTGGGTTCTACAGAGTATGGTTCACCTACTTTTTTAACAATTGTTGGTGGGTAGCAGTGGTATACCAACGAATACACATTGCTAAAACCTTCAGTTGAAACTAGTTCTTCTGCATACAATTCTCCGTCGGGTTTTCTAAATTGTGTATGACGCTTATGAGGTATATCTCCTAGGCTGTGGTATATTGGCATATGTTAATATTTAGTCTGCAAAGGTACGCAGAGTATAAATTTACCAAAAGGTATTCTAACTATCAATTTTTAATAAATGATTACTGTCATTTTATGCGCAGCCACTTAAAATATTTAGTTTTGCATATAGTTAAACACTAAAACAACAAGAATGAAATTAGTTTCATATTTAGATCAAGGGAAAGACAGATTAGGAATTTTAGTTAACGACCAAGTGTATGACGCTAATTCGTTAAATTCAAACATTCCAAATAACATGGCTGAGTTTTTAGTAGGTGAGGATAAAACCATGAACATCGCTAAAGCGGAAGATGCTAAGATTAAGTCAGGAGAAATAACTCCAAAGCCACTTTCAAACGTTCAGTTATTGGCACCGGTTCCAAAGCCGACATCTTGTAGAGATGCATACGCTTTTAGACAACATGTTTTTACTGCTAGAAGAAATAGAGGAGTGGAGATGATTGAAGAATTTGATCAATTTCCTATTTTTTACTTTACAAACCATAATGCCATTCAAGGTCCAGGAGAAATTGTTTGCATGCCAGATCATATGGAGCGTTTAGATTTTGAACTAGAAATTTCAATTGTAGTTGGTAAAAAAGGAAGAAACATTAAAGCTTCTGAAGCAACGCCATTCATAGCTGGTTTTTGCATAATGAATGATATGAGTGCTCGTCGTTTGCAAATGGAAGAAATGAAGTTGAACCTAGGTCCTGCTAAAGGAAAAGATTTTTCAACTGTTATTGGACCATACATGATAACTCCAGATGAGTTAGAACAATACAAAACTAAAACTAAAGGAGGTCACGTTGGAGTTCAGCATAACTTAGAAATGAAATGTTGGGTCAATGGTAAGTTATTCTCAGAAGGCAACTATGCCGATATGGATTGGACTTTCGAAGAAATTTTAGAGCGTTGCGCATATGGCGCAGATATTTTACCTGGTGATGTTATCGGGTCAGGAACTGTTGGAACAGGATGTTTAATGGAGCTTAACGGATCTGGTAAATTGAAAGACCCAGATAATTTTAAACCTTATTGGTTAAAAGATGGTGATGTTGTGGATATGGAAATCACTGGACTTGGAAAATTATCAAACACTATTAAATTAGTTAAGAACGACCACAGTCTTTTTGCTCTAAAAAAGAACATGGACAAAGTAAACGGATAAACAATGAAGACAATTAACCCAAAGGATTCAAGCACAGGTCAGTTACATGCTCACATGCTTGGAGCGGTTGGCCCTAGACCAATTGCTTTTGCTAGTACAGTGGATAAGGATGGCAATCCTAATTTAAGTCCCTTTAGTTTTTTTAATGCCTTTGGGAGTAATCCTGCAACCTTGATTTTTTCGCCTGCAAGGCGAGTGAGAGACAATACCACTAAGCATACTTTAGAGAATGTGAAGGAAGTACCTGAGGTGGTTATTAATGTTGTGAGCCATGCTATGGTTGAGCAAATGTCTTTAGCCAGCACAGAGTATAATAAAGGAGTGAATGAATTCACGAAATCTGGGTTTACACCTATTAAATCAGAAGCAGTAAAACCTTTTCGAGTGAAAGAGTCACCAGCTCAATTTGAGTGTAAAGTGGTGAACATTATTGAAACAGGAACTGAAGGCGGCGCAGGAAATTTAATTGTTTGTGAAATTCTTAGAATGCATATTTCTGAGGATGTTTTAGACGCAGATGGGCATATTGACCAACATAAAATTGATCTAGTAGGTCGATTAGGTGGTAATTGGTATGTACGTGCTTCTGGCGAAGCATTATTTGAAGTGGAGAAGCCAATTCGTAATAAAGGAATTGGGGTAGATCAACTTCCAGTAGGAATATTGACAAGTAAAGTTCTTACAGGTAATAATTTAGGTCAATTAGGAAATGTTGAAGCAATTCCAAGTATATCGGAAGTACATGCCTATAGAAGTAATGCTGCTATTGAGGAAATTCTTAGTGAAGGTGGAGCAAAAGAGGATGTTGAACACCGATTACATCAATTAGCTAAAGTATTACTTGCTGAAAATAAAGTTACGGATGCCTGGAAGGTGTTGCTTCAGGATGTTTATTTAAATGTTTCAACTTAGGGTCTTTAAAATACAAAAGGTGCATTTTATTAAAGAGCACAAAGGGTAAGTATCACTTCTTTGTGCTCTTTTTGCTTAGTACATTAATTATACTACTTTAAAAAAAAGACACAAAAAAACCAAGGACAGGTTAAGTGGTCCTTGGCTCATGGTAGGAGTAAAACCATTAATAATTTAACTAAACTAATATTAGAAAAAACAATAAGTTAATGGTTACGGTTATTTAGAGACATGATTTTCACAAAGGTTGCATTAGAACTAAAATAAATTATAATTATTTAGTTTAATTCAGTCTTAAGAAACTGCCCTGTATAGCTTTCCTTGTTTTTAGTTATTTCTTCTGGAGTGCCAGCAACTAAAACTTTACCCCCTCCTTTTCCACCTTCAGGACCAATATCAATAACATAATCAGCTACTTTTATAACATCCATGTTGTGTTCGATTACTAGAACCGTATTTCCTTTATCAACTAGCTTGTTCAATACGCCGACCAAAACATTGATATCTTCAAAATGAAGACCAGTTGTTGGTTCATCAAGAATGTAGAATGTGTTCCCAGTATCTTTTTTACTTAATTCAGTTGCAAGCTTAACTCGCTGAGCTTCTCCACCACTTAAAGTTGTTGAGCTTTGCCCTAAGGTTAAATAACCTAAGCCAACTTCGTTCATCGTCCGTATTTTTCTAACAATTTGAGGAATGGTATCAAAGAATTCAACGGCCTCTTCAATACTCATTTTAAGAACATCACTAATACTTTTTCCTTTATAACGAACCTCTAAAGTTTCTCGATTAAATCTCTTTGAATTGCACGTTTCACAAGGAACCAACACATCTGGTAGGAAGTTCATTTCAATAACTTTTACTCCACCACCTTCGCAGGTTTCACAACGTCCACCTTTTACGTTAAAGCTAAAACGCCCGATTTTGTAACCTCTAATTTTTGCCTCTGGCAAATCAGCATAAAGCTTTCTAATATCTGTAAAAACACCCGTGTAGGTAGCTGGATTTGAACGCGGAGTTCTTCCAATAGGACTTTGGTCAATTTCAATAACCTTGTCTACATGTTCTAAGCCTTCAACCTTTTTATAGTCTTGTGGTTTTTTACGAGAACGGTAAAAATGCTGGTTCAAAATTGGGTACAAAGTCTCGCTAATTAACGTAGATTTTCCACTTCCACTAACGCCAGTAACACATAAAAACTTTCCTAAAGGAAAATCTACAGAAACATTTTTTAAGTTATTTCCAGTTGCGCCTTTTAAACTTAAGGTGTTGCCATTGCCTTTTCTACGATTTTTTGGAACTTCAATTTTCCGAATACCTTTAATATAATCCGTTGTTAAAGTAGAAAAATCTGTAAAAACAGCAGGAACACCCTCTGCAACTATATGTCCCCCATGAATACCTGCAGCGGGACCAATGTCAATAACATAATCGGCTTCTAAAATCATATCCTTATCATGCTCCACTACTAAAACAGAGTTTCCAATGTCTCGTAAGTCTTTTAATGCATGAATCAGGCGTTGGTTGTCCCGTTGATGTAGTCCAATACTTGGCTCATCTAAAATGTATAGCACATTTACTAGCTGCGAGCCAATTTGTGTTGCTAAACGAATTCGCTGCGACTCTCCACCACTTAATGAGCCTGCAGGGCGGTCTAAATTTAAATAATCTAATCCAACATTAAGTAAGAATGAAATCCGAGACTTGATTTCTTTTAAAAGTTCGGTTGCAATAAGTTTTTGCCGCTCGTTAAATGTTGCCTCAACTTTGTCAAACCACAAGGCTAATTCTGAAATATCGAGTGTACATAAATCGTGAATATTTTTTTTATTCACTCTAAAGTGAAGCGATTCCTTTTTTAGTCTTGCTCCTTTACATTCAGGGCAGGTGCTTTTGCTAAAGTAATCATCCAGGTTTTTGTATTGTTTGTTGCCTGTTTCATACTGCTCTAAAAGCACATTAATAATTCCTTTGTACTCTAATTTATAAAGTTTTTCACTCCACTCACTGTACTGAACTTCAATTTTAGTATCGTCTTCAAAACCGTAAAAAAGAGTGTGTCGTTGCTCATCAGTAAATTCACTTAGCGGCTTTTTGGTAGTGGTTCCAATATTTTTACAAACCGCGGCTAGCATTCTAAACGTCCAATTGTTTTTGTATGTTCCAACAGGTTCAATGGCACCATTGTACAAACTTTGGTTCATATCAGGAATTAATAACGACATGTCCATGTTTTTCACATAACCTAAACCGCCACATTCTTGACAAGCACCGTATGGGGAATTAAAAGAAAACGTATTGGGTTGTGGTTCATCGTAACTCAATCCAGTTTCAGGATCCATTAAATGCTTGCTATAGCTTTTATCTGTGCCAGTTTCATTATCTAAAATTTTAATGATTCCATTGGCAAGTTGTAAAGCTTTTTGGACACTTTGAGTAATTCTACTTCTGGATTTTTCATTTATTTTTACCCGGTCAACAACTAATTCAATATCGTGAGTTTTATAACGGTCGGCCTTCATTCCAGCAACTAACTCCTCCATTTCACCATCAATACGAACCTTGGTATAGCCTTTTTTACGATGCTGTTCAAATAGTTCACGGTAATGTCCTTTACGTCCTTTAACTAAAGGAGCCAAGATGCTAACGGTTTGGTCTCTAAAGTGCTCAAACATTTGTTTAATCACTTGATCTTCAGACATTTTAATCATTTTTATGCCCGTTTCGTATGAAAAAGCTTCACCTATTCGGGCATAAAAAAGTCGTAAGAAATCATAAATTTCGGTAATTGTTCCTACTGTAGATCTAGGGTTTCTACCTGTCGTTTTTTGTTCAATAGCAATAACCGGACTTAGGCCATTTATTTTGTCAACATCAGGTCGCTCCATACTGCCAATAAATTGACGAGAATAGGCAGAAAATGTTTCCATGTAGCGCCGTTGACCTTCTGCATAAATTGTATCGAAAGCCAAAGATGATTTTCCACTTCCACTCAAGCCGGTAACTACTACCAATTTATTTCGCGGAAACGAAACATCAATATTTTTTAAATTGTGAACTCGCGCTCCTAGAACTTCAAGATAATCTTGTTCTTCTATGCCCGCGTAAGGGATATCACTCATTTGCAGTAATTGGGTAATTTGAAGGAGGTAAGGTTATGTCGTAAACTTTACTTTTACTATTGATCAACTCGCCTTGCAATAACCAAGGATTAAAAAGCTTTAATGTTTTGTAATTTATTTTTTGTGACAACGCAAATTCAGCTAAATCAGTAATGTTGCTGTCTACCGTTATTTTAGAAGTAGTAATTGGAGCGTATAGGTCACCTTCTCCAATATAAAAACCATATTTACTTGGTGAATTTATGATCTCTTTCATCGCAAGAATTCTAAAAATGTATCTAGAAGTTTCAGTATTTAGATACAAATCGTAGTAATTAGATGATTTTTGACGTTCAATATCACGTTCTATTCCGTTTGGACCTCTGTTGTAAGCAGCAGCAGCTAAGGTCCATGAACCAAACTTTTCCTTACTTTCTTTAAGATGCTTACAAGCAGCAACTGTTGCTAGTTCTAAATTCAAACGTTCATCTACGTTGTTATTTACTTCAAGGTCTAACTCCTTTGCAGTTCCTTCTAAAATTTGCCATACTCCTTTTGCTCCTGATGGAGAGGTAACATTCAATAATCCTGATTCGGCTAATGCTAAATACTTGAAATCATCTGGAACTCCTTGTGCTTTTAAAATAGGTTCAATAATTGGGAAAGTTTTATTTGCTCTTTTTAGCATCAACAATCCATTAGACTGCCAATAGGTATTTACGAGCAATTCGCGATCCATACGTTCTTTCACGTCGGGAATATGAATTGGCATTGCTTCGCCTGCAAAAACCAAGTCTTTAGGCATTTGAACCGGGTAAATTCTGTAGTGTTCGTAAAATTCTTCTGTATTGTAGCGATATTCTGTACCTTGATAGAATAATACAAATGCTACTGCAGCAAGAATAATGGTGATTGATAATATGATTTGCTTGTTCATTTTTAAGCCTATTTATTGTTCAAAGTTAATAACAAGCAACTATCAAACCACTTATTAATCAATCTATATGTAGATTTGTGAACAATTTTTACAATGAAAGGACCCGAAAACAAAAGTAAACCTGAATCTGAAGGCGTTAGGCTTAATAAATATATTGCTAATAGCGGTGTGTGTTCTAGGCGAAAGGCTGATGAATTAATTGCAGCAGGTAAAGTTCAAATTAATGGTGATACCGTTAAAGAAATGGGTATCAAAGTTCAGGATAAAGATAAAGTAAGTGTTTCAGGGAAGCCCATAAAACCTGTACGTTCGGTTTATGTGCTACTTAACAAGCCTAAAGGATATATTACCACAACTGATGATCCTAAAGAACGTAAAATTGTAATGGACTTAGTTGCAAATGCTACTAAAGAACGAATTTATCCAGTGGGAAGATTAGACCGTCAAACAACAGGACTTTTAGTTTTGACAAATGATGGTGATATGGCTCAAAGATTAGCCCATCCTAGTTTTAAAATTTCAAAATTATATTCAGTTGAGTTGAACAAAGATTTTAGTGAAAAGGATTTTGAAAAAGTAGAAAAAGGAGTTGAACTTGAAGACGGAATGGTAAAGGTTGATGACCTAGCTTATGTTGAAGGCAAGTCAAGGAACAATGTTGGAATTAAAATACACAGTGGGAAAAACCGTGTAATCAGAAGACTTTTTGAGCACTTAGGTTATACTGTTGAGAAATTAGACCGTGTAAGCTATGCGGGACTTACGAAAAAAGACCTTCCAAGATCAAAATGGCGTTACTTAACCCCATTTGAAGTAAGACGTTTTAAAAGCTTAAGATCTTTAGAAAGAGATTAGGCAGTTGGCTGCACGTAAGCTGGTTCTTTTTGAGAGTTTTTAATGACATCTTCATAAAATCGCTCATAAATAGGAGTGATTTCTAAAATATCGAAGATTTTCGCACGAGCATAGGCACGGTCTTTAAATCCTTCAAGAACTTTATCATCACGTAAAATCTCTAGGGCTTTTATAGCCATGCCATCGGTATCGCCAACTTTTAATAAAAATCCAGTTTCACCTTCAATATTAACTTCTGGAATTCCACCGGCATTTGAAGAAATTACGGGGACTCTGCAAGCCATCGCTTCTAATGCCGCTAATCCAAAGCTTTCGCTTTCAGAAGGCATCACAAACAGGTCGCTGACAGCTAAAATCTCGTCTACTGCATCTTGTTTACCTAAGAAACGAATATCATCGCATGATTTTAGTTCACGGCAAAGCTTTTCTACGTTGTGTCGTTCTGGACCATCGCCAACAAAAAGCAATTTGGCATTAATTTCTTTTCTCACCTTATCAAAAACGTGAACCACATCTTCAACTCTCTTTACTTTTCGGAAGTTGGAAATATGAATAAGTATTCGTTCATTATTAGGAGCGATTGCCTTTTTGAAATGCTCTTTATTCTTAAATGAAAAACGTGCTAAGTCTACAAAATTTGGAATAACGGCAATAGGTCTTGTAATATCAAAAATTGATAATGTTTCTTTTTTTAGATCTTCAGAAACCGAAGTGACACCATCACTTTGATTAATTGACCATTGAACCACCGGTTTGTAGGTGTCGTCTTTGCCTACTAAAGTGATATCAGTGCCATGTAGGGTGGTTACTACTGGAATATGCACTCCCTGCTGAGCTAAAATCTGCTTAGCTAAGAGGGCCGCTGAAGCATGAGGAATTGCATAATGAACATGTAATAAATCTAGTTTTTCATATTTGATTACATCTACAAGTTTACTTGTTAAAGCAACTTCGTAAGGAGCATATTCAAAAAGGGGATAATTGGCAAGTCTTACTTCGTGGTAAAACAGGTTTTCTGAGAAAAAATCTAAACGCGCAGGCTGACTGTAGGTTATAAAATGAATTTCATGACCTTTTTTGGCTAAAGCCTTTCCAAGTTCAGTTGCAACAACGCCACTTCCACCAAAGGTTGGGTAACAAACAATTCCAATTTTCATAGTTGTACTTAATTCAGTTATAAAATGAATTTAAACTCGAATTGTTTTAGTAAAAAGTAGATTTTAGAATTACGAATTGTAATTTATACTTCTTCAACAACACCCATTTTGCAGAATTTGTCGATTCTTTGCTCAACGCGGTCTTCTGGGCTTAATTCTAATAATTCTTTAAGGTCTTTTTTGATTTTGGCTTTAACGGCTTTACCTCCTTTTTCTTTATCGTGATGAACACCACCTAACGGTTCTTTGATAATTCCATCAATTAATCCATTTCCAAGCATGTCTGTAGCAGTTAACTTTAATGCCTCAGCTGCTTGTTCTTTATAATCCCAACTTCTCCATAAAATTGAAGAGCAAGACTCTGGAGAGATTACAGAATACCAAGTGTATTCTAACATGTAAACTCTGTCACCAATACCAATACCTAATGCACCACCCGAAGCACCTTCACCAACTACGATGCAGATTACAGGTACTTTTAGAAGGAACATTTCTCTTAAGTTTCGAGCAATTGCTTCACCTTGGCCTCTTTCTTCAGCTTCTAAGCCAGGAAATGCTCCTGGAGTATCAATAAATGTTACAATTGGCACATTAAATTTTTCAGCTAGCTTCATTAAACGAAGTGCTTTACGGTACCCTTCAGGGTTGGCCATACCAAAATTTCGGTATTGACGCATTTTAGTGTTTGTCCCTTTTTGGTGACCAATAAACATTACTGGCACGCCATCTAAATCACCAAAGCCACCAACAATTGCTTTATCGTCTCCAACGTTTCTATCTCCGTGAAGCTCAATAAAGTTTTTTGAGATCATGTCAATATATTGCAGTGTATAAGGGCGGTTAGAATGTCGGCTGATTTGAACTTTTTGCCATCTACTAAGGTTCTTGTAAATTTCCTTTTTCTTAGCTTCAATCTTTGCCTCAAGGTCGCTAACTGTTTTTACAACATCAGCACCGCTTTCTTCTCCAAGAGTTTTCGCCTGTTTTAACTGTTCGGCTAAATCTGCTAATGGCTTTTCAAAATCTAATATGTATTCTTCCATATAAATGGTATTTAGAAGCTCAAAGGTAGAAATATTAAAAAATTAGAGTTGCTTTTTTAAGCTTTTGATTCTTTTTTATTGCAAACACTTTCTTTTTTGTCATTTTCAGAAAAAATTTCATTTTTATAAAAAGTGTAGGATTGCTGAAATAAATTATTCAGGTTATTAGCAAAAGTTACTGCTATCCAATTAGATGAGAGCTCGAATGGAATTTTCTTTGGGGTTAAATAAATACAAAAAACCCATACGAGAAGTACAAAAAAGTTCTTCAGTAAAATGGATTTAATGTTACTTATTTTCTTTTTCACGAATTAAAGATAACAATTCTATTATTTTTGCAGACAATAACAAACTAAATATGAAGAATTTTTTGATTGTAGTACTGTTTTTATCTCTTGTTTCTTGCGACCCTATGTACAAGAGAAAACTTAAAAAGGAAATTACCCATCAGGAAAATATTGTATTGGATGAGAATTTAGAAATGAACGATTCAGTAGCAATGGTTTTGATGAAAAACTATAAAGAATTTGCAAGAGAATACCCTACGGATGAGGAAAGCCCTAACTGTCTGTTTAAGGCTGCTGAGTTGGCAAATGGAATGGGAGCTCCTTCTGCTGCAATAGATTTGTACAGGCAGGTTTATGAAGCTTACCCTGAGTATAAAGAGGCTCCAATGTGCTTATTTATTTTGGGCTTTATCTACGAAAATCAGTTGCAGAACTACAAGATGGCTGGAATGTATTATCGAGATTTCTTAAAGAAATTTCCAGATCATGAATTGAGCGAAGATGTGAAATTGTCAATTAAGAATTTAGGCAAAACACCAGATGAATTAATTAAGGAGTTTGAACAAAAACTTGAAAACGGCGAAATAGATAGTTAGTTAACTATTTTTTTCAATCGATTTTCTAATTCTTTAATTCCGATTGGAGTTTTAAGCTTGCCATGGTATGCACAAGATATATTTCCAGTTTCTTCTGAGACAATTATTGCAAAAGCATCGTCATTGTTTTCTGAGGCGCCAAGGGCTGCTCTGTGACGTAGTCCAACGCGACTTGGCAATTCACTTTGATCTGAAACGGGCAATATACAACTAGCAGATTTTATTCTGTTGTTAGAAATTACCATGGCGCCATCATGCATAGGACTGGTTTTGGCAAAAATACTTTCAATAAGTCGTCTAGATATTTTAGAATCTAATTCAACTCCGTTGTTTGCCCAGTGATACTCGTCACTATTTTCAAGAAAAACGATAATTGCACCAGTTCTTGATCTGGCCATTGTATTTACAGCCCCAATTATTGGAGTAATGTCGGTTTCGTCTTTGATTTTATCCTTTCCAAATCTTCCGAAAAGAAAATTATTTATTGAGCGACTTTTATTTAAAATCGAGTTTTTGCCGATAATGATTAAAAAACGTCGAATTTCTTGCTGAAAAACTACTATTAGAGCAATAACACCAACACCAACCACAGCATCAAGAACGCCGCCAATTAATACCATGTTGAGCGATTTTACTAGAAGCCAAAACAAATAGATGCTAACTAAACCTACAAAGATGTTTAAGGCAATGGTTCCTTTAATTATAGTATAGACTTGATATAAAATAATAGCAAAGAGCACTATATCGATTAAATCGAATAGCCCAATGCTTAAAAATCCTATATCAAATAAAGTGGTCATGTAAATTTCTTTTGCCAAATATACTTATATAATATAATCTACAATTTAACGTGTTATAATAAATAGTGTTTATGGATTAGTTCAAAGAATTAGCATATTTGTATTCAACTTTTATCGAAACATGAAAAAAATATTTCTCACGCTCTTTATTCTATTAATTCTTTTGGTGGGAGCATTAGTTGCTGCGCCATTTATTTTCAAAGATAAAATTGTTGCCAAAGTAAAGCAAACAGTTAATAATGAGCTTACTGCAAAAGTAGATTTTGGAGAAATTTCATTAACTCTTTTTAAGAATTTCCCAGATTTCACCCTAACAATGGATGATATTGAAGTTGTAGGTACGGGCGCTTTTGCTGGTGATACATTAATCAAAACCGATGAATTGATTTTGGTTGTGGATATTTTGAGCATAATTCAAGGAAAAACCATTTCAGTAAAGAAAGTGAATATGGAGAACCCA
Source organism: Sphingobacteriales bacterium (assembly GCA_047632595.1). Taxonomy (GTDB): domain Bacteria; phylum Bacteroidota; class Bacteroidia; order Sphingobacteriales; family Sphingobacteriaceae; genus JBLIDK01. The sequence continues at coordinate 60,852 of JBLIDK010000003.1, forward strand.
ATTATCTTTGTTCATGTTTTAAAAAATGGAGATGCTAACTATAATATTGTAAAAGAATCGGAAAGTGATTCAACAAATACCTCAGAAGATGAATCGAACTTCAGTGTAGCATTAAATGAATATGCCTTAGAAAATGCTCATATAGTTTACGATGATAAAAGCTTAGATTTCTATACCGAATTGGTTGGTCTAAATCATTCAGGTGATGGTGATTTTACGTTGGATTTATTCACACTAAATACAAAGACTTCTGCCGATGAAGTGACCATGTTTTATGAAGGAATAACTTATATAAACAAGGCTAAGGTCGAGTTGATTTTGCCTCTTGAAATGAACATGAAAGAGGATATGTACACGATAAAAGAAGGGAACTTTACAAAATTAAATAATCTTCTAATTGATTTTACTGGTTCAATTAAATTATTGACTGATGGTTATGATTTAGACTTCACTTTTGATGCTGCGAAATCTGAGTTTAAAAATTTCTTATCAATGGTTCCTGCAGTTTATTCTTCAGAATTTGAAGGGCTAAATGCAAGTGGAAAATTTGCCATGAAAGGATTTGTAAAAGGAATTTATGCTGACAATCCAGAAAGGTATCCTCGTTTTGTATTGAATTTCTTGGTTGAAAATGGGTCATTTAAGTATCCTGATTTGCCTACAGGAGTTAATAATGTTCAAATTAAAATGGATGTGCAAAATGTAACTGGAATCTTGGATGAGACTGTGGTTGATATAAGTAAATTTCACATTGAATTAGGTTCAGAGCCTTTTGATGTAACATTATTACTTAAAACTCCAATTTCTGATCCTTATTTAAACTTTAAAGCAATTGGCACAATCAATCTTGATAAAATAAATAATATTTTGCCTTTGGATGAAGGAACTAAAATTAGTGGGCAATTGGTCTCAAATATATCTGCCACAGGAAATTTAAGTGCTATCGAAAATCAGCAATATCAAAATTTTGATGCAAACGGAGAGTTTAACTTAACGGACTTTAGATATTCTGATAAAGCGCTTGCTTATGATGTGAATATATTTAAAGCACTAGCAAAAATTAACCCTAGACAGTTAGATGTTCAAGAGTTTAATGCGAAAATTGGTAAAAGTGATTTTGATATAAAAGGGAAAGTGGATAATTATTTAGCTTACGTTCTAAAAAATGAACCTCTTAACGGAACCATGACGATGAAGTCGCAGCTTTTAGACGTGAATGAATTTATGGGTGAGGAGGAAGAAATTAATACCGCCTCAACAAATGAAGCTAGTTCAGGATATGAAGTAATTCCAATTCCTGCCAATGTGAATATGGTATTTAATGCCAGAATAGATAGAGTATTGTACGATAATATGACTCTTAATGATTGTGTTGGGCAATTAATTGTAGCTAACGAAACTTTGACTTTTAAAAATATTTCAACCAAAACTTTAGGTGGGTCAATTGTTTTAAATGGCTATTATCAAACAAAAGATGTTAAAAACCCTGAAATTGATTTTGACTTAGCGATTAAATCATTGAATGTTCAGGATACTTATAATGCATTCATTTTAGTTCAAGAACTTGCACCAATTGCGCAGCATCTAACTGGAAACTTTAGTGCTAAGATGAACATGAAGGGTTTGTTAAATCAAGATATGTATCCAAATGTTGAAACCTTTAGCGGATTGGGCGGTGCGACATTACAAAGCGCAGTATTAGAAGGATATAAGCCAATGAATACCCTTGGAGATGCGCTTAAGCAACCAAGCTTTAAAAAATTAATAATTAACAATACACTGGTACAATTTGCTTTTGAAAACGGAAGATTAATTGTAGATCCATTTACTTATAAGCAAGGAAATGTTACGATGCTTGCAGAAGGTTCAAGCGGTATTGATGAAACCATTGATTACAAAATGAAAATATCATTGCCAAAATCGGCAGTAAGTGGACAAGCGAGTGATGTTTTAAATCAACTTGCAGCAAAGGCAAATGCACAAGGTGCGAAAGTTGATATGGGCAACATTATTTCAGTAAATGCACTTGTTAAAGGAACTTTTGATGACCCTAAAATTTTACTTGATTTAAGCGATCAGTTAAATGATGTAAAAGGGACACTTAAAGATGCTGCAAGTGATATGCTGAATAAACAAAAGGCTGAAGCAGAGGCAAAAGCACGCGCAGAAGCCGATAGATTACGTTCAGAAGCAGAAAACAAGGCAAAGGCTGCGGCAAATAAAGCAAAAGCAGATGCTGAAGCAAAAGCAAAAGCCGAGGCAGAAAGATTACGCTTAGAGGCTGAGAAAAAAGTGCAAGAAGAAAAGAACCGCTTGATTGAAGAAGGTAAAAAGAAACTAAAAAATAAATTTAAACTGTAGTTAAGAGAGCTTATTAAAAAGCTTTAACCATTTGTCTGGAACTTCTTCATTTGCTGCTTGCAAGTAATCTTCATAATTACAAGGGATTAGTTGATATAATGCATTTTTAGGCTGGTTTGGTGTTGGAACTTGCATCCACCATCGGTCAGTTTTTTTGCTTTTGTAAAAAACTATTTCTTCATTGGTCTTATCAAAAATAGTTCGGAATCTTACGAAATTTTCCTTCCCATACATTGGGTCGTCTTTTTGACGGTTTAAGTACCCGTCAATAAAATGCCAAGCAAGTTGCGCAGCTAATGACATGCATTGATTTGATGTGGCAATTGTTGGTTCCAATTCATAAATTCCAATTGAACTTAACTTTTCGTTCATGCCAGCATATCTAAACAACTGGCAAGCTTCTTCTCCATAAAAACCATGAGGGCTAGCATAAAAATTTGCTGGAGCATCGCTGTAGCGAATTGCACTAATGTCAAAAGCAATCATATCCGCATCTCGAATTAGTGGCTCAACTTTATGCAACTGTTCCTGAGCTTCACCCAACCTTAATGCATCAAATTGAAGCTTATCCAAAACGTTTAAGTGTTCTGGATTGGTTAAATAGGTTTGGTATCCCAAATGGCAAAAATTAAATAAAATTCCATTTGGATGGCATAAAGTTTTGAAAATATGAGATTGACTTCCAAGCTCTTCCTCATCTTCTAAGTCTAATCGAGAATCAATATTTAGAAAATTAACTTGCTGTTCAAGCTTGTCGTATCCTTCAAACTGACCGTAGCTAATCCAATGAGCACCGCCTAAAATAATAACCGTACAATTTTTTCGGTAAAGATCATTGCAGGTCGTCCTAACAGCTGCAACTGTATCCATTACTGTTTTACCTTGTTCAATATTTCCAATGTCGTAAATAAGTAAGTCGTTAGAATAGCTAAAAAGCTTGTAAAGCTCTTTGCGAATTTTGTTTGGAGCCTCTGCAGAACCTTCGTTTCCTTTTGAATTCCTTCCATCTTCCACCCCTAGAATTACTAGAGTAGATTCTTCAGGCTCTTCATCTAGAATAATTTTACTTCCTAATTGCTGAGGAACGTATTTTTCTTTTTTTACAAAGTCTTTTATCGACTGATTGTGGGTGAAATCAAAAGCAGACATAATTATTAATTTTCCCCAAATTTATCATTTATGATTAGACCCCCATGAAAGGTTTTATCTTTGTGCCAATGATTTTATTAACAGGTGCAACAGGATTTTTAGGATCGCAGGTTCTTCGCGACCTTTTGAAGGCAAAAATTCCTGTAAAAGCATTAAAAAGAAAAACCAGTAAAGTTCCTTCCGACTTGCAAGATGCAAATTGGGTAGATGGCGATGTGGGAGATTATTTCGAGATAGAAAAATTGCTATCGAATGTGGATACTATTATTCATAGTGCAGCAATAGTAAGCTTTTTGCCTTCAGAACGAAAGAAAATGATGCAGTGCAATGTAGAAGGGACTGCAAACATTGTAAACGCAGCACTCGCAACAAAAGTAAAGCGATTAATTCATGTTAGTAGTATTGCTGCGATCGGAGAAAACGATGATAAGTCGCCAAGTACTGAAAATACCGAATGGAAATTTAGCCCAAAGTCCAGCGGCTACTCTGTTAGTAAATACTTGTCGGAAAATGAAGCTTGGAGAGGTTCTGAAGAAGGATTAGACGTTTTAGTAGTAAATCCATCAATAATAATAGGTCCTACTCATAATTGGAGATCTGGAACTGGGGCTTTGTTCAGGAAAGTTCAGAAAGGCTTAACTCATTATCCTATGGGTACCGTTGGATGGGTTGATGTACGAGATGTTAGCAGGGCAATTGTAGCACTTTACAATTCAAAAATTGTCAATCAGCGTTACATATTAAATGCTACAAACGAATCGTATAAAAACGTTTTTACAGAAATGGCAACTAATTTGGACATGCCTATTCCTATGAAACCATTAACTCCTTTAAAGATTCGTTTTTTAGTGATTTATGACAGAATTAGGAGCGTCTTGCTGAACAAAAACAAACGATTCACTAAAAACAACATGAATTCGTCATCAAAAACATTGACCTTCTCGGCCTCAAAAATTGAAAAAGAGTTGGCATTCAAATTCACCCCATTATCACAAACAATAGCTGAAACTTGTTCAGCATTAATTGCTTCTAAGTGAAAAAACATACCTATTTTATTATTGATTTTGATAGCACATTCACAACTGTAGAAGCACTTGATGAATTGGCTGATATAGCACTTTCGGGACAACCTCAACGAGATTCTGTTGTAGAACAAATTAAGATGCTGACTGATCAAGGGATGGATGGTTCTATATCTTTTGAAGAAAGCCTTGAAAAAAGAGTAGCTCTTTTAAATTCTAATAAAGAGCATTTAGAGAAATTGGTAAAACGCCTTCGGAAAAAGGTTAGTAATTCATTTAAAAGAAACAGGGAGTTTTTTTTACGCGAAAAAGATAATATCTATATCGTTTCAGGTGGGTTTAAAGAATTTATTGTACCAGTTGTGAAAGACTACGGTGTTTTGCCTGAGAACGTTTATGCCAATGAATTTACCTATGACAAAGTGGGAAACATTATTGGCTCTGATAGATCAAATCCACTTGCAGGTCCTGGTGGGAAAGTAGAAGTGCTTCAAAAGCTTAATTTAAAAGGCGAAATTATTGTTCTAGGTGATGGCTATACCGATTACCAACTTCGCTCAAGCGGAATTGCTGATAAATTTTACGCCTTTACCGAGAATATTGAACGAGAATTAGTCACAAAAGCGGCGGACCATGTGACGCCTAGTTTTGATGAGTTTCTTCACGTAAACAAACTGCCAATGGCACTGTCATATCCTAAAAACCGAATTAGAGTAAGTTTTTTAGGAGAGAAAGCTGAAGAGCATAAGAAATTGTTTAAAAAAGAGGGTTATGACCTTGGCGAAAACAGAAAAGTGGACATAAAAGGGACTTCAATCATTTTTGCTGAGGAAGATACCGACTGGAAAAAAATTGATTTAAGCCAAACTACTCGATTAAAAGCAATAGGAATTTTGGGAAAAGCTCACAAATCTCTGAAAATAGACTTTTTAACAGATAGAGGCGTCGCAATATTTGATGATCCAAAGGGAAAGAAGTCGAACGTAGAGTTTATTCCAAAAAGAATGATTGAATTCATCAATAAAGGAACAACCTCTGGAAGTATTAATTTTCCTTCAATTGATATGGAGCAGGGCAAAAGCACACATAGAATGTTGCATATTCATCACAACTTACCTGGAATGTTGGCAAAATTGAATAAAATTATGGCCGACCATAAAATCAACATTAGTGGGCAGTTTTTGAAAACAAATGTAAACATCGGCTATGCAATTACCGATGTGGATTCGAAATACGACAGAGCAATTATTGAAGAATTGAAGTCAATTGCAGGAACAATTAGCTTTAGAATTTTATACACATAAATGAAGTTTTTACTAGTTTTTTTAGGTGGAGGCCTAGGAAGTGTGCTCCGCTATTTAATAAGTATTAGTATTGCAAGCAGACCAGCATTGTTTATTGCAACTGGGTTAAGCAATGCTCTAGCCAGTTTAGCTTTGGGGTTTTTGTTTCAAACTTACATGGTAAAATCTCAAAACGATATTTGGTACTTATTAGCTGGAATTGGCTTTTGCGGAGGCTTAAGTACTTTTTCGACCTTTAGCCTTGAAAATTTTCAACTACTCAAGTCTCATGAGTATTGGATGTTAGGACTAAATGTCTCAATTAACTTAGCTATTTGTTTAATTTCAGTAATTGTTGGTGTATTTTTGGCAAGCCAGAAACCATAACCTACACACAAATGGAATTAAAACAAGACATTGTTCAGCGCCTCGATGCTTTGGAAAAAAAGTACGCGGTGATGGGACAAGATATGATATCCTACTTAGATGGACTTTTATATGCAGACTATCTTACCTACTGGGATTACATACATTTAGACACTTTACTAAGCCTTCAAACACCTAAAACAAACTTTAAGGATGAGGTTATTTTTATAGGGTATCACCAAATCACAGAGCTATATTTCAAACTTATTCTTTGGGAAATGGCTCAAATAAATGAAGCTACTGAAATTTCGGAGGATTGGTTACTGGTTAAAGTTGGACGTTGTGTTCGATATTTCCAAACCTTAGTACATTCATTTGATGTAATGGTAGATGGAATGGATAAAGATGAATTCTTAAAGTTTAGAATGAGCCTTTTGCCAGCAAGTGGATTTCAATCTGCCCAGTATCGTAAAATTGAACTTTGTTCAACTGATTTTGTAAACCTTATCTATAAAGAAAAGCGTTGGGAATTAGGTGGTATGGAAGATCTAGAAACTTTATTCGAGCATTTGTACTGGAAAAATGGTGGTAGAGAATTAAAGTCTGGTAAAAAAACGTTGACTTTAGAGCAGTTTGAAGGAAAATACGACGAAGAACTTTTAAGGTTAGCACATGATATGTCTACCAAAAACATTTGGCAGCAGGTTCAAAAACTTTGTCCACAAGCTTTAAAAAATGAGAAGTTGGTGCATGAAATGCGAAATTTAGACATTCATGCGAATGTTCAATGGCCACATTCACATTTAAAATCGGCGGTAAGATATTTAAAATTAGATCCTGAAGATATTAAAGCGACGGGTGGAACCAATTGGCAAAAGTATTTACCTCCAAAAATTCAATTTATTATGTTTTTTCCTGAACTATGGACCAAACAAGAAAAAGAAGACTGGGGTAGGAAGTTATCAAGTTTATAAAAGATGGAGACTAAGTGAAAGCTTAGTCTTTTTTTGTGCCAAAAATTTAACTACAAGTACTTATTAAGAATATTGTTTATTGAATTGGCATACGAAGGGCCAAATATATTAACGTGAACTAGCAAGGGGTAGATGTTGTAAATATCCAAACGTTCTTCCCAACCATTTTGCATTGGAAACACCTCGTTATAGGCAGTATAAAATTCAGGATCAAAACCTCCAAAAAGTTGAGTAAAGGCTATTTCACTTTCGCGATGACCATAATATACTGCAGGGTCCACTAAAGCAACCTGCCCTTTTGAATTAACCATAAAATTTCCGGACCATAAATCGCCATGAAGAAGAGCCGGATTTTCGTCAGGGATGTAATTATATAATTCAGAGCAAAGTTCATCAATGCCATCAATAGTTTCTGGGACTAGAAGTCCAAATTTTGCAGCCAAATCAAGTTGTGGAAGAATTCTACACTCAATAAAAAAGTTTATAAAATCGTCTTTATAGGTGTTGATTTGGTCTAAACTTCCAATGCAATTGTTGTAATCTAAGCCAAATTCAATTTGTGTGCATTGGTGCATTTTTGCCAAATTATGAGCAAAATCCGTCCAAAAACTTAGTTTTTTTACCCCTTTTTGAATAAAATTCATCAAAATGAAAGATTCGTCATTATAAACTCCTTGTTCAATCACTTCAGGAAGTTCAAATTGGGAGTTCTGTTTTAAAAGTGCAATTCCTTTTTGTTCAACTTCAAATGAAGGAAGAAATTTGGCTTCGTTCGATTTTATAAAGAGTGCATTTTTACCATCAGAAACTCGATATGCCTCATTGATACTTCCACCACTAATGGGTTTAATCGATTTAATTTCTTTAAAATGATTTTTAGATAATAAGTATTCTTGTAAGTTTTCGCTCAGCATTATAAAAACAATTAGTTTTGAATTCTCAAATGTACAAGACATGAAAAAAATCAGCATCCTATTTGTAGTTTTCTTTTCAATATTTGCGATTCAAGCACAAAATAAATTAACTCCAGAGCTTTTGTGGAAACTAAAGCGTGTTTCAGAGCATGCAATTAGTCCAGATGGACAGTTTGTCGTTTATTCTGTCAAGGAATACGACCTATCAGAAAATAAAGGGGTTTCACAGCTTTATTTGTCGGATACTAGAGGAAAAAAAACAATTCAATTAACAAAATCACCTGGTTCAAAGTACAATATACGTTGGAGACCAGATGGGCTTAAAGTAGGATATATAAGCACAGAAACTGGTTCTGCAGAAATTTGGGAAGTAGAAGATGACGGAAGTGAAGCAGTTCAAATTTCCACCTTTAATTCTGGTCTTGAGGGCTTTGAGTATTCGCCTGATTTAAAAAGAATATTGTTTGTAGCGCCTGTGAGATTCGAGTACCCTCTAAATACTACTTACCCAGACCTTCCAAAAGCGAATGCGAAAGTTTATGACAACTTAATGTACCGACATTGGGATACGTGGGCCGATGGAACAAGAAGCCATATATTTTACATGAACTATGCCAATGAGGGTTTAAGAGACGAACCTGTTGACATAATGAGTGACCAACCCTATGACGCACCTCTAAAACCTTTTGGTGGAATGGAGCAAATTGCATGGAGTCCAGATGGGAGTAAAATTGCCTACACCTGCAAAAAACTAGTGGGAAAAGAGTATGCAGAAAGCACTAATTCAGACATTTATGTATATGATTTTGAAACTAGTAAAACACGAAATTTAAGTGAGGTTTTAAACGGTTATGACATGGAACCCAGTTTTAATAGTGATGGAACTAAAATTATGTGGCTAAGTATGGAAACTCCTGGTTTTGAAGCAGACCGTGTTCGTTTATATGTTTATGATTTTGTTGCAAATGATCGTTTAGACATGACAATGAATTTAGATCAAAGCATTTCTTCACCAATTTGGGCTGAGGATTCAAAATCGGTGTATTGCATAAGCGGTAAAAACGCAACTTACCAGGTTTATAACTTGAACTTAGAAACACAAGCATTAACTCAGCTAACAGATGGAGACCACAATTATGGTTCTATCGCCTTAGCTAAAAATAAGAAAAGAGACATTCTGGTAGCATCAAGGCAAAGTATGAGTGCGCCAACAGAACTTTATACCATTGATTTAAAGAAAGGGGATGTCGAGCCATTAACAAGAGAGAATGAAAAATTATGGTCGAAAGTTGAGAAAGGACGTGTTGAGAAGCGAATGATAAAAACAACAGACGACAAAGAGATGTTGACATGGGTTATTTATCCACCTAATTTTGATTCAACAAAAACATACCCAACTTTATTGTATTGTCAAGGCGGACCACAGAGTGCAGTAAGTCAGTTTTTCTCATATAGATGGAACTTTCAGTTAATGGCAGCACAAGGTTATATTGTTGTTGCGCCAAATAGACGAGGGTTACCAACATTTGGGCAAGAATGGAATGATCAAATTAGTGGCGATTGGGGTGGTCAAGCAATGAATGATTATTTAAGCGCTATAGATGAAGTTTCGAAAGAAACCTATGTAGATGAGAATAGGTTAGGCTCCGTTGGAGCAAGTTATGGAGGTTATTCAGTTTATTGGTTAGCAGGAAATCATGAAGGAAGGTTTAAGTCATTTATCTCACATTGTGGTTTATTTAACTTTGAAAGTTGGTATGCAACAACCGAAGAATTGTTTTTTGCAAATCATGATATAGGTGGAAATTGGTGGAGTGATAAAATTTCTGATAGTTACACGAAACATTCTCCGCACTTATACGTAAAGAATTGGAATACTCCAATCATGGTAATTCATGGAGAGAAAGATTTTAGAGTTCCAGTGAGTGAAGGAATACAAGCCTTTAATACCGCTCAAATGCTAGGGGTTAAAAGCAGATTTTTGTATTTTCCTACAGAGGGTCACTGGGTATTAAATCCACAAAATGGTGTTTTATGGCACCGAGAATTTTATAGATGGTTGAAAGAGACTTTATAAAAATGTTTACATTTGATGCAACCATTTATTTATTAATGAATCTTTAAAACAGAATGACTAATATTATACTTTATTTTTTATGAAAAGAACACTACTAATTCCAATTTTATTAATACTTACAAATCACATTTTTGCACAAAGTGTTGATCCAATTCCTTATCAAATAGCTAATGGAAAGCTTGAAATATTAACTTTCTCTGACAGCTATCCATCCTATTTTAAAGGTTGGCGCGCAGAAAGATTTTTTTCAGACGAATCTCCAGATGGACCAACAGAGGATCAGGCAATTACGGTTATGTTACCAAGTGCTGTAGAATCTGCTGCAGGATATATTAACAGTAGAGGTGATGATGGTATAACAATTAGGCATTATTGCCCAACTGCCACTCAAGGAACCGAAACTGTTGAGAGAGAATCTGCCTTAGGTGTAGGTATTGCTTTGAACACAATAGGAGCAAAGCAGATACAAATTTCTTGGAAAGCTGCAACGGCAGTTTTAAATGGTCAAACTGAAACTCGATTACAATTACAGTATCGTATTGGAAATTCTGCTGAAGACAGCGCATGGAATAATGTTGCAGGACATCAGTATTTGGCAAAGACAGGAGTTGATGGAAACACTTATACCGATTTTGGACCTTTCGAGTTTCCAGTTAAGTTAGAAGAACAACCGGTTGTTCAGTTAAGATGGATTTGCTATACAGTTGCAGGCGTATTTTGTAATACGGATGCTATTACTTTGGATGAAATAATTGTTGAATCTCTTGACGCTACCCCACAGGCTCCTACAGCTGCTTTTTCAGTGGATAAATCTAATCCTAAAACCGAAGAACCAATTACATTTTCAAGTGAATCAATCGGAAACCCAACTGAATATCTATGGGACTTTGGAGATGGTGAAACTTCTACAGTAAAGAACCCTATTAAAGTTTATAACATAGGTGGTACATTTACGGTTACATTTACCGTGACCAACGAAGTTGGAAAAGATACGTTGACCAAAATAGACTTTATTATGGTAGAAGGGGATGGTCCTGGTACCTCAGTAGAGGATGTAAAGGCAGAAAAGTTTAAAATGTTCCCCAATCCAAGTTCTTCTCTGATTTCGTTTGAATTTGAAAACTTTGGTCAAAATACTATAGTTATAAGCAATCTTTTAGGAGAAGTTGCAAAGGAACTTATAACCAGAGACCAAATGGTAACGATGTCAGTTAATGATCTTCCAAAAGGACTTTACCTTGTAAAGGTCTCAGGAAACACAAAAACATTAGTTGTAAACTAAAACTCCACATCATTTATACCAAAATATTAATTATTAACTAATGAAAAATATATTTAACCTATTAATAACTGTTGTTTTCGTGACAACTTCACTTAGCAGTAACGCTCAATATTGTGCTTCTGTTGGAACATGCGATGGATCTGATTTTATTGCCGCTGTTATTATGCCAGGAGGTATAGCAAAAAGTACTGTTTGTGACGGCTACAGAGATTTTACTGCTACAGATACCGCTGTAATTAATCAAGGTTCAACTATTTCGCTTTCATTAGAACGAGGAAATACTGGTGTTGCTGGTGGTACTGGAGCAGTTTATATTGATTGGAATCAAAATGGAAATTTTGAAGATGGTGAGCAAGTTGATGATACCAAAGCTGGTAGAGACAATTATACCTTTTCTGTCGCCGTTCCAGCTGATGCGATGTTAGGTAGTACTAGAATGAGAGTAATGTTAAGTAATGCGGCACCTGCATCAACTGATGGATCAATTCCTAATCCATTGCCAATCACGAGTCCTTGTCAAGCTGAAGTGACTTATGAAGTGGAAGATTATACAGTAACAATTGCACCAGCATGTTTATTCGACTTCAATGCTACTGCACCAGCTACAGTGAGTGGATCAACTACTGGGGAAGGAAATGACATTAGCTTTTTAGAATCTGAGGATCACGTTTACTTAGTTAAAATTCCAGCAACATGTACTTGGGTTTTTGATGGCTCTACTTCTGTAATAGACGCTAAATTATTTTTAAGTTCTGCTTGCGATGCTAAGATTATAGGAGAAAGTAATGAAACAGGAAGAGTAATAGCTGAACTATCTGCCGGATTTTACTTTTTAACGGTTGAAGGTGTTGATAATGCAGCAGGTGATTATGAAGTGACTATCGGACAGAATGCTGAGTTTGGATTTTGTTATTGTAAAGCTGCTGGAGCAGGAAGTTGTGCTGATGCAAATACCAATTTTATAAATGAGGTAACAATTGCAGGTGGAATAACTAATCCTTCTGATTGCGGTGAAGGTGGAGGTCCTGATGGATACCAAGATCATACTAAAAAGCATACAGCAGTCATGGAAAGAAGTGTAGGTTATGCACTAGCAATGAAAAAGAATAATACAACTGCTAACTATTTAGCTTCTGCATTTATCGATTGGAATCAAAACGGGTCATTTGGCGATATTGGTGAAGAGGTAACTTTAACTCCAAATTCTAATACAGATGGTTTTGATGGGACAGTCACCCCACCGGCTGCTGCTTTGTTTGGTAAAACAACACTTAGAATTAGAATGACACAATCTGCAGCTCCTTTGGCATGTGGTGGTCAATCAAGAGGTGAAGTGGAAGACTATGCAATTATTGTTTTGAATACGGATGTGAATAACGGACCTGTTCTAAATGATGATGAAACCTCAACATTTGAAAACTTTTCAAAGAATGTAAAGGTTTTAGCAAATGACTTTGATCCTGACGGTTCATTAGATGTTGCGAGCCTTGCAGTAGTTGCTCAACCTAAAAATGGATCGGTAGCTGTAAGCGGAGATGCTATTGAGTATACTCCTGACACTTTGTATTTTGGTTTCGATACCTTTAGTTATGCTGTTTGTGACGACACTACTTCAGACGTAAGATTGTGCGATACAGCTTTTGTTTTTATGGAAGTGTTGAATGATAGATCAACAGCAGTTGTTACTAGTGATTTTGAAAAGTTAAAGGTATTTCCAAATCCAGCGAATGACTTTATTACTTTAAGACTGAATTCATTTAGTGAAGGAACTACGGTTGAGATCCATTCAATTTTAGGTCACATAGCAATGCGTTCGAACTTATCTGCAATAGAAACAAGTTTAGATGTTAGCGAACTAAAATCAGGAACATATATTTTAAAGGTTAAAGGCTTAAATATAAGCCAAACAAGAATAGTAACGATTAATTAAAAATCGTATATTTATAAAACTAAATCCAAAATCAACTTAGTTGATTTTGGATTCTTTGGATTAAACTTAAAACTCCCCCCAATGAAAAGAATTAAACTCTCTTTAGGCATAATTGCCTTTATATTAAGCATTAGTGCGCAGAAAAACCCAACGCCCTTCGGGTTAGTCGCAGGTGACTATATTTTTGATGGATTTTCAGTTTCAGACAATGTAAATTACCCTTTGGGAATGAGTGGCTGGGCTGTGGATGATGTAGCACTTGTTGTGCAACCAGGAGTTCCACCACCGACAGATCTACAAGCAACATTAGATATGCCTTTAGAAGTTTACGATGGCGAAAATGTTGGCACAGTAACAAATAATGAGTTATCGGGCATGGGAATTTTGTCAACTGGTGTTGGTGCATTAAGTGGCGGAGGCCCCTTCCCTATAGCAATTGTTTTAGCATTAAATACAGAAGGAGTTACAGGAATAAATTTTCGATGGACCGGTAGAAATGTAAGAAATGCAAGAGGAGGAGTAGCAGGAATACAACTACAATATAGAATAGGTATTGTTGGAAACTGGACGAACATGGATGGACATAGACACTCCACCACTCCAGATGCACCAAGTGATTCTGGAAACCCTCCAGCAGTTTTTAATAGCCCAGAGACAACTTTACCTGATAGTTTAGAAGGATTGCCAGTGGTTCAATTTAGATGGTTATTTATGTTAGAGGATGAATCATTGCAAATTGGCGATAGAATTGCTGTGGATAGTTTAAGAATTACCACCGCAGAAAAAGAAGAGCAAGTTGCACCAATTGCTAATTTTGGTTTTGATGTAAAAGGAATTAGCGTCTCTTTTATTGACTCTTCTTTAAATGGTCCTTATTCTTCTTATTTATGGGATTTTGGTGATGGTGCTTCCAGCAATTTACCAAATCCTAACCATGTATTTTCTGAATATAAAAATTACGATGTGAGCCTTACGGTTACAAACAATGCCGGTTCGGATACGAAGACACAATCTGTCACAATTTCACAATTTCCAGCATTTATTGAATCAAACATAGAATTGGAAATGAATCTTTATCCTAATCCAAGCAATGGAATTGTTTACTTTGATATTTTAGGAAAATATAAGTCAAATGAAGTTTCTGCAAAAGTATATGATTTAACTGGACGCACGGTCATAGAGAATAAGTTAAGTTCTTCAAATGGCCTTGACATTAGTTCTCTCCCGTCAGGAGTTTATAGTGTGAAATTGACATCTAATTTCCAACATCTTGGCAATACTTCCTTTATTAAGGAGTAGTTAAATATAAAAATAACATTGTAAACCCTTCTTTCTGTTTTTGCAGATTGAAGGGTTTTTTTTGTGGTTATTTTTAAAATTCAAAAATACTTCGTTTTTAACCCTTTTAACCTGATTACAGGAGTGTTACACACTTTCTGTGGATAACTTTTCTAAAGCATTTGTGGTAAGAAGTGGGAAAAAGTGGTGAGAATACCTAATTTTATGCGTTGAATATGGGTATGTCACAATTTTTAGGAGAATTTATTTGTAAGGTAGATGCCAAAGGCCGCTTGCTATTGCCAGCCGGACTTAAGAAGCAACTGTCTCCAGATAATAACGAGCGCTTTGTAGTGAATCGTGGCTTCGAACAATGCCTTACACTTTACCCATATAAATCTTGGGAAACCATTTCTGCCCAAGTAAACAAGTTGAACATGTACGTGAAGAAGAATCGAAATTTTGTTCGATACTTCTATCGAGGTGCCACTGAACTTACTTTGGATGGCAACGGTAGAATACTCCTTCCAAAAACCTTGTGTTCATATGCTGAAATTGACAAAGAGCTTGTTCTTTTTGCTTATTCAAATAGAATAGAAATTTGGAACAAAAAGAATTACGATAATTTATTGACTGATGAACCAGATGATTTTGCTGATTTAGCAGAAGACGTTATGGGAAACCTTCCTACCGATGATGACAAAGACCTACCATAGTCCAGTAATGCTGACCGAGTGCATAGAAGGTTTGGACATCAAACCCAATGGCACTTACGTGGATGTTACTTTTGGTGGGGGTGGACATTCGCAAGAAATACTTAATGCTTTAAACGAAAAGGGAAAGCTATTTGGATTTGACCAAGATGCTGAAGCCGTTGAAAATGCATTAGAAGACAATCGTTTCAAATTAGTTGAAGGAAATTTTAGACATCTAAAACGTTATTTAAAATTTTACAAGGGAACTCCAGTTGATGGTATTCTTGCTGACCTAGGAGTTAGTTCTCACCAATTCGATGAAGGCGTTCGTGGTTTTTCAACTCGTTTTGATGGTCGCTTAGACATGCGCATGAATCAAGATTCAGCTCTTAGCGCATTTGATGTAGTTAATACCTACGCCGAAAGAGAACTCATGCTAATACTTCGTCTTTATGGAGAAGTACCTCGCCCACATTTAGTGGCTAAGGCAATTGTAAACGCCCGTTTAGGTAAGGAAATCGAAACAACCGAAGAGTTGAAGTCTCACCTTTTGTCATTAGCACCAAAATTTAAAGAGAATAAATTCTTTGCAATGGTTTTTCAAGCCATACGTATTGAAGTAAACGATGAATTAACAGCCTTAAAGGAAATGCTTCTTCAAGCCATTGAAATTTTGAAACCAGGTGGGCGACTTGTTGTAATGTCTTACCACTCATTAGAAGATCGTTTAGTTAAAAACCTTTTTAATAAAGGCAAGTTCGATGGTGAAATTGAAAAGGATTTCTTTGGCAATCATTTAAATGCTTTGAAAGTAATTACTCGTAAGCCGGTTAGTCCGACAGACGAGGAATGTGAGCGAAATAATCGCGCCCGAAGCGCTAAACTTAGAATAGCTGAAAAGATATGAACGAGTTTAGAAAGAAGCCAAAAAACAGCGGAGGAAAGAAAAGAAATTTTCTTCAGCTCCTTATTGAAACGGGAAATCTAAGCAAAGAGGGTGTTGCTTCATTAATGCCATTTATCATTCTCCTTTTCTTCTTAGCCTTAATCCAAATCAGTAATCGCTACAATAGTGAAAAAGAAAAAAGAGAAATAGAAACATTAACAAAAGAACTTAAAGAATATCGATGGGAGTATTTAACCCGAAGTGCTGACTTAATGCATAAAAGTAAACAAACTGAAGTAGCAGTAAGAGTAGAAGAATTAGGTTTAAAAGAATCTCGTGTACCACCAAAACTAGTTGAGTTACCAAAGGAATGAGTATCCGCAAGAATATATTGATTCGCGTGTATTTGGCATTTACAATTTTGCTGATTATGGCGGGTGGAATAATGTTTCAGGTAATTAAAATTCAAGCTGTACATGGCGACGACTTGCAGCACTTGGCTGATAGTGCCTCTAAAGCTTTAGTAAACGTTGAGGCTATTCGTGGTAACATATATGCTTCGGATGGAAGTCTTCTAGCTACCTCTTTACCCAGCTATGAAATACATCTAGACTTAAACACAAGTTCAATTACCGATGAAATATTTTATGAGAATATTGATAGCCTAGCTTATTGCTTAAGCAGATTTTATAAAGACAAGTCTACCGAAGGGTATAAAAGAGAATTAATTTCTGCTAGAAAAAATGGAAGTCGGTATCACTTAATTCAGCGTAAGGCTACATATCCTGAATTAAAAGAATTGAAAACCTTTCCACTTTTCAGAAAAGGGCGTTACAAAGGTGGTTTTATAGTGGAGCAAAAAAACAAGAGAGTTAAACCATTTAGAGCATTAGCGGCCCGAACAATTGGATACAAGAGAGAGGATTTCAGAGTGGGTTTAGAAGGAGCCTTTGATGATTATTTAGGTGGTCTGAGTGGAAAACGATTAATGCAAAAAGTTTCTGGTGGTCATTGGTTGCCTATAAATGACAAAGAAGAAATTGAACCTAAAGATGGCTTAGACATTATTACCTCAATAGATGTAAATATTCAGGATGTTGCGCATAAAGCATTACAAACTCAACTTCAAATTCACGATGCAGATCATGGGTGTGTGATTTTAATGGAGGTTTCTACTGGTGAAATTAAAGCAATAGCGAATTTAACACGAATGTCGCCTGGAGTTTATGCTGAAGCATACAATTATGCCGTGGGTGAAAGTACCGAGCCAGGATCAACATTTAAACTGGCCTCAATTATTGCCGCTTTAGAAGATGGGTATATAGAACTTGAAGATTCTATTGCAACTGGAAATGGCGAAATAGAATTTTATGATTTAACTCTTAAAGATACCCGTGAGGGTGGTTGGGGAACCATTACTGTTCAACGCGCTTTCGAAGTGAGCTCAAACGTGGCAATTGCCAAAATTATTGAGGATAACTATAAAAGTAAACCTCAGAAGTTTGTTGACCATTTATATCGCATGAAGCTTAATGAACCTTTGGATTTAAAAATAGTTGGAGAAGGTGAACCGCGAATCAAAACACCAGACGATGAATATTGGAGTGGAGTATCATTACCATACATGAGTGTTGGATATGAAGTTACTATGACACCATTACAAATGCTTACTTTTTATAATGCTATTGCTAATAATGGCAAAATGATTAGTCCTGTTTTTGTTAAGGAAATTAAAGAAAGAGGAAAAAGCATCAGTACTCCAAAAACCAGAGTAATAAACGATAAGATTTGTTCTAATAAAACCTTAAAAGATGTTCAGTTACTTCTAGAAGGGGTAGTTGAAAGAGGGACAGCTGGAAACTTAAGTAACACAGTTTATAAAATTGCAGGAAAAACAGGAACAGCTCAAATAGCGGAAGGAAGATCTGGGTACAAAACCAAAATTGCTTATCAAGCTTCTTTTGCAGGATACTTTCCTGCTGATAATCCTAAGTACAGTTGTATAGTAGTTGTTACCGCACCATCAAAATCGGTTTATTACGGTAATCTAGTTGCTGGACCAATATTTAGAGAAATTTCGGATAAAGTTTACTCCTCGCGTTTTGACATGCACGAAGATTTTAGATACCAATTAGAAACTGAAAAATCGAAATCACCGATAGCTAAAAGAGGTGCAGCAAAGGACACAAAAATAGTTTATGAAGCATTAAAAATTCCATACGTCGGAGTGCAAAACGAAGGCTTCGTTCGTCCTTATCGTGCTGATTCAGTTATAGAATTAAGAGATCATGATGTAATTGCAGGACTTGTTCCTAATGTTATGGGAATGGGACTGAAAGATGCTTTGTACTTATTAGAAAATCAAGGACTAGTAGTGAATGTTAATGGCGTAGGGCGTGTAATTAGGCAGTCAATGCCTATGGGCATGCGCGCAAATAAAGGGGAGTCAATATACATCGATTTAGAACTATGATACATCACTTAACAGACCTTCTTTATAAAGTGCCCATATCTGAAACTCGGGGTACAGCGGTAATGAAAATTGAAAACATTCAATTCGATTCACGGGCAGTAAAAAAGAATGACGTTTTTGTAGCAATTCGAGGCTCACAAGTTGATGGTCATAAATATATTAGTAAAGCGATTGAGCTTGGAGCCAGCGTAGTAGTTTGTGAAATATTCCCACTTAGTTTTTCTGATGAAGTAACCTATATAAAAGTAGATGACAGTGCGGCTGCTTTAAGTATAATGGCTTCGAATTATTTCGATAATCCTTCTGATTATTTAAAACTAGTTGGAGTAACAGGAACAAATGGAAAAACAACCATTGTAACTCTGTTACACAAACTTTTTACCGCTCTTGGTTATCCAGTTGGAATGATATCAACCGTTCAAAACATGGTTGAACAAACTATAATCTCAAGCACGCATACTACACCAGATCCAATACAATTAAACAGTCTACTTGCCGAAATGGTTCAAAACGGATGTACGCACTGTTTTATGGAAGTAAGTTCACATGCAATTCATCAAAAACGTGTTGCGGGGTTGTTGTTTGCAGGTGGAATATTTTCAAATATTACTCATGATCATTTAGACTACCACAAAACATTTGACGAGTACATTACGGTAAAGAAAAAATTCTTTGATGACTTGCCTAAAAACGCATTTGCCTTAACAAACTCTGATGATAAAAGGGGTATGGTAATGTTGCAAAACACCAAAGCACATAAGTATTCATACTCTTTACAAACGCCATCAGATTTTAAAGCAAGAATACTTGAGAACAATTTTCAGGGAATGCTTTTAGACATTGAAGGTCATGAGACTTGGTTTAAACTAGTAGGTGAGTTTAATGCCTACAACTTAATGGCAGTCTTGTCCGCAGCCCAACTGTTGGATATTGAGCGTTTTGAGGCATTAGTATCGCTAAGTGAGCTTCATTCAGCCGAAGGACGCTTTGAGTACTTCATTAACAAAGAAGGGGTAATAGGAATTGTTGATTATGCACATACTCCCGATGCACTAAAAAACGTGCTTCAAACCATTCAAAAAATTAGAGTGGCAGGAGAAAAGATAATTACCGTTATAGGATGCGGCGGAGATAGAGATAAGACCAAAAGACCTTTGATGGCAAAAGTAGCAGTTCATTACAGCGATCAAATAATCCTAACAGCAGATAATCCAAGAAGTGAAGACCCCAACATTATTTTAGACGAAATGATGGGTGGAGTTGGAGCCGGAGATAAAAGAAAAGTAATGGTGAACAGCAATCGAAGAGAAGCAATTAAAACTGCTTACAACATTGCTAGTAAAGGCGATATAATTCTTATTGCTGGAAAAGGACATGAAAAATATCAAGAAGTAAATGGAGTAAAAACCCATTTTGATGACAAAGAAGAACTTTTAAACTTATTCGAAAGCTAATGTTATACTATCTATTTACATATCTAGATCAACAATTTGACCTTATTGGTGCAGGAGTATTTCAGTACATCTCCTTTAGAACCGCTATGGCTCTTATTACTTCTTTATTTTTCTCA
This sequence comes from Sphingobacteriales bacterium, assembly GCA_047632595.1. Classification (GTDB taxonomy): domain Bacteria; phylum Bacteroidota; class Bacteroidia; order Sphingobacteriales; family Sphingobacteriaceae; genus JBLIDK01. Next base: position 81,112 of record JBLIDK010000003.1, read on the forward strand.
TTAGTTTTTGGTAAAAAGTTCATTCGCTTATTGCAAAAACAACAAGTAGGTGAATCAATTCGTGATTTGGGTTTAGAAGGTCAAATGGAAAAAGCAGGTACGCCAACCATGGGTGGACTAATCATACTATCTTCTATTTTAATTCCAACACTATTATTTACTCAACTGCATAATATTTACATCATATTAATGATAATCACCATTATATGGACAGGGTCTATCGGGTTTTTAGACGATTATATTAAAGTATTTAAAAAAGACAAGCAAGGTTTAGCGGGTAAGTTTAAAATTTTGGGTCAAGTTGGACTAGGAATTATTATTGGGACA